>JBHHWG010000156.1:0-1541 GCA_046756385.1 Sphingomonadales bacterium | reverse complement strand
CCGACCCGCGCTTCGTCCTGCCACCAGAGCTCTATCTCGGTATTGGCCGGGAGCGTGGCTCGGATCGCCTCCAACGCGGCGGGAACGTTTTTTTAAAATTCTCGATGGCCAATTCGTTTTGCGCATAGTGACGCGGGCGTGCCGAAATCTTGACGAACCCCAGTGCCTTCAGCTCCCGGCTCACGGTCGTCTCGTCCAGCGAGATGCGGAATTCCTCCAATACCCATTGTGCGAGGTCCTTGAGGCGCCAGCGCACCACACCATGGGTCGCCGGGATCGGCCCGTTCTCGACGACCCGTGCAAGCGCCTGGCGTTGCGCGTCGTTGAGCTTGGGCGCTGGGCCCGATGCCTTGCGGTCAATCAGCCCGTCCGGCCCATCGGCATTGAAACGCAGCACCCAATCCCGGATCACCTGAAGCCCGACACCGCTCATCCGCGCCGCATCCGAGCGCGCACCGCCGTCATAAATCTCCGCCAGCGCGAGAAGCCGGCGACTCTGTCCCGCATCTTTGGCCGCCTTGGCCAATCGCCGCAAACCCGGACCATCAAAATCACCCCGCAAAGCAATCGCTGAACCCACGGCGAACCTCCTATGCTGTTCGCCACATAGATTCAGAGTTTCGCCCCTTTGGGAATCCCCCACGTGAGTCTCAAGCCGCGCAGACTGGTATAAGGCGCCGGGCATAATCATGGAACAATATTTCGCGACCGGGCCAGGCCGCGCAATTCGATGCATTGTTGATAATTTTCTTAAACGTCGTCGTTGACATTCCGTTATGAAAATATAAATAGAAGCCCGATGTAATAACGCATTGAGCAACATTTTTCGATTGTTTGGAGTTACATGACATTCACCGATCTAGGCCTCGGTCCCGAGGTCCTTAAAGCGGTGGGCGAGGCCGGCTACGTCGAGCCCACACCGATCCAGGAAAAGGCCATCCCCTACGTGCTCATGGGCCGCGACATCCTTGGTTGCGCCCAGACCGGCACCGGCAAGACCGCCTCCTTCACCCTGCCCATGATCGACATCCTGGCCAGCGGCCGGGCCCGGGCGCGGATGCCGCGCTCGCTGATCCTCGAGCCGACCCGCGAACTGGCCGCCCAGGTGGCCGAAAGCTTCGAGCGCTACGGCAAGTATCACCCGCTCTCAATGGCGCTGTTGATCGGCGGCCAATCGCTGACCGAGCAGGAAAAACGCCTGGACCGCGGCGTCGACGTGCTGATCGCCACACCGGGGCGGCTGCTCGACCTGTTCGAGCGCGGCCGCGTGCTGCTGGCCGACGTGAAGATCCTGGTGATCGACGAGTCGGATCGCATGCTCGACATGGGCTTCATGCCCGACGTGGAGCGCATCGTGGGTCTTCTGCCGCGCATCCGCCAGACCCTGTTTTTCTCCGCCACCATGCCGCCCGAAATCCGCCGCCTGGCCGACCGTTTCCTGATGAACCCCAAGGAACTGTCCGTGACGCCACCGGCAACGGCGGCCGAGACGGTTAACCAGGCTATGGTAGAGGCCCCAACCCTGCCCCGCGACAAACGCC
>JBHHWG010000155.1:0-1663 GCA_046756385.1 Sphingomonadales bacterium | reverse complement strand
GG
This sequence comes from Sphingomonadales bacterium, assembly GCA_046756385.1. Classification (GTDB taxonomy): domain Bacteria; phylum Pseudomonadota; class Alphaproteobacteria; order CAZZKF01; family CAZZKF01; genus JBHHWG01. The sequence goes on along the minus strand of JBHHWG010000155.1, from coordinate 1,661 downwards.
CCGGGCGCGCGCGGCTATATCACCGATGCCTGCGTGCCGATATCGCGGCTGGCCGAGGCGATCCTGGAGACCGCCGACGACCTCGCCGCCAGCCCCCTGATCGCGCCGCTGGTCGGCCATGCCGGCGACGGCAACTTCCACCTGGCGATCATGATCGACCCGGACGACCCAGCCGAGATGGCCGAGGCCGAGCGGCTGGGCTCGCGCATCTCCGAGCGCGCAATCCGGCTCGGCGGAACGGTGACCGGCGAGCACGGGGTCGGCCTCGGCAAGCGCAAGTTCATGGAAGCTGAGCACGGCGACGCCTGGGCGGTGATGGGCGATATCAAGCACACACTCGACCCGCGTGGCATCCTTAACCCTGGCAAGGTGGTGCCGGGGAATTAGGGCGAATTCCACTCAGGTGGTGCCGCCCCGTTCGTGTGCTCATACATGAGGCTTCCCTCTCGGATGCAGCGCCAATATCGGTCTTGCAGCCCAAACCGGCCATAAAGTCACGGACTGGCGAACTTTGGCCTCGTGCCACGACCGGAGGTCAGGCGAGTTCGTTCAGCAATGCCTTTGCGTCCTTCAGGTCGGGCGTGTCGAGGCCTTCAGTGAACCAACCGTAGATCGGCGCCAATAGCTGCCGTGCTTCGATGCTATCGCCTTGCGCCCGCAACAAACGTGCCCGATCTGTTGCGGCCCTGAGCCCCAGTGAACGGGCAGATTGACCGCTGGCGGTGTCTTGGGCCGCTTTCAAGTGGGCATGGGCCTTCGCGGCATTTCCGCTGTGCACGGACTCCACGACTCCTCTCATACGAGTGAGTTCCGCTGCAACCCAACGCTCATCGCTTCCATCTAGTAAAGTTTCCGCCTGCCGCAAAGCTTCATCGGCTGCTCCGATGTCATCACCGGCCAGCAGGCGCTCAGCAATGAGGCAAAGGTATAAAGAGCAACGAGTCCTCGCATCCGTTGCCCGCAAGTCGCCCAAAGCGGCACGCATGCCGTTCAAGGTTTCGGTACTTGGACTGGTTATCGCCTCTGCCCAGCCCCGCATGATGCCTGCCCACGCCCGGTAGTACTCGAAGCCGTATTCGGCGCATACCTGCTCTAGCTGACCGACCACCTCCAGCAATTGCCCAGGCATCCGGCAGAACTGATGCAGCATGACGTCATAGGCGAGCGCCACCGCATAGCTGAATGGGTGGTCTATGGCCTTGGCCAGGGCCACGCCCTCGCGACTGGTCGCCCGCGCTTGATCGGGGAAGCCAAGGTGCCAAAGGGTGTGCGCAAGAAAGCCACGACAGAAAACCCCCAGGTCATATCCCCAATCCCGCCTAAAACTATCGTGATCGCCACGCGCGTAGATTTCGAGCGAGCGTTCCAGATATTCGCGCGCCTGCGGAAACCGGCCCTCCATCAGGAGGGCGCCGCCAATTGCAAAGTGAGCCTGGGCAAGGAAATATTCGTTGTTGGCTTCCTTGGCCAAGGCAAGAAAACGGTTTCCGTAGATGTGACCCTGTGCCGGTTCGGCACGGACAAAATGGTAGTGATAGAGGCCATGGAGCGCGAAGGCGATCTGATCTTGGCCGCCGTAGGTCTCACAGAGCTCAAAATAGCGGGCGTGGGCCCGGCCCACCGCATTCGATGCAAAGCCCTTCGTCAACATCATCGAGCTG
>JBHHWG010000154.1:0-1689 GCA_046756385.1 Sphingomonadales bacterium | reverse complement strand
CGTCGCGGGTTCCTCGCTGCATCCGGCGAGCCACAGTCCGGCCAGCAGGGCCGTCAATCGGAGTGATTTCATGATAATTTTCTCTGGCGCCGTCTGAAGGCGAGCCAACGAAAGTCGCGTTTCGAGAAGCGATAGAACAGTAAAACAAGCCCGGTGATGGACAGCACCAGGGCGATAATCGAGGCCCAGATGAGAAGCGGGTTATTGAAATCGCTCCGGTTTTCATAATCCATGATGTGGAGCATCCAGAAGAAATCATAAAACCGCCAAACCGCGTTGCGCCGGCCCACGATCTTTCCGGTAAAGGGCGAGACATAGAGGTGGGTATCCTCTTCGTCATCCAGCAGCACCTGCCAGACGGGCAGGGCGCGGCGGTACTCGGAATTCGTTTCCTCCAGAAGGCGCACCGACAACACCCCGGCTTCGCCCTTGAAGTCGGCAAGCGCGATGCGGCGGGCAAAATCCGCCGTCAGCGGCGTCAGCAAGGCGGCGGTTCGGGCGTTAACGAGTTTTGGCTGGCCCTCGGCGAGGGTGACCGCATAGACCGGCTGCCCCATCAGGTGGCGCAACTCGACCCGCAGGGCGTCGGCGCCGTCAAGCTGTGACAGGACCTGGCTGATCGGAACCAGATTGTCGCTGGCCGTCAGGACTTCGGCTTTTTGCTCGGCTATATTGTGCTCGCCGCGCACTTGCTCGATCGGGAACCAGCTCATGACCAGCCCGCCGGCGACCCACAGAATCACTTGAAGGCCGACCACCAGCCCGATCCATTTGTGAATCTTGGTGGAAAGGATCGATACTCGCATCACAGTCTCCGGCAACCGCCTCGCGTTTGCCCCTCAATTTGTTGCTATTCCTGGAAAAAAGTGGTGACGGTATATCTCGGTGTGCCCGCGAACGGTGCGACGTAGCTGACCGAATGCTCCTGCGGCGCGACGAACATATTAAGGACGTTGAAACGCGGCATCAGGGCCAGATCAATGTTGAAATCATTGTCATAGAACTGCATGAAGCCGCCCCAGTCGGGCTTCCAGCCCTTGGTGAAATTCAACACGCAGGCGGCGTGCCATCCCTCGTTGGGCGGATAATCGTTGTGGCGGCCCAAAAACTGGGTCGGATTGTAACAGGCGGCATGGGCGTTGCCCTTGCGAATTTCCGGCACGCCGGTCACGGTGCGAATGAAATCCAGATAGGGTTCGGAATTGATAAATTCGAAAACCTTATGCAGATACAGACCCGGATCCTTTTTGTTGAGGTAGCCCTCCACCATCGGATAGGTGTGATAGGCATACTGATATCCGGACCGGGCACGCGCCAGAATGCCGTCATGGATTGACTGCAGTTCCGGCTGGGATTTGGCCTTTAACTCGTCCACCGTGAGCTGAACCGGGTTCTCGCCATCGTAATAAACGAACCGCCACGGCACTTCCTGCGCCAGGCACTGCAGGATGCGCTCCGCGCACTCCTCTTTTAGAATATCGCGAATCTGAATGCGCTTGCTGACCTGAAATTCCCGGCCCAGCGCCTCCCAGTCCAGATTTTCGTTGAGCTTGATTTCCATAACCCCTCCCGTCGGCCGACTAATACCAAGGGTCATTAAGCATGACCCTTATATTGCGTTCAAGCGCCACGCAGGCTGCGCTCCCCCTTGGTCGCTAGTTGTGATGTCTCAAGAGGTTGTTCATTCGA
>JBHHWG010000153.1:0-1712 GCA_046756385.1 Sphingomonadales bacterium | reverse complement strand
CCGAGGGCGTCCGCTTCGAGCGCCGCCTGTTCCACGCCCTGTTCGCGACCGCCGATCAGGCCGAGGGAATGGAGGCGTTCATCGACAAGCGAACGGCCAATTTCAAGGGCGAATAAGCCCCCCGATACGACCGTTGACGGGGGCAGGTGCTTGGTGTATCCCCGCCGCTCATCTTCGAGAGACAGCAAACGGATCCAAAGCATGGCCAACTCGCCATCCGCGAAGAAGCGCGCTCGTCAGGCCGCCCGGCGCACCGTGATCAACAAGGCGCGCCGCTCGCGCGTGCGCACCTTCATCCGCAAGGTCGAGGAGGCGATCGCCTCGGGCGACCGGGGCGCCGCGCTCGAGGCGCTGCGCGCCGCCCAGCCGGAGATCATGCGCGGGGTCAGCAAGGGTGTCCTTCATCGCAACACCGCCAGCCGCAAGGTCTCGCGCCTGCACCACCGGATCAACGCAATGACTGCCTGACAAAACCGGAGACTGCCGGCACCCTCGGGACCCGTTGCCACATCGGCGGCGGGTTTTGGTTTTTCTGCCGGCATTCGACGATGTTCCCGTTTCTTTCAGGTGTCCCTCCGGCCCATTTTTAGGTAGCATCAGGGCGTGCCGGATTCGGATCTCCGAGTCTCAGTAAAGCCGAGTATATACAGTTTCTCGCTGCTGTTTTTAGCCAGCGATACGGTATTTTTTGTGTGAGCATATTGTGAATTTATTATCGGATGAGCGAACATCCGATAATAATTTGCCCGCCAGGTCGAAAAGCTATTGCCCCGAATCTGGTTGACCAGTTACCTCTGAAAACTGTGACTGCGGAATGGATTCGGGGACGGGTTGAATTGATGTCAGGGGACCGGCCAATCGTCGACGAGGTTGACCCGGCCGAAGCCTACAGAATCCTCGAATCCATACCGGAAACCGCGCTGATCGATGTCCGCACCCGGGCCGAGTGGGCCTTTGTCGGACTGCCCGATCTCTCGGCGCTGGGCCGCCCGCTCTGGCCGATCGAATGGGTGGCGTTCCCGAGCATGGCGCGCAATCCGGCGTTCGTCGACGAGTTGGCCGCCCGGATGGATGGCAAGCTGCCCGCGCGGGCGTTGTTCATCTGCCGTTCGGGCAATCGTTCGATGGCGGCGGCGCAGTTCGTGGCGGCGGCACTGGCCAAACAGGGCTTGGCCGCGCATTGCACCAATGTCGCCGAGGGGTTCGAAGGCGACCTAGATGCGGACGGCCATCGTGGCCGGGTCAACGGCTGGAAGGTGCGCGGGTTGCCCTGGCGGCAGAACTAGCGGGTGTGCCGGCGGCGGAGCGGGGGCAGTCGGCGCGGGACATATGACAGAAAAAAACAGGGAGAGAAATGACCGATTTGGGGGACGGCGCCACGGCGCATACGGAGGCTGAACTCAGCAAGCTTTGGGCAACCGCGCTGGAACTGGCGGAGCGCGATCTGGGGGCCGATTGCGTCGCACAGTGGATTCGTCCGGTACGGCTGACATCCATCGACAGCGATCTCGCGGTGTTGTCCGCAAGCACCGGCTTTCTCGCAGACTGGGTCGAGCGCAATTACGGGTTGCACCTGCTCCGCATCCTGCAAACCCTGTCGCCAGGGCTGCGCCGGATAACGCTTGCGGTGTCCGAGGCGGCGCCCGATGACGGGCAGCCAGCGGCCGCCGCAGCGAGTATCCGCGCCAGCTGTGGTCGACCGAGGTGATGGC
>JBHHWG010000152.1:0-1732 GCA_046756385.1 Sphingomonadales bacterium | reverse complement strand
TTCATATCGGCTGTCATTGCGGTCCTCTTGTCGATTTCGAATCTTGCGTGGGCGGGTGAAACCTATCGCCTGAAGGTCGACGGGCTCGCGTGCCCGTTCTGCGCATACGGCATTGAGAAAGAGCTCAGCCGTCTCGACGGCGTCGAGTCTGCGAAGACCGACATCAAGAGCGGCACGGTCATTGTCACTATGAGCCCGGGCGCGACGCTCGATGAAGCCGCCGCCAAGCGCGCCGTCAAAGCCGCCGGGTTCACCATGCGTGGCTTCAAGAGAAAGGAAGACGAGGCGTGATGGCTCGTGTCCTAACAGCCTGCCTCGCCTTGGCGACGGGGCTCGGGTCGGCCACGACAGCGGCCGCGGCGCCGCAGACCTTCAACACAGCGCTCCCCGTGGCCGAAGGCAACGTCGTGTGGCGCGAGCAGTTCCTCCATCGCGAGATGGGCGACGATCCGACCGCCGCCGACAGGGGTGTCAAGGTCCTCGGCGGGATTTCCGTTCTGGGGTTTGGCGTGACCAGCGATCTCGCCGTGTTCGGCGTGCTTCCTGTTCTTGACAAGGAATTGAAATTGACGATGCCCGGCGGCGAACGCGTCACGCGCGACACGTTCGGCATCGGCGATGTGCGTCTCTTCGCACGCCATACGGTCTATAAGAGCGATGCGCCGGGCCGCACGTTCCGCATCGCGCCGTTTCTGGGCGTCGAGGCGCCGACCGGTGACGACAATGATCGAGACCGCTTCGGCAGATTGCCCGCGCCGCTGCAGCTCGGCTCCGGCTCGTGGGATCCTTTCGGCGGCGTTGTGGTGACCTACCAGACGCTCGATTACCAGATCGACGTTCAGGCCAGCTACAAGGTCAACACCAGTGACAATGGCTTTGAATTCGGTGACGAACTGAACCTGGACGCCTCATTGCAATACCGGCTCCTGCCGCGCGAACTCGGCGCCGGTGTGCCGGGATTTCTTTATGGCGTTCTTGAGACGAATTTTCTGTACCAGGATAAGAACCGGGCGGCCGGTGTGAATGACCCCAATTCCGGCGGCACGTCCTTCATGCTGTCTCCGGGCCTGCAATATGTCACCCGCAAATGGATCGTGGAGGCCATCGTGCAAGTACCCGTCGCCCACGACCTCAATGGGACGGCGTTGGAAGACGACGTCACGGTCCGCGCCGGCTTCCGGATTAATTTCTGAAGGCAAACGATATGATCAAGAAACGCACCCTGTGGCGAATATTTGGCGGTCTGACCGTCGGCATTATCTTGCTTATCGGCGCTGGCTGGATCGTCTTCGTTCCTTCGCCCAAGGAGCCGCCTTATGAATTCGTCAAGGCTTGGGGCGGTCCTGGCGACGGGCCGGGGCAGTTTCACGATCCGACCGGTGTTGCTGTCGCCAATGGCGAAGTCTTCGTCGCCGATTCGCGCAACGGCCGCATCCAGGTCTTTGACGTTGACGGTAACTTCAAGCGCCAGTTCGGCGCGCCGGGCGAGGCGCCTGGTGCGTTGGGCCGCCCGATGAATCTGACAATCCATGGCGACGAGCTTTACGTGGCGGAGTATTTCAACGACCGCATACAGGTCTTCGGGCTTGATGGCGCGCCTAAGCGCACGATTGGCGCGCCCGGCTCTGGGGCCGGGGAGTTCAACGCCCCCGGCGGCGTCGCTGTCGGCAAGAATGGGCACCTCTTTGTCGCCGAGTTCTATAACCACCGTGTTCAGGAGCTGCGCCCCAAC
>JBHHWG010000151.1:0-1771 GCA_046756385.1 Sphingomonadales bacterium | reverse complement strand
GTCCGTCTCCAGAAATTGTTGGTAGTCATGATCGTTGTGCATGCCGTGTCCTCCCTGTTCATTGGCAGCCGGGAGTTTACAGACACGTACAGACACGTGTGGGCTTATTCCCCTCTCGGGTGTTGTATTCGCCCACTCCCGACCTCAAGGAAAGCGAGAGGACGGTTCGGCGCGCATGGGTATGTCACACACGCACCGGCAGCCTTGGGTTCCGAACCGCATGAAACCCAAGAGCCGCCCCACTTAACGGCAGCAGGCGCCGGTCTGTTGACGTCTGTAAACGTCGATCATGATCCTAACGGGTCATGGCGGCGCGAACAACTGAAAGTGACGCCGGCTCAAACCTGGGGCTTTGATTTACGGGCGGCGTTTCAGGCTTTCGAGCGGTAGTCCCGGCGCGTGCCATTCAAGAGCTTGGTCAGTTTGGGATGGAGCGGGTCGTTGGCGGCGACGATGTCGCCGGATTTCATATAACCTTCGCCGCCGTTGATGTCGGAGACGAAACCGCCTGCCTCGCGCACGATTAGTGAACCGGCCGCAATGTCCCAGCGCTCAAGCCCGGTTTCCCAAAAGCCGTCGAACCGTCCCGCCGCGACATAAGCCAGGTCCAGCGATGCCGCGCCGAACCGGCGGACGCCCGCGACTTCCGCCATCACGACGCGCAGCAAATGGCTGAATTCGTCGGCACTGCCACGGCCCAGATGCGGGATGCCGGTGGCGATCACGGCGTCGCGGAATTCCCGGCGGGCCGAGACCCGCAGCCGGCGATCATTAACATGGGCGCCCCGTCCTTTTTCGGCCCAGTAAAGCTCGTCGGTCAGCGGCTGATAGACGATGCCGGCGGTGATCTCGCCGCGCACCTCGAGCGCGATCGAAATCGCAAAGTGGGGGATGCCGTGCAGGAAATTGGTGGTGCCGTCGAGGGGATCGACCACCCAGCGGCAGTCCGGGTCCTCGCCCTTGATGGCGCCTTTTTCCTCCATCAGGAGGCCGTATGCCGGCCGCGCGTGCTGCAACTCCCGCAGGATCGTCTTTTCGGCCATCAGGTCAGCGTTGGTGACGAAGTCAGCCGGACCCTTTTTCGAGACCTGTAGCTGCTCAACCTCGCCGAAGTCGCGCACCAGACGGCGCGCGGCCCGGTAGGCGGCTCCCGCCATGACATTGATATCAGCGGAACGGAACGCCATCGCTGTTTTCCTTTTGAAGCGCGGAGGGTTAGTCGGCGCGTTTGTGGTATGTGTTTTCGGCGGTGTTCACGACCACTTTGTCACCGATCCCGATGAACGGCGGCACCATGATCCGCACCCCGTTTTCAAGGATCGCCGGCTTGTTCGAGGACGCGGCCGTCTGGCCCTTGACCACCGCCTCGGTCTCGGAAATCTCGAGCACCACGGTGTCGGGAAGCTGAAGGCCGAGCGCCTCGGCCTCGGTGAATTCGATCATCACCACCATGCCGTCCTGCAGATAAACCACTCCCTCACCGATCAAATCGCCCGTCAGTTCGATCTGGTCGTAGGTTTCGGTGTCCATGAAGGTGTACATGTCACCGTCGGAAAACAGGAACTGATGCGCCTTTTGTTCGAGCCGCACCTTCTCCACGGTTTCCGACGACCTAAACCGCTCATTAAGCTTGGTGCCGTCGCGCAGGTTCTTCAGCTCGACCTGCAGATACGCCCCGCCTTTGCCTGGCTGGGTATGCTGAATCCTGACCGCCCGCCACAGGCCGCCCTTGTGCTCGACCACATTGCCCGGGCGGATCGCATTGCCGTTA
>JBHHWG010000150.1:0-1917 GCA_046756385.1 Sphingomonadales bacterium | reverse complement strand
GGTCGACAGCCAGTGCTCGTTAAGCTGCGAGGGGAACTCCACATAGTCGCGCGACACCGCCGTTCCCGACAGTGACGGATAGCTGACATTGGAATTCAGACCGTGGAGCGCGTGGCCGAATTCGTGAAACAGCGTTTCCGCATCGTCCCATGAAATGAGCACCGGAACCCCTGGCTCGCCCTTCACGAAATTGGAATTGTTCGACACGATGATGGTGATTTCGCCGTCGAACCGCTCCTGGGTGCGATAAGCGTTCATCCACGCGCCCGAGCGCTTGCCCGGCCGCGCGTAGGGGTCGAAAAACCACAGGCCGACATGTTCGCCAGCCGGGTTGGTCACTTCCCAGACCCGCACGTCCGGATGGTAGACCGGAACGTCGCTCACCTGCCTGAACTGGAAACCGTAAAGCTGTCCGGCGGCCCAGAACATGCCCTCACGCAGCTTCTCAAGCTGCATGTAGGGTTTCACTTCGTTCATATCGAGATCGTACTTCGCCTTGCGGACCTTCTCCGCGTAATAGCGGTAATCCCACGGCTTGATGGTAATGTTCGCGCCTTCGTTATCGGCGATCGCCTGCATGTCGGCGACTTCCTCGCCCACGCGAGCCACCGCCGGCGTCCACACAGCCTCCATCAGCTTCATCGCGGATTCCGGCGTCTTCGCCATTTGTGGCTCCAGCCGCCAATGGGCGTGGGTCTCGTAGCCCAATAATTTGGCGCGCTCGCTGCGAAGGCTCAGAATCTCCGAAATGATCGCATTATTGTCATGCTCGTCGCCATTGTCGCCGCGATCGTAATAGGTGCGCCAGACTTTCTCCCTCAGGTCGCGCCTATCAGAATAGGTCAGGAACGGGTCCATGGACGAGCGGGTATTGAGAATCGCCCACTGGCCGCCATGATCGCGTGTCTCGGCGGCGGCGGCAGCAGCGGCGCGCACCGAGGCCGGTAGTCCAGTAAGTTCGGCTTCGTCGGTCAGATAGAGGACATAGTTGGTCTCGTCCGCCAGCACGTTTTGCCGGAAGGTCGTGAAAAGCGTGGCCAGGCGCTGATTGATTTCCGACAGGCGGGCCTTGGCCCCGTCGTCAAGCCGGGCTCCCGCACGCACGAAATTCTTGTAATAATCTTCGATAAGCCGCTGCTGCTCGCCGGTCAGATCGGCTTTTTCCGGCGAATTAAAGACCGTGTCAATCCGCTGGAAAAGCGCCTTGTTCTGAGTGATCTCATCGTAAAAAGCGGCCAGTTTGGGCGAAATCTCCTGCTCGATCCTGGGCACGTCCCCGGCGTTGAGCGTGCTTGCATAAACGCCGAAAATTGTCTGCACACGGTTAAGCATGCGCCCTGTCCGCTCCATCGCCTCTATCGTGTTTTCGAATGTCGGGGCGGCGGGACTATCGGCTATTGCGTCGATCTCGGCCCGCGCCGATGCCATTGCCGCATCGAATGCCGGCACGAAATTCTCAACCTTCACCTGATCCCATGGCGGGACGCCGCCATAGGGCCCGCTCCAGTCGCTCAGCAAAGGATTGGCCGCAACAATTTCGGTTTCCGATTGGGTCTTACCGCCATCCGGCGTCGATGCGTTGTCACAACCTGCGGTCATGGACAGCAGCAAGACGGCCGCGGAAAGTGCCAAGGGACGGCTCATATTCGTTTCTCCCAGTCATTTTAAAGCGATGATCAGCATTGAGGACGATGACCCTTTGTGTGGTCACAGCGCGGTATCCGCAAGCAATTCTTATACTTTATATCCCAGCGGCGTGTCATCCATGAGAACCCGGCTTCAAGTCGTGAATTCCGGGTCCGCCAGCCACCCAAGGACGACTTCACACTGGAAGGACCTGAAAGCCCTTGGCTTTGTCGGACCGGCGGACGATTTGGACCGGCCTTGGCGCGGCGCTCCTGACCCTTTCTCCGGCGT
>JBHHWG010000149.1:0-2011 GCA_046756385.1 Sphingomonadales bacterium | reverse complement strand
CTTTGGCGCGCCTGGAACGCGCTCGGCTATTACCACGATCACGAGCGCGATTGGGCGGCCGCGGCCGAGAGCTACGGCAAGGCGCTGCAGGGCAATCCGAACTCGGCGCTCATCTTCAATAACCGTGGCTTTTCCATGCTCATGCAAAAGCGCCTGCCCGAGGCGATCGAGAATCTCAACCGTGCGCTCATGATCGATCCCGAATTCGAGGTCGCACAGGAGAACCTGCGTCTGGCCCTGGCGTGGAGCGGGAGATACATCCACGCGATGTCCGGCACCTCCGACCGGGACATGGCCCGGGTGCTCAACAACATCGGGTTTATCGCCTTGCTGCGGGGCGATTACAAGAACGCCGAGGCCTATCTATTGCGCGCCATGGAAGTCGATCCAAGCTACAACGAGGTTGCGTCACGCAATCTCAATTATCTGAAGCAGGTACGCGAACTCGACAAGGCCGGCTCTCAAACGACCGCGAACTAGCACTACTTTGGCAGTTTAACGGATTATTAAGGCTTTGGGTTTGATGCTCTGCGCTTCTGAGCTGGAGGAGCGTGGGATGTCGGACTGGAATGACGATCTGTCTCAATGGCTTGCACCGTTTCTGGCGCGGTTGGGGCATAAAGCACGGCGTAAGATGTGCCCGCTCTATGTGGCGGGCCTGATCGGCCCGGGCGCGCGCAAGAGCATGGAGCCAATGGCAGCGCGGGTGGCAGCGGGCCGATATGACCGCCTTCATCACTTCATTTCGGACGGTGTCTGGGACCACGAGCCGCTCGGGGACGAGCTTGCCGTTCAGGCCGACATGCTTGTCGGGGGCGCAGATGCGGTTCTCGTCATTGACGACACGGCGTTACCGAAGAAAGGGCGGCACTCTGTCGGGGTGGCGCCACAGTACGCAGGTGTCCTGGGCAAGCGGGCTAACTGCCAGTCACTCGTTTCGCTCACACTGGCCAGGGATGAGGTTCCGGTTGCCGTAGGCCTGAGGCTGTTCCTGCCCCAGAGCTGGACAGATGATCCGGCCCGCCTGGCCACCGCCGGTGTGCCGAAAGCCTTTCAGGTCAATCGAACGAAGCCGCAGATCGCGCTCGCCGAGATCGATCGCATCATGGGCGCTGGTGTTCGCTTCGGCACGGTCCTGGCTGATGCCGGATATGGCTTGTCGGCACCGTTTCGGCAGGGGTTGAGCGCCCGGGGCCTGACGTGGGCTGTTGGTATTCCGCGCCATCAGAAGGTCTATCCGGCGGACGTCGCTGTCGTCTTTCCGGTCGCTGGGCGCGGGCGACCCCGCAAAAACGCCATTCCCGATGTCCTGTCCGTGCCCGCCGAGGCCATGCTCGCCGAGGCAAACTGGGCGGAACTGAGCTGGCGGATCGGAACCAAGGGACCTCTCAAGGCCCGGTTTGCCGCGGTTCGCATCCGGATCGCCGATGGACCGCCACAGCGCATCCATGACAAGGGGCAACAGCACATGCCCGGAGAGGAGGCCTGGTTGATCGGCGAACACCGCGCATCAGGCGAGTACAAATACCACCTTGCCACGCTGCCCGCTGACGCCGATCTGAAGACGCTGGCTGCAACCCTCAAGGCACGATGGAGCTGCGAACAGGCGCATCAGCAAATGAAGGAAGAACTGGGCCTCGACCACTTCGAGGGGCGATCCTGGCAGGGGCTGCACCGTCATGCCCTCATGGTGATGATTGCCTATGCCTTCCTGCAGCACAGCCGTCTCAACGCCGCAAAGGGGGAAAAAAACAAACCGCTGCGGCCCGCCTCAGCCGACGCTCCCAGCCGTTCGACGCGCCGTCGTTGCCGCACTCGCGCAACCTCAAATGCCCATGCGATGTCCCCGTTGCCGTATGAGGCTCCAAAATCGCAGCCCATAAATCTGCCAAAGTAGTGCTAGATTCTGTTGCAAAACTCTTTGATTTGAAGGTCGAGATCTTTGGCAGGCGTTATGGCTATTGTGCTTTGATCCGCTCCCCGGTTTGGGAGCGGTTTTTGTGTTATCTGC
>JBHHWG010000148.1:0-2014 GCA_046756385.1 Sphingomonadales bacterium | reverse complement strand
GCCTGACTGGGACGCTCGTCGGCCGAAATCTCAACCTCGACATGGCGAATCTCACACGCTTCGCCAAGCCGCGGATACCGGGCGACCAATGGCGCGACCCGTGCCTCGTCTCCGAACAACAGGAAGCGAAAGTCCGGGAACTGAGCCTGTGCCAGGCTCAGGCCCTCGACAACCATGTCGGGACCCATGTCGCCTCCCATGGCATCAAGGGCTATCGTCAAAGTTTTGGTCAATTTCGTGATCCGGCGCCAGGCCTGGTATGATCGGGCCTAGAGTGGGCCACCGATCTCGGAAACTTCGCGGCCATGATAATGACCGCACTCGCCGCACACATGATGCGGCCGCTTTAGCTCACCGCAATTTGGGCACTCAGCCTGATTCGCTGGTTTAAGCGCATCATGGCTGCGACGCATGTTGCGGCGCGACTGTGACACTTTCTTTTTAGGAACCGCCATTTCTTCGTCTCTCGTTTCTTCGCCCCGAATCGGGCGCATAAGGGCATGACAATACTCAATTGCGAGGCCGCTTCAAGTCCTGTCTTGAAGTTTATGCAAAGCTGCAAAGGGGCTCCGCGGTATTACCGGCTCAGCAACCGCCCGCAAGGCTTCCGGTACTTCGGCGTTATCGCACCGCGGATACGGGTTCAACGCCAGCGACAGATGCTGTGCCACCGTTTCGCCCAAATCGACAACCTCATCGTCCATATATTCGATATCGTCCTCATCCGGGTCGATTTCAATTTCTGTTTTTCCGCTATTGTGCGCGTCAGGGTCCATGGGCCGCGGCACGAATCGTACCAGGAATTGGTCCGCCACCTGGGAACGAACCGGCTTGAGCGTGACAACGCATTTCTGTGCGGCCTCCGCCGACAGCCGGCCCTTCATTTCCAGTCCCTGATGCCCAGCCAACCTCCGGAGCTCAACCGTGGCCTCCAGCCTGTCCAGGGCCACCAGTTTGAACCGCTTCGCCAGCAAATCCCGCTCCACTTTCCCGGCGGCGAGGCGCAGCGACAGCTCCGGCTCTTTCATTTGGGGCAGCCTGAACCGGAAATTGAAGTCGACCTCTTGTCCGTCATGCATTCTGCCAAATCCTGTTCCATTGGCCGACCGAACCGGCCCACCACCGTCGGCGCGATTCCCGGCGCAATCGTCGCCCGCGCGGCCGTTCATCTCGGCCTCATTAAATTAGGTTTCAATCGGACCCGTGGGCGAGATTGTCAATTCGCGGGCTGTGGCCGAATCGAACCCTGCCCGCGCATAATGACTTTTTATCCTGCTCGGCAAGCGCATCCGCTTCGCCCCGGACATAAGCGGTCAGGCCGGAAAGCGCAAGAGCTCCCGGATGTTGCCCGCGATAAAGATTGCGCAGCAGCGCCTCTTCAAGGGCGGGTCCGTCTGCTGACAGTCCGGCCTCATAGGCCTCCACCCGCCCCAGGAACGCGGCCACCATCTCCTTGACCCGCTTGCCGACGCTCAAATCACCGACACCCATTTCACGGAGCGACCGGTCCATGTCGCCGAAAAACAGGTCAAAAAACGCCTGCGCGGTCTCGTCAGCCTCATCGCCCTCCTGTTTGCACCGATGAAGAACCAAAAAGGCATGCAGGGCGATTAAATCGAATCGGCCATCGACGGTGTCGGGAACCCCGAGGTCTTCATAAAAGCTGGGCGAGCGCGCCTGCTCAACGACACTGACATAAAGGTCATAAGCCGCCGCCCGGCGTCGACGGGAACCAAGAAAACGATCAAGAAACACGATAACAGGTTTACCTTTATAACAATGCTCGGACCTGGACAGATTGACAGAAGAATCGGGTGATGTCATCTTTCCCGCCACGCGAGGGGAACTCTGGGATAGGCTCAGGGTCCCGCCGCGATTCTTATAGAGGATATTGTCGATGAGCGTTGCTCGAACTTGGCAGCGAATGCGGGTTCCATGCGCCACAGTGGTGATCTGTGCGGGCGTGGCTCTCGGCGGGTGCGTTGGCGTTGCTCTCCGGACACTTCTGGTACTC
>JBHHWG010000147.1:0-2025 GCA_046756385.1 Sphingomonadales bacterium | reverse complement strand
CGTTCATTTGGCATGCCGTGGGTCCACTTCTTGGGGAAAACTGACAAGACATCACAGCTAGAGCCCTTTCGCCAGCGGGCGCAACCGGGGCTATTTGGTTGACTGCTATGCGGTCTCGGCCTCGCGCCCCAGGATGCGCAACCCGACCACCAGCATTCCCGCCGAAATTACCAGCAGCGCCCACCACGGCGCACCGAAAGCCGCGGGAATGGTGCCCGCCAGCACCGCCACCGCGCCAACCATCATGGCATAGGGAAGCTGGGTGCGCACATGGGCCACATGATCGCAGCCCGACGCCATCGACGACAGAACCGTTGTATCTGAAATCGGCGAACAGTGATCCCCCCACACCGCGCCGCCCAGGATACAGGCGACCGAGGAATAGAGGATGTGCATGCCTTCCGGCCCCTGCATGCCGCTGGTTCCCATAATCGCCCAGGCAAGCGGCACCACGAGCGGCACCAGAATACCCATGGCCCCCCAGCTCGTGCCGGTGGCGAAGCCGGTCGCCGCCGCGATCAGGAAAACCAGCACTGGCACCAGTTCCACCGGCAGGGTTTCACCGAGGATCGAGACCAGATAATCGGCGGTGTGCAGAACCTGGGTGATCGACGACAGGGACCACGCCAGAACCAGGATGATCATGGCCGGCGCCATCGACTTGACCCCTTCGGACCAGGCATTAAGGGCATCGTCGAGCGACAGGGATCGGTAGCCGACAGTCAACGCCAGGGCCGCGAGCACCCCCATCAGGGAGCCCCACATCAGGGCCTTGTAGGAATCGAAATTGCTCAGGATTTCCTGGGTGGTCTCACCTTCGCCGGTCACATAGAGCCCGATCAGGACCGTTAGCGTCAGAACCCCGATCGGCAAAATCGCCAGCCGGGCGCGATTAGGACTGCCGCCGTCAACCCGGATCTTCATGTCGTTGGACGTCATCGCCATCCTGCGATGCATTTCCGGAATTTCACCGTTTTTCCGACTCAGTTTCTCGGCTTGCAGCATCGGGCCGAAATCGCGGCCGGTCCGCGCCACCAGAAACACGAAAAACAGGGCCAGAATCGGATAGAAATTATAGAGCACCGATTTCAGGAAGATCGCGAACGCCGGTTCATCGAGCCCGTCAATGCTTTTGACGGCGTCGCCGATCAGGCCCACTTCATAACCCACCCAGGTGGTGATAATGGCGATGCAGGCCAGCGGCGCGGCGGTCGAATCGACGATATAGGCGAGCTTTTCCCGCGAGATTCGCAGCTTGTCGGTGATCGGCCGCATGGTGTTGCCGACCACGAGGGAATTGGCGTAATCGTCGAAAAAGATCAACAGCCCCATCAACGCGGTCGCCAGTTGCCCGCGGCGCGCGGTATTCGCGCCCCGCTTCACAATCATCTCGACGATGCCCTTCATGCCGCCGTTGGCCGAAATTATTCCGACCATGCCGCCGATCATCAGCGAAAACAGAATGATCGCCGCATGATCGGCGTCCGCCATCGCGCCCAGCACATGGACCTGGAAGCTGTCGAGCAAACCGGTCAGCACGCCGGTGAACGAAAAGCCGCTGACCGCCCAGGAACCGACCCAGATGCCGAGGAACAGCGCCGGCACCACCTGGCGGAACAACAACGCCACGCCAATCGCCAGCAGCGGCGGCAATAACGACACCCAGCCGGGCAGCATGCCGCCCGCCGTTTCAATCTGAAAATCGCTCGCTTCGGCCGGAAAGGCCAGACATAATAACGGCAACAAATATTTAAGCATGGTCCCCACCCAACTAATGTGCCGGCACACTATTCTCGAAAACATGCGAAATCACAAGCGCCGGGGCGCAGCGAATGGCTTTAGCCGGCAGAGCCGTATCGACGTCAGTTTTCCGATCGGGTAGAAACGATGTAGCTTTGAAACATTGACATGCGGTGGGATCAATTGGGAGATTTGGGAGATTTGGTGGACGCTGACCCTATTGATTGAACACAATCAATAGGGTCAAGGACTAGCTGTGGAGTCTCACCAGGTTGTTCACGGCGA
>JBHHWG010000146.1:0-2036 GCA_046756385.1 Sphingomonadales bacterium | reverse complement strand
GCGCTCAGTGAGCATATCAACAGCGGCTTCCAGGCCACCCTCGACAGCCTCACGGGGCAGGTCGCGGAGACGATCGATGAGCTCAAGCGCATGGAGGAGGGGATCATGGCGGCGCTGCCGGCGGTGCGGGGCACCGTGGGCAAGGTGCTCAGGACGATTTCCAGCGTGCCTGGCGCCCTGTCCCACGGCGGCATGACCATTGCGGCCGTTGCGTCGGCCTAAAGGCGCAAAGCTCTTTTCGTTCCACCGCACTCACCCCGGCTCCTGGCCGGTTTTTTATTGGCTTCATAAAGAAGATGCACCCATGACCAGCAAGACCAAACCCGAAATCACGATCAAGCTCGGCGGCAAATCTTACGCCATGCGGCCCACGTTCGAGGCAGTCAGGAACGCGGAGAACGCCTTGGGCATCGGATTTCTCAAAATCGCGGAACAATACTTCGAACAGCGGCTCACGGTTGGCGAAATGACCGCCGTCATTCATGCCGCCATTTCCACCGGCAAGGCGCGCGCGCCCGCTATTGAGAAGGTCGGTCAATTACTGGTTGACGGCGGCATCGCGGAATGTGTCGCCCCCCTGGGCGAGTTCATATCCGACGTGCTGACCGATCCCGATCAGGAACCCGATCCCCAGAGCCCGGAGGAGGCCGGATAAAGCCCTTGCGTGCCAAGGCGCGCGGCCATGCGGTTCTTGTCAAAGCAGCAGACCCGGAGAGCCGCTGTCCGGGGGCCGGCGCAGCCAGCGGCATGCGGATGTCCGGGGGAGTTTTTAGGCAGGTAAAAGCAGCGCGGCGAGGGACTTGACGGACGCAACCACTGTCGAACTGATTTCCGCTGATGAGAGTTCGTATTCCAACGGTTCGAGAAGGTCAAAAATAAATGGAATTAATATTTTGCCAATAAACCAACCTATCGATACCCAGAGCACTAAATATCCCAGCAACATGACGAGACCATAAACACCTCCAATAGCGCCGCCAATAATAGTTACAATAATTCTGATAACCAGAGACTCTTCTTCGTTGGCTGTGGAGTTGTCAGTATCCGTTGATTTCGACATACAGCAGCCCTTTTTTACTCAGTAAGCTAAGTTGGATCGCTCGATCACCCAAACGAGTCAGTGCTCAATTTCTAGCCTCAATCCTAGCACCGAAAAACTGGTCCTGCAACTCAGAATGACGTTCACGGAGCCCTCGACTCGTACTATCCGGCCATGGAATCCGGGTCGCAACGGCTATAGGGGACGGTTAAATGCTGCTGTCAAATGCACTTCCACGCAATCACAAAAGTTGCTATCTAAAGGAGTAAAATAATGCCTATACCTCTAGCCGCATTACCACTAATAGCGCCTGTAGGGGCAGCCCTCGCCCGTTTCGCGCCGACCGTCATCCGGGCAGCGCCGAAAATAAAGAGAGGTTTTGATTCGCTCAGAGTCGCGACCACAGCCATGGCAAGATCGGGAAAGGTCGGTGATGCGCTTGCCAGGGTCGGGGCGGGACTCAAAAATATGGGATTGAAGCTCGTATCGAGAGCAGGATCAGCCCTCAAAGGTATTGGCAAGGACGCGGCTGTTGGAACAATCGCCGGTGCAGTTGTGCAGACAGTTTTCGACCCTTCCGGAAAAATCTGCGCCTGTATCGACAGGGTCCGGGAAGATACGGCCAAGATCAGGGAAATCATGGCGGCGCGCCGGGGCGGGCCAGCCGCGATCGTCGCGCGCGGACCTCAACCGGTCACGGTTCGAAATCCCGAGGGCGGCGAGAGTGGCGACGCGCCAATGACAATGCGAGAGAGGCGTGCCCATATCCGTCAGTTAGATAAAGAAAAAAACCAGCAAACCAGGAAAAGAAACGCGGAAAGAAAGGCGCAAAGAGAAGCCGGAAACCTGCCATCGAGCCCGGAGCTTCCAACTGCGCCGAAATCAACCGCCCAAATTCCAACCGATATGGCGGGAGATCAAACAGGCTCCGCCCTGTCCCCCGAAGCTCTCGAAAAGCTCCAGCAGATCAAAGACACCGTGGCCGCTATTCAGACCA
>JBHHWG010000145.1:0-2088 GCA_046756385.1 Sphingomonadales bacterium | reverse complement strand
TAAGCTGGCGGACAGGATTAATCTCGCCAAGGGCGACTGGACCGCAGGCCAACCCCTTCCGGGGGGTGACGTGCCCGACGGCGACATGAAAGGCTATCTCGACCAGATCCGCCGTCGGTATCCCTGGCTGGATGAGGCGCTGCTCCAGCACTATGTCCACTCCTACGGAACCCTGAGCGAATCCTTGTTGGGAGATTCCAGCTCCGTTTCGGATCTTGGCCGCCATTTCGGTGCAGGTCTCTATGAGCGCGAGGTCGATTACCTGTGCGAGAACGAATGGGCCAGATCCTGTGATGACATCCTCTGGCGCCGTACAAAACTGGGCATCAAAGTGCGCCCTGAAGAGGTCAAGGGGCTGGGTCACTGGTTGGAGGTTCACCCGTTCCGGTAAATGGAGTATTTGCTTTGCGATCCTTAGAGCATTTTTCTTTGGCCGTGCGGAACGAGATCCGAGGTGTCTTTGCCGATATCGACGATACCCTGACCACCAACGGCCGGCTCACGGCGGAGGCCTACGTAGCGCTCGAACGCCTGCATGAGGCGGAGCTGCTCGTGGTGATCATCACCGGCCGGCCGGATGGTGTGACCATATCGCCCGTATGTGGCCGGTCTCCGCGGTGGTGGGCGAAAACGGCGCCTTTTATTTTTATTACGACAAGAACTAAAGGCTAAATTGATTGAATTCAAGCCTTGACCTCTTTGAGGTCAGCGACCCAATCGAAGGTTCGCGTCACCGCTTTGCGCCACTGATTGTACAGGGTCTCGCGCCGGTCGTCAGGCATGCTCGGCTCCCACGCCTTGCCTTGACTCCAGTGCTCGCGCAGGCCTTCCGTGTGTGGCCAGAATCCCGTGGCCAAACCCGCCGCATAGGCCGCACCCAGTGATGTGGTTTCGGGCACGGTCGGCCGGATCATGGGAATCCCTAATATGTCGGCTTGGAACTGCATCAGCAGTTCATTGACCACCATGCCGCCGTCGACTTTGAGCATCTTGATTTCGGTGCCAGTGTCCTTTTGCATCGCCTCGACGATCTCGCGGGTCTGGTAGGCGGTCGCCTCCAACGTAGCACGGGCCAGGTGGCCTTTGTCGACATGGTGGGTCATACCGACAATAGCGCCGCGCGCGTTGTCCTTCCAGTACGGCGCGTAAAGACCGGAAAACGCCGGCACAAAATAGATGCCTCCGTTGTCCTGCACTGAGTGAGCCAGGCCTTCCACGTCGGCGGCCCGCTCGATGATGCCCAAATTGTCCCTTAGCCACTGCACCAAGGCGCCAGCAATCGCGATGGACCCTTCGAGCGCGTAGACCGCCTTTTCCTTTCCGATCTGATACGCAACCGTTGTGATCAGGCCATGCTTGGAGTGCACCATTTTCGCGCCCGTGTTCAGCAGTAAGAAACAACCCGTGCCGTAGGTGTTCTTGGTCTCCCCCGCCGCGAAGCAGGTTTGCCCGAAAAGGGCCGCTTGCTGATCGCCCAGATCTCCGGCTATGGGAACGCCGGCAAGTGGGCCTTGCGCGTGGCCATAGAGTTCGCTTGAGGATTTGATCTCCGGGAGCATGGCGCGCGGTATGCCCAGGACCTCAAGCAACTCCACCCCCCAATCGAGTGTTTCCAGATTCATCAGCATGGTACGGCTGGCGTTCGTGACATCCGTAACGTGCACGCCACCTGCCGGCCCGCCGGTCAAATTCCAGATCAACCATGTGTCGATGTTGCCAAACAGAAGCTTTCCCTGCTTGGCGCGCGTGCGGGCACCGCGGACATGATCGAGGATCCACTTGATCTTGGGACCGGAAAAATAGGTGGCTACGGGCAAACCTGTCTGGCGACGGAACTGATCTTGCCCTCCCCCCCTCGCCAGGTCACGGCAAATGTCGGCGGTGCGCGTGTCCTGCCACACCACAGCATTGCAAATGGGCTTTCCCGTCGCGCGTTCCCACACGACGACGGTTTCACGCTGATTGGTCACGCCGACAGCGGCGATCTCGTCTGGCTCGATTGCAGCTTTCGTCAGGGCGGCCACGATGACCTCTTGGGTCCGCCTCCAGATCTCGATAGCGTCGTGTTCGACCCAGCCGGGTTTGGGA
>JBHHWG010000144.1:0-2093 GCA_046756385.1 Sphingomonadales bacterium | reverse complement strand
CGGTCATGCGCTTCGTCGAGTCCAGGGTCCGCATCCCCGGGACCATCGCTTTGGGGGGCGATTGACATGTTCCGGGATTTCGATTTTCAGGTCATCGTCGAGGGCGCCCCCATCTTGTGGGATGGAATGCTGATTACGCTCCTGTTGACGGCGGTCGCCATCGTCGGTGGCATCCTGTTCGGCACCGTTCTGGCGCTGATGCGGCTTTCCAAATATATGGTGCTTTCGCTGGTTGCCGGCCGTTATGTCGACGCCTTCCGTTCGACACCGCTGATCCTGGTGATCTTCTGGTTCTATTTCGCCGTTCCCATTGTGGTCGGGCAGCCGATTGGCGATCTCTATTCGGTATTGATCGCGTTTACGCTGTTCGAGGCGGCGTATTACTGCGAGATCATCCGGGCCGGCATCCAGAGCGTGACGCGGGCGCAGATCAATGCCGGCTTGGCCCTCGGCCTGACCTATAGGCAGACCATGGGCTACGTCATCCTGCCCCAGGCGTTTCGCAACATGGTGCCGGTGCTTCTCACCCAGGCCATCGTCCTGTTCCAGGACACCTCGCTGGTCTATGTGGTGGGGCTCAAGGACTTCCTGACGGCGGCGGATCTGATCGCGGTGCGCGACAACCGGGTGGTGGAATTGTACTTCACCGCCGCGGTGGTTTATTTCGTGCTCTGCATGATCGGGTCTCTCTGGGTCCGGAAACTGCAAAGGCAGTACGCGATATGATCGAGGTTGAGAACGTCTCTAAGTGGTTCGGCGCTTTTCGGGTCCTCGACGATTGCTCAACCAAGGTCGACAAGGGCGAGGTGATCGTCGTCTGCGGCCCGTCGGGATCGGGTAAGTCCACGCTGATCAAGTGCATCAATGGCTTGGAACCGTTTCGCGAAGGCACCATCACCGTGGACGGCATCTCCGTCGGCGACAAGTCCACCAACCTACCCAAGCTGCGCGCGCGCATCGGCATGGTGTTCCAGAACTTCGAGCTGTTCCCGCACATGACCGCGCTCAAGAACATTTGCCTCTCCCAAATGAAGGTCTTGGGGCGCGACTGGGACGAGGCCGAGGAGCGCGGCATGAAGCTGTTGGAACGCGTCGACCTTGCCGAGCACGCCCACAAGCACCCGGCCCAGCTCTCCGGCGGCCAGCAGCAGCGCGTCGCCATCGCCCGGGCCTTGGCCATGGACCCCATCGCCATGCTGTTCGACGAGCCGACCTCGGCGCTCGATCCGGAAATGATCAACGAGGTCCTCGACGTGATGACTAAACTCGCCCAGGAGGGCATGACCATGATCGTGGTCACCCACGAGATGGGCTTCGCCCGCAAAGTCGCCCATCGGGTCGTGTTCATGGACGAAGGCCGCATCGTCGAGGAGGCGCCGACCGATGCGTTCTTTACCACCGCCCGCCACGAACGCACCCAACTCTTCCTGTCCAAGATCTTGGAGCACTAGCGTTCGGATCGAAACGCTTGATACCCAATCATACCGGCGAGCCCACGAATGGACTCGCCTTTGTTCCCTTAGGCGCCGGGCCGGGCCATCCGGCCCCCAATATAGCCCCTGGGGTCTTCGCGCCGATGGCCGCGGCACATGAGACGCTGCTCGGCCGCCCGAGCCGATAACGATGCCTTCAACGGCTCGGCGGTATTAGTGGCCCGTTCACGCTGTAATTCCTGACCAGGAATTTCAGCGGCGGGACACTGGCGAAAACACGCGCCGGGCGGATTCCTTCCAAAGATCGTGGTTAACGCCGCAAGATCAAGATATCCCGCGGATCCCAGGAGCACCAGAGTTCTTGGCCCACTTCAACGGCCGGCACGGCCGACCCGGCCTCGTTCTGGAGGTTGGCGCTGAGCGTCCGGCCGCTGTCCAGGGTCACGAAAACGTGGCTGGTGTCGCCGTAATAGGCGACTTGGCTGACCCTGCCGTGCACGCGCACCCGGCCGTCTTGGCCGGGTTCCTCGTGGATCCGGACCTTCTCCGGGCGCACGGCGATGCCGATGTCGCCGCCTGCCTCCAAGCCGGGGGCGTCCGCCTCGTCGGGAACCGGCAGGCGCAGGTTGCCCACCCCGGCCACCTCGATTTCGAGCTGCG
>JBHHWG010000143.1:0-2144 GCA_046756385.1 Sphingomonadales bacterium | reverse complement strand
CTTTGGCTTTGGCGTCTGCCGCTGCGGCCTTTTGGCCCTTGGCGGCCTCCTCCTGGGTGTCGTCCGCGCCGATCGATTCTATAGCCTCGGCAGGGGCGGGCTCGACGGCGGCCTCGTCGCCCTCGTCCTCGTTCTGGTCGCTGGAGCGGCGCTTGCGTGAACGGGCCGGCTTCCTGGCCTTGCCGGCTGCCGGCTGATCCGCGGTCTCGGCACTGCCGTCGCCGGCGGGGGAACCTTCGGCGGCATCGCCGGGCGGCACCTCATCGGCGGACTCGCCATCCGCACTGGCCACGTCCGCTTTGGCACTGGGCTCTTCCGGACCGCTATCTTCCAGCGAGGCCTCCTTGGGTGCCGCCGGAGTTTTATTCCTGGCCGGTTTTTTGACTCGCTTGGCCTTGGGCTTGGCTTTCTCCTTGGCCTCAGCCTTTTCCGGTGCGGCGTCGAGCTCGGAATTGCGCACATCTTCCGAGACCGAATCGTCATCGTCGAGGCCGGAGCTTTCGGCGATGGATTTCGGTTTGTCGCCGGACTCTTCCGGCTCTCCCGGAATCTCATCGTCCGTGGGCATAGCGTCGATGTCCGCATCGGCAGGTCTGGTCTCAGCGCCCGCGAGGTCGGCGATTTCCAGACCCTTCACCTTCGGCGCCTTTGCTTCGGCACCTGGAGCCTCGACACCGGTGGCGGACTCGTCGTCCGCCAGTTCGATCACCTCGAGCCCCTTGACTTTAGCGTTTTCGGAGGGCTTGTCGGCTTGATTGCTCCGGGTGCGGCGTTTACCGCGGCGCGACCGGGACTTGGGTTTTTCATCTTCTCCGGCCGGATCGCCATTGTCCTCGCCGGCGGCGTAGCGCGCCTGCTCGGCCGCTTCCTCGGCCAGCAGCGCCTCGCGGTCGGCAACAGGAATCCGGTAGTAATCGGGGTGAATTTCCGAGAAGGCGAGGAAACCGTGCCGGTTCCCGCCGTAGTCCACGAACGCCGCCTGGAGCGAGGGTTCAACCCGCGTCACCTTGGCGAGGTAAATGTTCCCCGCCAGTTGGCGCTTGTTGATAGATTCAAAGTCGAACTCGTCAACCTTGTTTCCGTCGGCCACGACTACCCTGGTTTCCTCCAGGTGCGTGGCGTCGATGAGCATCTTCTTTGCCATGTATATTGTCGCCGTTCCGCTTCTCGCCACGGACTTCGCCCGGGCATTGCGGTCTGGCATCTTTCATATTGAGCGAGCCGGACCCGACGCAGGACCGTGGCATTGGCCCGAATGGCCGGTTGCCTGTCGCGGTCTCGTTGGATTGCCGGTCGGTCTGGCATCGCATTCTCTGTCCGGGCGCCAGAGACCTGGCGCGGTGAATCATACCGTGTCCGACACGGTTTACGGGCCAATCTTGATCCGATCCGGCTGCTCGCGCGGTGCGTCTGCGCAGCGTCACGAAGGGCGCCGGAACTGATTCATTGCACCGGACCCGGGAAACAGCGAAAAGACTACGGTTTTCCGAAAATGGTCCGGGCAGCTCAGCCCTCTGTGAGCATATAGAGAACCGGCGCCGGTTACACAAACGGAATTTCATCGAGCGGAAAACAGGGAGGGTTTCCGATTCTGGAACGCGGGTTCATGGGGCCGGCGATGATCCGCGGAGACAGCCGTTCAAAAAAGTAGCGCCACGCGGGCAAAAGCCTTAAACCCGCCATTGCGCGGCCCTATCTTCGTGTAACGGCAGGTTCCGGCGGCACCGGCTCGATATCGGGATCAAGGCGAGAATATGCGCGATATGGCGGTTGTTATGGCATGATCCGGCTGATTGGCTCACTTTTCAGCATGCTCAGCACCGGGGCGATCTTCGCGGTCGGCGGCCTCGCCGGGCTGGTCTATATCTATGGCCGCGACCTGCCTGCGCATGACGAGCTGGTGAACTACCACCCGAAGATGCTGAGCCGGGTCTATTCCGGCGAGGGCGAGGTCATTGCCGAGTTCTATCGCGAGAAACGGGTCTTCGTGCCGGTCGACGAGATCCCGGAGCTGGTGAAGAACGCCTTCATCTCGGCCGAGGACAAGAACTTCTATACCCATCCGGGAGTTGACGCGGTCGGCATCGCCAAGGCGCTCACCCGCTTCGCCATGGCGCGCGCCGCCGGCCGGCCGGCACGGCTGA
>JBHHWG010000142.1:0-2202 GCA_046756385.1 Sphingomonadales bacterium | reverse complement strand
GAATGCCCTGTTCCTTCGCCAGGTAATAGGCGGTCGCCAGGCCATGCCCGCCGCCGCCGACCACGACGACCGAGTAATGTTTCCCAGGCTCCGGCGAACGCCAGGCCGGGGTCCATTTTTCATGATTGCTCAAGCCATGGCGGGCCAGGGCGAAGGCTGAATACCGGCTCATGGCTGCGACTCCCGAACCTTTGCATTCGGTTCGTCACCCACCCTGAATCACTCCGAAAACCAACACCAGGGCGATAGCCGGTGGGACGAGAAAGCGGATCAGGCCCCGCCAGATCCGGAAGCTCATGCCGGCGGGGTCCAGAGACAACTCATCCGCCGTGGATTCTCGCGTCATCATCCAGCCGGCGAAAATTGCGATCAAAAGCCCGCCTGCCGGCAACATGACATTCGCAGTCAGAAAATCGATCAGATTGAACACCGATGCGCCCTTGAACCGTTCCAGAAAACCAAGCGGCCGCACGCCCGCCCAAATATTGAACGATATTACGGTAAAAAGGCCGGTTGCCCATAAAACGACCCCGGCGATTGCCGCCGACCTCGACCGCCTGATGCCGCGATGTTCTTCCGCCCACGACACAATAGGCTCGATAATTGCGATGCACGAGGTCAAGGCTGCGGACACCAGCAGCAGGAAGAACAGAGTGCCAAATACCTGTCCGCCCGGCATTTCGCTGAATGCAACCGGCAGCGTTCGGAAAATAAGGCCGGCCCCGTCCATCGGTTCGAGGCCATAGCCAAAGACCAGCGGGAAGATTGCGATCCCGGCTAGTAAGGCGACGCCGGTATCCGCGGCCACGATCATGACCGCGGAATTTGGTATCGACACATGCCGGGGCAGATAAGCGCCGTAGGTCATCATCGCCGCCATGGCGACACCGACGGAGAAAAACGCCTGACCCACCGCCGCCAACACCATGCCCCAGCTCAGCCGCGAAAAATCGGGATAAAAAAGAAAATCGAGACCGGCCCGCGCGTCGCCGACGACCAGCGCAAAAGCCACCAGAATGACGAGCAAGGCAAATAACAGCGGCATCAGGAACTTTACCGCTTTTTCAATGCCGCCGCTCAGGCCGCGCGCGACGATCCAGACCGTGGCCGTCAGAAAAATCGACTGCCAGAAAACAAGGCGCAAGGGACTGGCGAGCAGGGAATCGAATGCGGCGGTGGAACCTGCACTATCGAGGCCGGAAAGGACGCCGGTCACCGACAGCCAGGCATAATCGAGCGTCCAGCCGCCAATAACCGCATAGTAACTGGTAATCAGAAAGGCGGTGAGCATGGTCATGCCGCCGAGCCAGGACCAATAGCGGCCCCGCCCCTCATCGCGCGCAATCCTGGCGAGCGCCCGCGCCGGGCTAAGCCCCGCGCGCCGGCCGATCAGAATCTCGGCCATAACCAGCGGCAGCGCAATCGCGGACACGGTCAGGAGATAAACCAGAACAAAGGCCCCGCCGCCATTCTGGCCAGCAATATAGGGAAACCTCCATATGTTGCCGAGGCCGACCGAAAAGCCGATTGTCGCCAAAAGAAAAACCAGCCGGGATGACCAGTTTTCATGCGCCCCGGATGATTGAGTCAACCTCCCGTCCCCCTCTCACTGTTGGAAAAGGGGCCCCATTCATTGAGAAGGGGCCCCCAGTGGTGCCGGGCTGGTCTATTCCGTCACCGGAAAGCCGCGATCGCGCATCAGGGCGTTGATTTCGACGTCGCGGCCACGGAAGACCCGGAAACCGTCCGCCGGATCGATGGTGTTGCCCACCGACATGATGTTGGCGCGCAGCCGCTCGGCAACGGTCTTGTCGTAGAAGCTACCGGCCTCCGCGAACGCTTCCGCCGCATCGGCCGTCAGCGTATCCGCCCATAGATAGCTGTAATAGCCGGCCGAATAGCCGTCGCTGGCGAAGATATGGGCGAAATGCGGGGTCCGGTGGCGCATGACGATCTCGCCGGGCATGCCGAGTGCGGCCAGTGTTTCGCGTTCGAAGGCGTCGGGATCGATTTTCGCGTCTTTTGCCAGATGCAGCTTCATATCGACCAGCGCGCTTGCCAGATACTCGACAGTGGCGAAACCCTGGTTAAAGGTCGCCGCCTTCTTGATCTTGTCGGTCAACGCCTGTGGGATCGGCTGGCCGGTCTCGAAGTGAACGGCAAACCTGTTGAGCACTTCCGGGGTCGACAGCCAGTGCTCGT
>JBHHWG010000141.1:0-2224 GCA_046756385.1 Sphingomonadales bacterium | reverse complement strand
CTATGGGTATATTGAAAGAAAATTATCAATTACGCCAAAACCGATACTTTATTTCGACATGCAATGATATAGAAAAGAACTTCAGTGACATTATTTTTTCTATAACAAGGCGGTTTGACCCAAGTTGAACAGTGGATTTTGCGAAACTGTTCTATATCAATAAATTACGGACCGCGATGCGGTTGTTAGCACTACGGTTTTGGGGGACGGTCAAGTTTCTGCTGTGATCTCGCGCAGGTTGGGCGGTAGGGCGATGCCGATCGCCCGGAACAGCTTGCCGGCGACGCCGGTGGTCGGGGTGCGGATGATGAGCCGCTTGCCATCGCGCGCGACGACGACCTCCTGGAGGCGGTCGAGGTCGAGGCGCACGTCCTGCCATTCGGGCTGGAAGCCGGCCTGCGAACAGCGGTCCATCAGGGCCTTGCGCAGGACCAGCGCCAGGAACGAGCAGAACACGTGGCCGCGGATGGCGGCATCGGACTGGTGGTAGATGGGCCGGGTGCGGAGCAGGCTCTTGGCGGTGCGGAAGATGTCCTCGACCTTGAGGAGCTCGCGGTAGCGCAGCATGGCCTGAAGGGGATCGAGGCCGGTGTTGGTCCTGAGCACATAGATGCCATCGA
This sequence comes from Sphingomonadales bacterium, assembly GCA_046756385.1. Lineage (GTDB taxonomy): Bacteria > Pseudomonadota > Alphaproteobacteria > CAZZKF01 > CAZZKF01 > JBHHWG01. The sequence continues at coordinate 1,604 of JBHHWG010000141.1, read as the reverse complement.
AGCGGGCCTCGGCTTCGACCTTGTCGGGGTCGATCTCGAAGCGCCGGCCGTCGGTGGTCCTGAGGAAGCGACGGTAGGCGGAGTTGCCGATCAGCGCCTTGTCGCCGCGCTTCAGCTGTTTCTTCAGGCCGGTCACGATGGCCTGGCGCTCGGCGGCATCCTTCTGCGCTTCCTCGAGGTTGCGGCAGACGATGTAGCGGAGGCCGCCGACCAAGACGGTCTTGGCCTCGAGCTCGGTGTCGCCTCGGGCGCTGCGGGCAATGGTGAGCGGCGCAAACGCGCCCGGGTCCTTGAGCACGACGGTGCGCACCAGCTTGTCCGAGCGCTCGCGCGTGCCGAGGATGTATTCGAGACCCCGCTCCTCCAGGCCGGCGATGGTCTCGGTCGAGATCATGCCGCGATCGGCGACCACGCACACCCGGCCGATCGCGAAGCGGGACCGCAGGCGATCGATGACCGGCAGCAGCACCGTGACGTCGGCGGTGTTGCCGGGCCACATCTCGGTGCACAGCGGCCGGCCGTCCTGGTCCATGACCACGCCCAGGATCATCTGCTTGAGATCGGGGCGATGATCCTTGGAATAGCCGCGCCGGCCCAGCGTCTCGCCGCCCCGGCCCTGGAAGCTCAGCGAGGTGGTGTCCAGGAACACCACCGAGAGCTCGGCGAACAAGTCCCGGCGCCTTGTGAACAGCTCCTCCTCGATCAGGTCCTTGACGCAGCGCGGCGCCGGGGCGGCCTGGTCCGCATCAGGCAGTTCCTCCCCCAGCCAGGCCATGGCGCGGTAGAAGTGATGCAGCGACAGAGCCTCGGCCCCCTCGATACGGTAATCGCGCATCCACTTCTCGCAGGCCCGATCCGAGCCCGAGACCATGAGCCGGTGCAGCACCGCCACGAACACGGCGCGCTCGAGCGCGAACTCGAAGCCGCGCCCGGCCGCAAGATCCGCGATCACCGCGGCACAGCCGCTCTTTGCCCACAAGCGCTCGAACAAAAGGGGTGGGCCGATGCGCTGGCAGGCCAGACCGACCGTCTCGCCCCGCTCCAGCGCCGACAACACCAACGCCCGCTCGGCGAAACGGCCCACCGAGTGGGCCAGCCGGTCGAGGTCGCCGTTGGCCAGTACGGCTTCCTTGCGGCCCAGGTTCTTGATCAGGCGCTGCCGGGTGCGCCCGTTCTCGCGCACCGACTCGACGAGATAGAGATAGCTGTAGCCGCGGATGCGCTTCTCACGAACGAACATGGTCGCAGCATCATGAGAGAGCACGAAAAGTCAATGATTTATTGATAAAACATACAATTAATTAGCATCACATCATGGCAAAATCAGACCGCCACCCCAACAAAATCAATAACTTACCAAACCGAACCCCGATTTACTGTTCAACTTGGGCCTAACCCAACTTCCTTAGGGCGTCGGGTGGATTTTCCGTAATGCGGTGGTTTTTGGGGAGGTGCGAGGCGAAAAGTGCAATTAAATCAATATGAGGAGTTGCGGAGCGGCGATTGTAGTGAATAATTAATACGTTTTTCTATTTGCATTGCATGATAGATTACCGTATGTAGTGTCCCATGTACCTGCGCAAAGCAACGCGCCGCTACAAGGG
>JBHHWG010000140.1:0-2267 GCA_046756385.1 Sphingomonadales bacterium | reverse complement strand
GTGAGGGGCCAATAACGCCCGCGCCGTGTCGGTGAAATCCTGTCGCCCGTTCCGTTTGATTCCGCAAACGGGATCATTTCGTCTCTCCTGTGCACGATGCCAAAATCGGCATGTCCTTCATTAGCCCCATTCAATGCATATCCCGTGCCACTTTCAGGATTGATGGTCAAGTCACTGAAAACAAAGGGAACATAGGGTCCTGGGGTGAAATGGTCAAGAAATGAGGAATTGGGATAAATTCCAATAGTTCGCGAAAACGACGATATTTTCACTATATCCCGCACCAATCGCCTTGATGCCGACAATTCCTGGCAGGCGGGGCGGAAAGTTTGGCGGAGGTTGAGGTTGGCACCGGGGGTCAGGGCGAGGTATTAATGCACAAATAAAAGGGGGCGAACCTACCGACGGTGGCACGAGGGGGAGAGAGCGGGTGACTGCAAGGAATTGGCAAAATCTGGTCGAGATGTTTATCGATCAGCTAGAGCGATTTGGCGACAAGCCGTTTTTATTGGCGAAAACGGGACAGGCATACCAGTCTCAGAGCTGGCGCGAGGTTGGCGAGCAAGTCGCCAAGCTTGCCGCCGCCCTAAGGGAGATGGGCGTGCAAGCCGGGGACCGGGTGGCGCTCGTCAGCGAGAATCGGCCCGAGTGGCTGATCGCGGATTTCGCCATCATGGCCGCGGGCGGCGTCAGCGTTCCGATGTACACAACCAGCACGCCGCACGATCATCTCCATATTCTGGAGAATAGCGGCGCCAAGGGGGTCATTGTCTCCACCCAGGCCCTGGCCGCGAAGGTGCTGCCCCTGGCCCATCAGCTTAATACGGTCAATTTTGTGATCGCGATTGATCCGCCCCAGATTTCGCAGCGTCTCAATGTCAATATTCACGACTGGAAATCGGTAATCGCGCGAAGCTCCGGGACGATCAGCGAAGTTGCCCAGCGGGCGAGACCTTTGAAGCGGCCTGACACCGCATGCATTACCTACACCTCGGGCACCGGCGGTGCGCCGAAAGGGGTGATGATCCATCACGGCGCGCTTCTGCACAATTGCGAAGGGGCCGCCGATGTCGTTAAGGGACTCAAGATCAAGAACTATATTTTCCTGTCCTTCCTGCCGCTGTCCCACGCCTATGAACATCTGGCCGGCCAGTTCCTGCCGATGGCGATCGGGGGGCGGATCGCATATGCGGAGGGCGTCGAGAAGCTCGCGACCAACCTCACCGAGGTCCGGCCGACCATCATGACCGCGATGCCACGACTGTTTGAATTGTTTCGTTCGCGCATTTTGCGTGCGATCAAGGACAAGGGTGGGCTTTCGGAAAAGCTTTTCATGCGCGCCCTGGAACTGGGCACCAGGAAACACCAACAGCCACGAACCATGAGTCTTCGTGAGAAGCTCGAAAATCTACTGCTCGACCTTTTGGTTCGGCGAAAGGTCCGCAAGCGGTTCGGCGGCCGACTGGCGGCCTTTGTCTCCGGTGGCGCGCCGCTCTATGCCGAGGTCGGTCTGTTTTTCCAGGCCTTGGGCGTGCAACTGCTGCAAGGCTACGGCCAAACCGAATCGGCGCCGCTGATTAGCGTCAACAGGCCGGGCAGCGCCAAGATGCACACGGTCGGGCCGCCGGTCAGGAACACCGAAGTCCGCATTGCCGAAGACGGCGAAATTCTCGTGCGCGGGGAGCTGGTCACCCATGGCTATTGGCGCGATGCGGAGGCCACCGCGAAAGCGATCCGCGACGGCTGGCTCCATACGGGCGACATCGGAATTCTCGATGACGACGGCCATCTCGAAATCACGGATCGCAAGAAGGACATTATCGTCAACGATAAGGGCGACAATGTTTCGCCTCAGCGCATCGAGGGCATGCTGACCCTGGAACCCGAAATCGCCCAGGCCATGGTTTATGGCGATCGCAAGCCCCATCTGGTTGGATTGCTGGTTCCCGATGCGGAGTGGATGCGGTCGTGGGCTCGGGCAAACGATCAGCAGAATGACTTCCAACAACTAACGAGCAATCCGGCGTTCCGCCGGGCGATCGACGCCGCCGTAAGCCGGCTCAACAAGCGACTATCCAATCTGGAACGGGTGCGCCGCTTCACGTTCGCGACCGAGCCGTTCACAATTGAGAACGAGCAAATGACGCCGACTTTGAAAGTCCGGCGCCACAAGGTCATCGAGACTTACCGGGATCAGCTTGAAGCGCTCTACTAGAGCCCATCCAGGAATTAACGGTTGAGTGAAAGGGGCGGCTGTGATTCACCGA
>JBHHWG010000139.1:0-2267 GCA_046756385.1 Sphingomonadales bacterium | reverse complement strand
CCTTGTCACGGGTGTCGCCGATATAAAAAACATTGTCGCCGCCGTCGCTGCGCCGCGTCGCGCGCCGCCCAGTCCTTGAGCGCCTCGATCATCTGGCCGGCGCTGGCTTCGGTCAGAAATTGCAGGGCGTCCGCGCCCGTCTGGCGCTTGACGAATTGCGTCAGCGCGTCTTCCGACGGGTTGCGGACCAGGCCGAGATGATAAAGGTCAAGCCACAGCGCCTTCCTGCTCGGTCAGCGGTCTGTCAGGTGCGACAGCGTCGTCCTGGTTTGAGTGGGTCATGCTAAATCCTCCTTAAGCAATCTTGACGCGCCGCGGCCTCGTCCCAACTCAGGGAAATTTCTCTCCACTCTCCGTTGGGGCTCAGGCGCGTCACTCTCCCTTTTGGCGCACCAAAGGAGGGCCAGCAGTCCTTGGGAAGGTTCTGATCGAGTTCCTGTTCGGTCAGCAGGCCGTCGGTCGTGGCGGCCTCGTTTTGGCTCGGGTGTGTCATGCCTGCGGGCCTTTCGCGTGATCAGCAACGCATCGGTCTAATGCTGCTCTTGCTTTTTCGAATGAAGCTCCCGTGGCGAGCAGCCGATCGAGTTCGCGACGAATATCCCGAAGTAGTTTTGGATCCACCGCGCGGGCCTCAGTGAGGGCCCGTTCCTGGCCCAGAGCCCACACTTCGCGCCAATCGGTGCGCCCCTTGAAGTTGCAGTCGCCGATGGAACGTCCAGCCATGTCTACAGAGGCTCCGACTTTTGAACATTGCTGCCATGCCGTTGCGTGGTAAACTTAGATTGCGGTTTGGGATTGCCATTTGCGTCGTATCGCGATGGCCATACCTCCAGGGGCATTTTGCCGAGAGCAGCTGCGATAATGCGTTCGGTGGCGGGCCATCGAATAACGAGAGCCTTTCTGAGGGAGTCGTCGGCGTAGCCGTTTTCGCGGCTGAGTCTCGTGATGTTTGTACCCGACTTCCGCAACGCCGCTTTGATATCTTCGCGGTGGAGGTCTTTCTGTTTGGGGTTTAAATGCGATGCAGTCATGGATGCCGAATCTTTGTATATTTCCGAACACGGAATAAACATGAACGCAAAATGCGTACGTGTCAACTCAAGATGAGAATGATTGGATGCGTTATGCGGATATCTACTGATAGGTTGGAGAAGAGCATGCCCAGTATCGATGCAAGCAAAGTCATCGATAGAATGATCGAGGCAGCCGAACTTAATAACGATCGGGATCTGGCGCGTTATTTGGATCGGGCGCCATCAACTATATCGTCGTGGCGACAACGTGGATCTGTTCCATATGAAGAGTGTGTGCGGATAGCGATAGAGTGTCGCGTGTCGCTAGATTGGTTGGTTTGCGGTCAGGAACCGCTTGATATCTATCCCGGTTTATTCGAAAGTGGCATGGATATTGAGTTGCTTACCCTTCTTTTGTATCACCAATATGAAAAGAAACGGTTCGAAAGTGTTCTTGACCCGTGGAACAGGGCAAAGCTTAGGGCACGAACGCTCATCGGTGATTATATGAGGTATAAGGAGATGTTAGATCAGGAGGTGTCTAAGCATGGGGTGTCAAGAGAAGCCTTCATTAGCCATGTAAAGCGTGCCCTTGATCTCCTTGAACCCGACTCTGAAAATGAATGATCCAAGCTGTTGTTACTGGTGTTGCTACCGGCCAAATTCTCGCTTGGCCTCGTGTTGCTGAGGCAATTTAGAAACGGCTCTCCCAATCACCCAAAATGTCCCACTTGGTAATTCATATGCCTGTCGCCAGCGACGCCGTAACCCTTTGTATTCACCTCATAAAACCGACAAGTGGGACGTGCCTTCGACACTGTGCCGCCTAATTCCCACTTTGCATCGCCAACTCTGACCCCAAAAACCGCCCAACCGCAGGGTTTCCACCCTTTTCCGCGTTTGAGCGTTGATCAAATTACCTGCCATTCGCCACCGTCCGCCGCCCCGTGGAATCAAACCACCCGCCGCTCGCCGCCACAACAAATCGACCGCCCCAACACGCCTCAACCCGTTGATTTCCGTGGCCTCTGTCCCACTATGTCCCGTCATATCCCCGGATATCCCAGCGAGATCACACCACCCGTCGCCCTACACCCTGGATGATGCGGCTGGCGGTCCCCTGGCCCCTGTTTGCTCAACTCCGCGACCGGCCGGGAAAAATAAATCGGCCGGAAATTCATTTTCCGGCACAGTAGCGCTTGACTTGTGCGTGTTGGAGCCCATATAAGCTGCTCACCGCGCCGGCCGCGGGGC
>JBHHWG010000138.1:0-2559 GCA_046756385.1 Sphingomonadales bacterium | reverse complement strand
ACCGCGGTTGACGGCGTTCATTGGAACCAGGGCGTTTATTGGCGCGGGCCATCGCGCGAGGCCTAAAACGTCGCCCCCAGGCTCACGCCCCAGGTTTGCGGGTCGTTCACGGTGATCTGGTCGATACCGAGCACCTCCAGCGGCAGCACGTCCTCGAGCACCAGCTTGTCGGTCAGATTTTTGACCCAGAACGACAGTGTCCAGCGGTTTTCATACTCGTAGTTGGCGCGCAGGTTGAGGACCGTATATGCCTCTTTCGAGCTCACCCGGTCGCGGTTCTCGTTTTCGAAGAACATTTTCGAATTGTGATAGCCGTCGAGCCTGACGAAAGCATAGCCTCCGCCGCCGACTTCGCGGCCCACCTCGATCGCGAAATTGAAGTTGAGCCTGGGCGATGACTGAAGCCGGTTGCCCGACAGGTCTATGGGATCGCCCGCCGGATCGAGGGTGAGAAAATTCTGGAACCTGGCGGTCGGCAGCCAGCTCATGCCATATTGCACCACCACGCCGCGCATGGGCACCGCGGTGATATCCATGTCGACGCCGAAAATCTCGGCGTCCGAGGCGTTGTCCGTGAAGTTGCCAATGGTATTGGTCTCGGGGTTGCGGAAGAACGCGAACACCTGAAGATCCTGATAATCGTAGACAAAAGCCGAGACATTGAACCGAAGCCGCCGGTCCACCCACGTCGACTTGACGCCGCCTTCATAGGCGAACAGCATCTCGGGATCGAACGGCGTGAATTCGCTGGCCTCGAACAGACCACCGCCCGAAAAGCCGCCCGACTTGAAGCCCTTCGACGCGCTGGAATAGAACATCACATCGTCCTGAGGCTGGTAATTGACAACCACCCGCCATGTGAGTTCAGTTTGCTCGATCCGTTCCAGCGCCCGCTCTATAAACGGGAATATCGCCAGCGATTCGTCGTTGAAGGCGTCGCGCTTTTGCTCAATCGTCAGTCCGACTTCTGGCACCGCCAGCGATGAGCGATCGAATTTGCGTTGCTCATTGGTAATGCGAAGGCCGCCGGTAATCGCGAATTCATCGGTGATATTATAGGTCGCGTCCAGAAAACCCGCCCAGGACGTTACTTTTTGTTTGTAGGCCTGCATCAGATGGGCGCCGTCGCCCGGAGTCGACGGATCTCCGTCAAGCCCCCCGAAGGCGTCGATCAGGAAGAAGAACTCGAACACATTGGCGACCATCAGATCCTCATGCTGGAAATGGCCGCCGACAATCCATTCCAGCGGACCGCCGCCGGTCGAGAACAACTGGACTTCCTGACTGAACTGATAGAAATCGGAATACCAGTTGATGTTCAAGACATCGTTGGGGTCGGTATTGACGTCCTCCAGGCCGACATGCTCGGCGTCCATATAGGCGGTAATCGACTTGAGGCCGAAGTCCTGACCGACCAGATCCAGCCCGGTCTTCGAGAAGCTGAGCGTGGCGCCGAAGGTGTCGATATCCTGGAATGCGTCGACGTTGGAGACGATCGTCCGCGGCCCGTTGGTGTCGACGAAACCGAGCACGTCGGCGCAGGCATTGGGGCCGCCCAGGGTGGGATTGGCGCAGAAGGTGGCGTTGCCCATGGCGTCGAATTCAAACAACCCCTGCGGCTTTTTCTGGCTTTCCGCCGAACGTCCGCGGCCGAAGGAGAGGATCAGATTACTGTCGAAGGTTTCGTCCGGCTGGTAACGCAGGATCGCGCGCCCGTCGACCTTATCGATTTCCCCATCGTCCCGGCCATCGAATACATTGAACTGGAAACCATCGCGGCTTTTCCGCGATACCGCGATCCGGGCCGACAGCTTGTCGAAAACGATCGGAAACGAAAAAGCCGCATCCAGATTGAACAGATTGAGCTCGCCAAGCGACAGCTCGGCATTGCCTTCGAGTTCGCCGGTCGGCTTGCGGGCCACGAAGCTCATCAGGCCGCCGGTGGTGTTGCGCCCAAACAAAGTGCCCTGGGGCCCCTTGAGCACCTCGATCCGTTCAAGATCGAACATCTGGCTGACCTGACCCACGGTCGAAGCCATGAAGACCTCATCGAAATAGACCGCGATCGGAGCCTGGAAGTTCTGGTTGACGTCGTTGATGCCGACGCCGCGCATATAAATGACCGGCGCGCGCCCATAGTAACTTGATTTGATCTGCAAGCCCGGCGTGATATTCGCAAGATCGAAAGCGTCGTCCGCGTTCAGATTTTCGATATCGTCATAATCGAAGGCGGAGACCGTAATGGGCACGTCCTGCAGCCGCTCCTCGCGGCGCTGCGACGTCACGACGATCTCTTCGATCACGCCCGCCTCGTCGTCGGTTTCAGCCATCTGCGCAACCACAGGGCCGGACAGCCCCAGCGCGCCAAATATAAAGGAAAGGAACAAGTAGCTATTCCGGTTGCGCATCGGCCATGACTCCCTGGACAGTGGGTCAACCGATTCCGGTTGCCCGCACACTTCCGCGCCCAAGCAACTCTACCAAAATTATAACAATTACGTGATTGTGTGCGTAATGATAACAACATAGCACTTTTAGTCTACCTAAAATTTACAGACA
>JBHHWG010000137.1:0-2579 GCA_046756385.1 Sphingomonadales bacterium | reverse complement strand
CCGATACGGGCGGGCTTGTTGGTTAGCCCGGCGGATGGCGTGGTGCAGATGGTGGTCAAGGCGCCGCCGCCGCCGGAACTCGATATGGGCGACGAGCCAAGAACCCGGATTTCGGTTTTCATGAATGTGTTCAACGTCCACGTCAACCGTGTCCCTGCTGATGGCGAGATCACCGGACTGGCCTACACACCGGGCAAATTTTTCAACGCCACTCTCGACAAGGCCAGCGAGGACAACGAGCGTCAGGCCGTGCGGATGACCACCGCCGAGGGCAAGGACATCGCATTTGTGCAGATCGCGGGGCTGATCGCTCGACGCATCGTGTGTTATATCGAGGAAGGGCGGAAGGTGGCCGCCGGCGAGCGCTTTGGTGTTATTCGCTTCGGCAGTCGAGTGGATATCTACCTCGATGAAGGAATGAACGCCCTGGTGATTCCCGGGCAAACCACCGTGGCTGGCGAAACCGTGCTTGCCGACTGCAAATCGAAGGAAGCGCGGCGCAAGGGCGAAACGCGCTGAATCCGTCGGTTTCCGGTAGACGCCAGGAAAAAGGAAACAGGAAAAATCATGGCCATTCTCAAAGGGGCTAACAGACGGCTCAAACCGCTCAAGCCGCTCAAGCCGCTTCCCGTACGCACCCTGGCGCCTAATATTCTGACATTGCTGTCCCTGTGCGCCGGCATGACGTCGATCCGTTTCGGACTCGACGGCCGCTGGGAATTCGCGGTCATGGCGATCATGGTCGCGGCGATTTTTGATGCGCTCGACGGCAGTATTGCGCGGGCGCTCAAAGGTGCGACCAAATTCGGGGCCGAACTCGATTCCCTTTCCGATGTCGTAAGCTTCGGGGTCGCGCCCGCTTTGCTGCTTTACAACTGGACACTGAAGGATCTGGGCGGACTAGGCTGGGTCGTGGCGCTGTTGTTTACGATCTGCTGCGCGTTGCGGCTGGCGCGCTTCAACACCGTGACTGAAGAGGAGCGTGAAGCCGCACCCTGGAAAGTGCATTATTATACCGGAGTGCCGGTGCCGGCCGGCGCCGGTCTGAGTCTGTTGCCGCTGTTCATTGCATTTCAGTTTGAGCTGGAGTTTTCCCGAATTCCGATCCTGAGCGCCGTGCTCATGATGGCGGTATCCTTCCTGATGGTCAGCAAGATCCCAACCTATTCGTTCAAACGTCTTGGCATCAGGCGTGATTACGTGCTGCCGCTTTTGATCGCGATTGGTTTGATCGCGGCGTTTCTGACCAGCTATCTGTGGGGCACGGTTATGATGTTCGGTGTGATCTATCTCGCGACCTTGCCGTTCAGTATTGGTGATTATCGCTCGGAAAAAAGCAGTTACCTCGAACAAAGCGAGGCGGCGGCCGAGAAATAAAGTCCTGCATCGTTCAGAACTGATATCTCCGGCCGCCTGAACCCGCTATTCGGCGGGCTGCCGAACGGGGGCGGGCGCCCGTTTTGAACGGCCGAACTTCTCCCTCAGAACCTCGGGCGCGGCCAACAGGCATGGTGTTACCACCAGCGTCAGGATCGTGGCGAAGCTAAGTCCGAACACAATCGCCATCGACAGATCGACCCACCAGATCGATTTCGGGTCGCCGACCACAACCTGGCGGTTGATGAGGTCGATGTTGGTGCTGAACACCATCGGCAACAGTCCGATGATTGTCGTGATTGTCGTCAACAGCACCGGGCGCAAGCGCTGGGCGCCGGTCCGCACGATTGCTTCAAACACCGGCACGCCCATGTTTTTCAGCCGTGCGTAAGTGTCGATCAGCACGATGTTGTTGTTGACCACGATGCCGGCCAGCGAAATCACGCCAATCCCGGTCATCACGATCACGAATGTCCGCCCGGTGATCATCAGGCCCAGCAGAACGCCCACGGTTGACATCACCACCGCCGAAAGAATCAGTACAGCGTGATAGAAGCTGTTGAACTGGGTGATCAGGATGATCGCCATCATGAAGAGGGCGACCAGTAACGCGCCTGTCAGAAATGTACTGGCCTCGCGCTGATCCTCGTCCTGGCCCGCGAACTTGATATTGATGCGCGGATCGATCCCGGCAGTGGATAGCCACGCCTTTAGTTCCTGAACCTTGGTGTCGGCGAGCACGCCGTCGAGCACATTGGCCTGAACGGTCATTACCCGGCGGCCGTCGATCCGGCGGATTTTGCTGACCTTTGGCTGGGGCGTGCGGGTAACGAAATTGCCGATTGGCACCATGCCCGAGGCGGTCTGAACCCTGAGATCGTCGAGTTGGTTGATGCTGCGCTCGTCGAGCGGAAAGCGGACCCGTATGTCGATCTCATCGTCGGCGTCATCAGGCCGAAGCTCGCCGACCTTGATGCCGTTGGTCACCAGTTGCACCGCGTTGCCCACGGTGACGATGTCGGCGCCAAAGCGGCTGGCCTGGGCCCGGTCGACCCGAAGCTCCCACTGAATGCCGGGAACCGCGCGGTCGTCCTCGATGTCTGCCAGGCCGACCATTTCGTCCGCCATGAAAGAGCGAATGTTATCGACTGCCGGAGCCAGCAGGTCGGGAAACCGGGAAGACAGTTGAATCTGGATATCCT
>JBHHWG010000136.1:0-2694 GCA_046756385.1 Sphingomonadales bacterium | reverse complement strand
TAATTGCAGTGCGGCACGCGATAGAGCGACGACAGCGTCTGCATCATCACGAACGGGGTCGATGCGCCCCACGAGGTATAGGCCCCGTTGTCGTGGATGGTGCCGCAATCGCGAAATGTCAGCCGGCCGTCCCTGGTCACGCCGCTTCGCAATGTCAGGATTACCGGCTGACGGGTGGGGGAGGCGATGAATTCCTCTTCCCGCGAAAACACCAGCTTGACCGGACGCCTGGCGGCCTTGGCGAGGAAAACGCAAATCGGCTCGAACGGATAAATATCGAGCTTGGAGCCGAAACCGCCGCCGATGGGCGGCTGGATAATGCGGATTTCATTGGGCGACATGCCCAATACCTGGGCGAATTCCCGCTTGTGCAGAAACGGCACCTGGGTATTCGAATGCAGCAACAAATGCCCGTTGGGCTGGAATTCGGCAATGATCCCGGACACGCCCATGCAGCAATGGGTGACATAATGGAGGCGGAACGTGTCTTCAATGACAACGTCAGATTCGGATTCGCCTGTCCTGATGTCCCCGTGATCGTATCGCCAGGTCATGGTGATATTGTCGGGCTGGCTGTCGTGGATCACCGGCGCGCCGTCTTTCATGGCTTCTTTCGGATCCGTAATGATCGGCAGGTCTTCATATTCGATCTCGATCAGCTTGACCGCCTGCTCCGCTATTTCCGGCGTTTCCGCTGCGACCGCCGCGATTTCATCGCGCTGGCTTCTGACCTTGCCGCTCTTGAGCGGCGGATTGTCCTTGCTTAACCCGAGCGGGAAATTGTTGGTCACGTCCTCGGCGGTCAGCACCACATGAACGCCGGGCAGGGCCTTGGCCTTCGAGGTGTCGATATTGACGATGCGGGCGTGAATGCGGTCGGAGCGCCTGATCTTGCCGTAAAGCTGGTTGGGGACATTCAGGTCATGGATGTAGCGGGTCGCGCCGCGCGCCTTTTGCGGCGCATCGAACTTCCTGATGGGCTTGCCGATGAGGGTTTCTTTTTCGATCACTGTCATGTCGACGGTCTCCTCAATCGTTGGCGCCGCTCAACGAAGCAACGGCGTCGACGATTTTCTTGTAACCGGTGCAGCGGCAGATATTGCCTTCAATGCCGCGTTTGATGCGGGCCCGATCGGCATGGGGATCGGTGTCGAGCACGTATTTCGATTGCACCACCAGGCCCGGGGTGCAGAACCCGCACTGCACCGCGCCGCTATCGGTGAAGGCATCGAGCAACGGCTGGGCCGCTTCGTCCACGGCAAGGCCTTCAACGGTCGTTACCTCACGGCCGTCGCAATCGACCGCGAACATCAAGCAGGAATTGAGCGAGCGGCCGTCGATTATTATCGTGCAAGCGCCGCATTCGCCCTCGCCACAGCCATATTTGGCGCCGGTCAATCCCACCACTTCGCGCAGCATGGTCAGCGCGCTCATATCCACGGGCACGGCTACCCGCCTCGGTGCGCCATTCAGCCTGAATTCGATTTCACATTTGAGCGACATCGCGAAGCATCCTCTTGATCACATTGTGAATGAGCTCTTGGCGGTACCAGGCGCTGCCACGCACGTCGTCGATCGGGGCCGCATCCTGGCGCGCGACCTTGGCGATCAGGTCAAGTGCCGGTTCATCGATCGGGCAACCCTCGATCGCGGCCTCGGTGGCGGTTGCCCGGATCGGCGTCGGCGCGACCGCGCCGAATGCGACCCGGACGTCAATAAGCGCGCCATCGACCGGCACTGCCGCCAACCCGATGGAGATGGTCGAGATGTCGAGCGCCGGACGGGCGCCGAATTTGTAGAACCTTGATCTCTGGCCCGCCGACGGCACCGGAACAAAAACGGCGGTCAGCAATTCCGGCTTTTTTGCGCTCGTCTTTCCTGGTCCGGTTAAGAAATTGCGCAACGCCACGCGCCTTCGATCGATGCCACCGTCCGCCTTCGACGCGAGTTCGACCTCGGCATCGTAGATCAGGAGCGGTATCAGCGTGTCGCCGGCGGGTGACGCATTCATGATATTGCCGCCGATGGTGCCGGCATTGCGAAGCTGGCCCGAGGCGAAACAATCACCGGATTCGAAAAGCGCCGGCAGATGTTCGGTCACGATATCGCTTTCCATGAATTCCGCGATGGTGGTCAGGGCGCCGAGGCGGATTTCCCCGTTCGCCACCGAAATTCCCTTCATCTCGGGAATATGGAGGATATTCATCAGCGTTCCGGAAAACTCGACCCGCCCGGCCTGGGTCTGGACCATCAGGTCGGTGCCCGCGGCCAACACCGTCACGTCGCCACCGCGCAGAATCTCCACGGCGGTCTCGACCGAGGCCGGTCTTTCATATCGCTCGATGGAGCTCATCGTCCGTCTTCCTGTTAAAACCGCACCGGTTCGCGGTAGCGGCCATAAACTTCAACCAGGGTATTCGTGATTTCCCCCACGGTGGCATAGGCCTGCACCGCCGCCATGATCGCTGGCATCACGTTTCTGCCCGCTTGAGCGTCGGACTTAAGCCCGGCGAGCAGATTGCCGACTTGCGCCTGGTTACGCTCCGTCCGGAGTATGTTCAGGGCCTCGGTCTGGCGCACCGCGTCTTTTTCATCGTAGGGGTGGAACTCGACCTCGCGCTCCGCCTCATCGATCTGGTGGCAGTTGACGCCGACCTTGCGGAACTCGCCGCTGGCGAGCTTCCGCTCGTGCTC
>JBHHWG010000135.1:0-2801 GCA_046756385.1 Sphingomonadales bacterium | reverse complement strand
CTGCGACGGCTGCTGGACCGAGTGGCAGCGGCGGGGCAAACCGCTGGACGGAAGATCCGGCAAGCTGAGCCGGGACGAGTGGGATGCGCATTGGCGCGAGCTGCACCAGGGAGCCTGAAATAATGACTGAGGCGGAAATTGAACTGATCGCGCGCCGCGCGGCCGAGCGGGCGGTGCATGATGTGTTTGAGCATCTGGGCGTCGATGTGGAACAACAAGAGCAAGTCAACGCCGCCCGCGCGGATTGGATTTGGGCGCGGCGCTGCCGCAAGCTCGCCGAGCGGATTGGCACTGGAATCATCGTCAGCTTGATCGCGCTGGCCTCGGTGGCGCTGGCGACAGGGCTGCTGGAAGTATTCAAAACCAAAATTGGAGTAAAATAAATGCTGAAAATAAAACCGGGTGTGCGGATAGCCGGGGTTCGCGCCGAGTTGGCGCTGGCGGCGGCGGTCGCGGATTCTGTGTTCGCGGCCCACGGGCTTGACTGCGTGATCACCAGCGCCGTTGAAGGCAGGCACGGTCGCGGTTCGTTTCATTTTAACGGGCTGGCGATGGACCTGCGCCGCCGCGACGCGAACGAAGCAAATAACACAGAGGCCATCGATAGTGATTTAAAAGACGCGCTCGGCCAAGATTTCGACGTGGTGTTGGAGCGCAATCACTGGCACATCGAATTTCAACCCAAAACAGGCGTCAATCTGTTCTGACGGTTTTGACTTTTACCCACCCGGCCCGCCATCCCTGCGGGTTTTTTTTCATTAAGGAGATGAAAAATGGAAACGCTGCTTTTGGACCTGGGGATCAGCGCCCCGACGATTGCAATCATCGTCGCGGCGGTGATGCTGCTTGAGCGGTTGGCTAAACTTATACCGGATGACGCCGGCGGCGGCCTCGGCCTGGTGCGCAAGGCGGCCAAGCTGCTGAGCGGCTATACCCGCAACCGCAAATCCTCATTCGATAAGATTGGTTGATGCTGGCTAGTCTGGGCCGGGCGGTCGGCGGCGTCATCATCAAACTGATGGCGCTGGCCGCCGGCGCCTGGCTGCTGATCCGCTACGGCCGCGAACAGCAGCGGCTGCGCGGCGTCCAAACCAATTCGGAGATCAAGGATGTGCAACTCAAGGCGGCTGCTAATAGTCCTCGCACTCGCGACGAGCTTGTTGACCGGCTGCGCGGCAAAGGTGATCTCTAGCGCCTGCCCGCCGGTTCGCCAGTATAACGAGTCATTCCGCCACGCCCTCGCCAACGAGATCGACCGCCTACCGGCCGACGCGGCGCTGGTCACGGCGATGATTGATTATCTGACG
Organism: Sphingomonadales bacterium; assembly: GCA_046756385.1. Lineage (GTDB taxonomy): Bacteria > Pseudomonadota > Alphaproteobacteria > CAZZKF01 > CAZZKF01 > JBHHWG01. The sequence continues at coordinate 1,494 of JBHHWG010000135.1, read as the reverse complement.
CTACGAAAGCAGATCATCGCCTGCGCTCCGCCGGGCAACTGAGCGTCGCCACAAATACAGAGAACCATCCCCGCGACGCCGTTCAACCTGGCCGCGCAGGAGCGCTTTCATAAGCAACGTATATGTTGTCTTGCGTTGCTTGCCAAGTGCGCCAGCAATTTGATCAGTCGAGGACCATTTATCATTTATAACTGCGAGGAGTTTGCCAACCGCTGGCCGTGGCCGGGTTACGCCGTTCGCCGCCTTGGCGGCGCGGAGGCGGGCAATCTCGGCTTTATAAATTTCAGGATGAGCCATGATGCGACCATAAATCCGTGCGTTTTGAGTAGCCGGCTGGCCCGCCTCCACCGCTGCTAAATATTCCTGAATTTCGCGCATGTTTCTGTTTTTGCGCGCCTGTCGCGCCGCCAATAATTCGCGCCACAACTCGGGATAGTCATTAGGATTGTCGCGTATGCGGTCGTAGATGGCTTTGTGTTTTTTGCTGGCGTTCGGCTGTCCGTAGGCAGCGACGGCGGCCATCATTTTTTTGAGGTCTTCGGCGGCGCGATTGTAGCGGATACGCAGGTAGCGTTTGTGCAGGTCGGAGTGGATATTGCGATTCTCAGCCAGAGATTGGAGTGAGTTGATGTCAATCGTGAGGCGCGCGCCAGACTCGATGGCCTCAACATAGGCTTCCAGGCGCCTGCTGCGAATGTTTGTTACGTCGCTCTTTCTCTCGTCTATCAGATGCTGAATTTCGTCAAGCACAGCAATTTGATCGGCTGGCAGATCGCCCGCCGCCGCCCGCTTTCGATTGTAGCATAGCCAATCGTTGAGCCCGGACGTGACGACCCCGTCACCCGCACGCAAATGGGTTAATAAATTATTGGCCTTTTGCATCCAGACGAACTGCGCCAGGCTGAGGCGACGGACTTCAGTAAATCGCTGGATGAGCTGATCGATGGCCGCACCTGGCGCTGTTTTGCCAATAACGCGGATGGTCGGTTGCCGAGCCTCGATGGAGCTTTCCGGCGTGAGGTCGGTGCTGCGGTCGGGCATCTGATAAATGTCGAACAGGCGCAGTAGCGCTTGCCAGGTGAATGCATATTGTTGACTGAGAATGGCGGCCTCGAAGTTCTCGCGCTTGGCGCAATGGAGCGGCAAAATCACATAGCCACGGTCCTTGCCTGGTGTCCGACGGGCCGCGCGGCCGATCGCCTGCGTGATGTCCACCACGCTTTTCTTTGCGGTATTAAGGATCACTCCATCGACCGCCGGCACGTCGATGCCTTCGCCAAGCAGCTTGGCATTGCACAGCACGAATGGACTACCAGAGACCAGTCGTTTAAGTTGGCGGTTGACTGTCGAGACGGCCATGTGACCGTGGACGTGCGCCGCGCCAATGCCCTGCGCCCGTAGCAGCCGGGCAAACTCGGCGGCTTCATCGATCCGGCCGTGATAAGACAGCAGCCCGGTCAGGTTATATTCTGCCATGGCCCGCGCCACAGCCTG
>JBHHWG010000134.1:0-2826 GCA_046756385.1 Sphingomonadales bacterium | reverse complement strand
TCATTTAGATAAGAATTTATTTAAACCGCATTAATAAATCGTAAATGTACTTGGTTATCGCGCTTATATTTGATATGATCCGAGATATATTTGGCCGTTTACTTTAACCCAACTTGAACAGTTGCCATCGATTTTCGGGATGAAATCGTCCTGAAAGCCGCAGATTTCCTAGGGTCGGCCCTGGCCCGGGAAAAGCTGTGGTGCTAAATTATTCATCATTGTGCACGATTTTTCTTGACGTTTTGCTATCTCTTCCGATGCTAAGGCATGTTCGTTCGAGAGAAGCGCATCGGCGCCTACACCTACGTCTACCTGGTCGAGAACGTCCGCGAAGGGGGCAGAACCAAGCAGCGGATCATCAAGAACCTGGGCCGCAAGGAGGCGGTGGAGGCGGGTGGCGATCTCGACCGCCTGGCCCGCTCGGCGGCCCGCTTGGCGCAACGCTCGATGATCCTGTCACTGCTCGATGACGGCACGGTTCCGGAACTGTCCTGCGTTCGCATCGGCCCGCCGCTCCTGTTCGAGCGGCTGTGGCGGGAGAGCGGTTGCCGGTCCGTCGTCGAGACGTTGGCCGCCGGGCGCAAGTTCGAATTCGCCGTCGAGCGGGCGGTGTTTCTCACTGTGCTGCACCGCCTGATGGTTTCCGGTTCCGATCGCTCCTGCGAGGTTTGGCGCGCCGATTACCGGATCGATGGCGTCGCGGAGCTCGAGTTGCACCACCTCTACCGGGCGATGGCGTGGCTGGGCGAGGAGTTGCCGGCGGACGGGCAGGACGCGCGCACGCCGTTCGCGCCGCGGTGTGTCAAAGACCTGGTCGAAGAGGCGCTGTTCGCCCGCCGGCGCGACCTGTTCAGCGAGCTTTCCGTGGTCTTCATGGACACCACGTCGATCTACTTCGAGGGCGAAGGCGGCACGACGCTGGGGCGACGAGGTTACTCGAAGGATCACCGGCCGGATCTCAACCAGATGATCGTCGGCGTGGTCATCGACCAGGACGGCCGGCCGGTTTGTTCGGAGATGTGGCCGGGCGATACCGCCGACGTGACGACGTTGATCCCGGTGATCGACCGGCTGCGCAAGCGTTTCGGCATCGGCCGGGTGTGCGTGGTCGCCGACCGCGGCATGATCAGCGCCGCGACCCTGGCGGCCCTGGAGGAGCGGGGTCTGGAGTACATCCTCGGCGTGCGCGAACGCTCGACCAAGGAGGTGCGCGAGGTGGTGCTGGCCGATGAGGCGCCGCTGGTGACGATCACGGTCCCCCGGCAGAAAAGGCCCGACACCGAATTGCAGGCCAAGGAGGTGCGGCTCGGCAAGGTGCGCTACATCGTCTGCCGCAACCCGGCTGAAGCTGAGCGCGACGCCGCCGAGCGCGACGCCATCCTGACGAGTTTGCGCGTCGCGCTGTCGCGGGGCGACAAGACGCTGGTCGGCAACGCCGGCTACCGGCGCTACCTGAAGACCCCGCGAGGGCCGCACTTCGAGATCGACCAGGACCGTATCGACGACGACGCCCGTTTCGACGGTATCTTCGTGCTGCGCACCAACGCCACGCTCGATCCGCTCAGCGTCATGCTGTGCTACCGCGACCTGCTCATGGTGGAGCAGGTGTTCCGCACGGCCAAATCCCTGCTGGCGACCCGGCCGATCTACCATCAATCCGACGCCGCCATCCGTGGTCATGTGTTCTGCAGCTTCCTTGCGCTCATCCTACGCAAGGACCTCGAGGAACGCCTGGCGGCGGCAAATCTCAAGCCGGAATGGGCCGAGGTGCTACGCGACCTCGACCGCCTCCAGGAAGTCGAAGTCGCTCACGACGGCAAGCGGTTCATCTTGCGCACACCCACGACCGGTGTCGCCGGAAAGCTGTTCCAAGCCGCGAGCATCGCCCTACCGCCCAACATCCGCGAGGCCGAGCCCGACGCGGTGCCGGCTTAGCCAAGACCGGCATCGACGCCCCAAACGCGGTGCTAAGAAACCGCAGAACGTCCGTAACCTATTGAAATCAAATATTATTGCGATAACAACTGTTCAAGTTGGGTCAAACGGCATCACTTTCACAGACAATTCATGAAGTTCCATCACCATCCCAAGCACAGGCACCATTTCGAGCATAGAAGCGTCCGGGTCATAGTCCCGCCGCTGAGACCGGGCCTCGCCCCGCCGCTTAGACCGCACTTGTCCCGCTAGATATTTCTTATGCAGAGTTCGATCGCCCCTTAAGCCGCCTCAGAAACGCCCTTAAACCCGTGGCTGGGCTGTGCTGATGGCCATCTCGGGCCTTGGCCGATGGTTGGGTATGGGTGCCGAGCAACTCACGCACGTGCGCGGCTGTCCTACGGTGGTCTCGATGTGCGGGCATTGAGGCCAGCGGCGGGGCGGCCCGAAGGGCAAAATGCTGGGAGATCGCATTCTCTAAATTCTGAAAACCACCGCCAAAGGCTGTGCTCAACGCGCAGGGTCAACCTTTGACGCACACTACCTGCTTCAAGGTGTGCACCACCTCCACGAGGTCTTCCTGCGCCTTCATCACGGCATCAACGTCTTTATACGCCCCAGGAGTTTCATCAATCACGCCCGCATCTTTGCGGCACTCCACGCCTTGCGTGGCCGCGATATGTTCCTCCACGGAAAAGCGCTTCTTGGCCGCGTTCCGCCCCATCACTCGCCCAGAGCCGTGAGCGCAGGAGCAAAACGATTCTCTGCTCCCCTTTCCCGTCACGATGAAGGACTTGGCGCCCATGCTGCCCGGGATGATGCCGAGGTCGCCTGTCCTGGCCCGTACAGCACCTTTCCTCGTCACCCACACATTTTCGTCGTAGTGGTTTT
>JBHHWG010000133.1:0-3029 GCA_046756385.1 Sphingomonadales bacterium | reverse complement strand
AATCCGGCACTTCGCAAAATCCGGCACTTCGCAAAATCCGGCACTTCGCAAAATCCGGCACTTCGCAAAATCTGGAGCGGGTGATGGGAATCGAACCCACGTCACCAGCTTGGAAGGCTGATGCTCTACCATTGAGCTACACCCGCCGAATACCCGCACACACCTAAACGAACCCTTCCCTCTTGTTTACCATCGCGGAAGCATGGTGGAGGGGGTAGGATTCGAACCTACGTAGACTAACGTCGGCAGATTTACAGTCTGCTGCCTTTAACCACTCGGCCACCCCTCCAAGGCCACCACCTCCAAGAAAGGCGGTCCGTCAAGCCATGTGTTTGTGGGCCGCACTATGGGAATTTGCCGCCATATGTCAACTTGATTTTAAAAAAAATCAGGGGGTTGCCGACTGCTCCTGTTGCGTGGTTTCTTACTTTGCGATCAAGCCTGAAAATATATGTGAGACAATGACCAAGAGCAAGCGCAAACATCGTGCCCGACCAGGCCTTTGGCTCCATGGCCGGCATGCTGTCCTGGCGGCGCTGGCCAATCCGGCGCGGAGCTGCCTGCGGTTGCTGGTGACCAAGGACACGGCCCGCTCCCTGGAGCATTGCGACGATTTCCCTGGCGGGCTCGAACCGACGATCGTGGATCGCGCCGAGATCGCCCGCCAACTCCCGCCAGAGGCCGTGCATCAGGGCGTGGCCTTGCAAGTTGATCCCTTGCCCGGAACGGCGCTTGAGGATGCGCTCGATCACCCTGCGGACCACCCTGTCGTCGTGGTGCTCGATCAGGTCACGGACCCTCACAATGTGGGCGCGATTCTGCGCTCCGCAGCGGCTTTCGGCGCCGCTGCCGTGATTACGACCGAGGCCCACGCCCCGCCCGAAACCGGCGCGTTGGCCCGCGCGGCGTCCGGCGCCCTGGAGGCGGTGCCGTTCGTACGGTGCGTCAATCTGGCGCGAGCGCTGGATTATCTTGCCGATCAAGGTTATTGGCGAGTCGGCCTTGACGGCGCGGCCGACAAGACGCTCGGTGACGCCATGCCGCTGGACCGAGTGGCCCTGGTCCTCGGCTCCGAGGGCAAGGGCATGCGTCGCCTCACCCGCGAGCGCTGCGACCTGCTGGTGCGCCTGCCGATCTCGGACGCGGTGGAAAGCCTGAACGTCTCCAACGCCGCGGCCGTGGCCCTGTACGAACTGGCCCGCAAAGCTCCAATCTCCTAGTGGTGCAAATCAGACAGATGGGAACAAACGATCGCGCCGAAACAGGTTGCTTTGACGCCGGCTCAAAACTATGTTGAGCGCAGCCTCCATGCCGGATTAGCTCAGCTGGTAGAGCACCTGATTTGTAATCAGGGGGTCGGCGGTTCGAATCCGTCATCCGGCACCAATTTTTCAATGGTTTAGCGGAGTTATCGCTAGGCCATTTGACTTATTCGACGCCGTCGCCGCTCGCCCCGGTCTCAGTCCTCGGCCGGGGTCGTGCCCCTCCGAGGCGTCATTCCGCCCAGCCAAGCTGCTCCGCGGGCGGAGAGGCGCTGGAGGTCCGCCACCAGGGTGTAGGCGACCGGGATCACCACCAGGGTCAGCAAGGTTGACGACAGCAGGCCGCCAATGACCAGAACCCCCATGGCGTTGCGGAATTCGGCGCCGTCGGAGGTTGAAATCGCCACCGGGATCATGCCGAAAATGGTCGACATCGCGGTCATCAGCACCGGGCGCAAGCGCACTGGCGCGGCCTCGCGCATCGCCAGGCGCGCCGACTTTCCGGTCTCGGCGATCTTGTTGGCGTAGTCGACCAGCAGAATGCCGTTTTTCATCACCAGACCCATCAGCGCGATCAGTCCGATCTGGGCGAACAGCGACAGGGACATGCCCGACCACGCCAGCGCCGCGAACGCGCCGCCAAACGACAGCGGCGCGGTCAGCATGATCACGCCGGGCTGGATGAAGCTGTTGAACTGGCTGGCCAGGATCATATAAAGCGCGACCAGCGCCATCATGAACGCGAACCTGATCGCACGGATCGAATCCTTCATCCGCTTGGCCTGGCCCTGATACGAACCGTCATAGCCGGGCGACATGCCAACTTCGGCGACAATGCGATCGAGGGCGTCGGTTGCGGCGCCAAGGGCGACGCCAGGGGCGGCGTTGGTGATGATGTCGATCTTGCGCGCCCGATCCTGCCGGTCAATCTGGGCGGGTCCGGTGGCGAGGCGGAACTCGGCGATATTGGCGAGGTCGACCAAACCGCCATCGGCGGCGCGAACCTGGACCGTTCGAAGCCGTGCCAGATCGTATCGCTGGTCCTCTTCAAGCCGCACCCGAACGTCATAACGCTGGCCACGTTCCTCATAGGTGGCTGCCTCGACGCCACCGATCAGGGTGCGCACTGTATTGGCCAGCGTGCGAACCGAAACCGCGAGATCCGCGGCCCTGGCCCGATCGACATGGACCTGCAGTTCCGGCTTGCCAGTGTCGTAACTCGACTGCACGTCGACGAACATGCCGGCGTCGCGCATCCGCGCCATGATATCGCCAACCAGTGTTTGCATGGCGTCCAGATCAGGGCCGGTGATCGAATATTCAATCTCGAAGTTGGTGGAGCCGCCGCCCGACACCCACGGCACGTCCGTGGCGCTGATATTCCGGGCCCCGGGCGCCGCCTCGCGCATGATCTGACGAGCCTGGTCCATCAGCGCGTTCTGGCCGACCTCTCGTTGTTGCTTGGGGGTCAGATCGACATAATAGCTGATTTCGTTGACCCGGCCCTGACTACCGGCCCCGACGGTGAAAAACACGCTCTCGATGTCGTCGATTTCCCGCAAAGCCGCGGCCACCCGGCTGCCGACCGCTTTTGACCGCTCGATGCCGGTACCCAGTTCCAGCTCAACCAGCGCCAGAAATTCGGCGCGGTCGGCCTTTGAGGTGAAGGCGAAGGGAATGCTCTTGGCGAACACACCCCCCAGAACAATTGAACCCAGCGCCATCAAAACCACCCCGAGCAGGGTGATGGTGACGATGGCTGCGAAC
>JBHHWG010000132.1:0-3038 GCA_046756385.1 Sphingomonadales bacterium | reverse complement strand
ACTATCGAAACCAAGGAGCTACGCGAGCAATTGCAGGCGGGCGAATTCATTAGTTCCGTGTTCGAGCTGGTTGCCGGTGACAAGACACAGCGGGTGCTGCCGCGCGATGTGCAATTTCACCCCGTCACCGACTGGCCGCTTCACGTCGACTTCTTGCGCGTTGAAGAGGACACGGTGGTCCCCATCCTGGTTCGCTGTGTCTGGACCGGCGAAGATACATCCCCGGGTCTGACCCGCGGCGGTGTTCTCAACGTGGTGCGCCACGAGATTGAGCTGCTCTGTCCGGCTGGGGCGATCCCTGAGACGATCGAATGCAGTGTCGCGGATCTCGACATCGGCGATGGCTTGCACATCAGTGACGTTCAATTGCCGAAGGGCGTCTCACCCAGAATCACGGATCGCGATTTCACCATCGTAACGATTGCGGCGCCGTCCGGTCACACTCCTGAGGCGGAGGGCGCCGAGGAAGGCGAAGGCGAAGGCGAGACAGAAGGCTCCGCTTAATATCTGGCGGCTTTTGTCGGAGGACGCACATGTTGCTCCTTGTCGGTCTCGGAAATCCGGGCGCCGCCTATTCCGGGCATCGGCATAATGTCGGGTTTATGGCGGTGGACGCAATCGTCCGCCGCCATGCCTTTGGTGTGCCCCGGTCGAAATTCAGAGGATTGCTGTCGGCTGGCGAGCTTGCCGGCCGCAAGGTCCTCGCCCTGTGCCCGCAAACCTTCATGAACGAATCCGGACGCTCAGTCGTCGAGGCCACTCGGTTTTACAAAATCCCGGTCGAGGACGTCGTGGTGTTCCACGACGAGATCGATCTGGCGTCCGGCAAGCTAAAATTGAAAAAAGGGGGTGGGGCCGCCGGCCATAACGGCCTTCGCAGCATCGATCGGTTCATCGGCAACGGCTATCGCCGGGTGCGGATCGGGGTCGGTCATCCCGGTCACAAGGACCGCGTCCACGGTTACGTGCTGCATGACTTCGCGAAGGCCGATCAAATCTGGCTGGATCCGATGCTGGACGCCATCGCCGACGCCGCCCCGCTGTTGGCCGCCGGCGAAGACGGTAAATTCATGACCAGGGTCGCAGCCCTGACCCAGCCCACGACCGAGCGACGCCGGGGAAAACCGGCTCGCAAAGGTGAAGAGAAAGTAAGAGAGGACGGCTCCGATGGGGTTTAAGTGCGGAATCGTCGGCCTACCCAACGTGGGCAAATCGACCCTGTTCAACGCGCTTACGCAAACCGCGGCCGCCACGGCGGCGAATTTCGCCTTTACCACGATTGAGCCCAATATCGGCAAGGTTCCGGTGCCGGACGAGAGGTTATCCGAAATTGCGCGGATCGCTGGCTCGAAGCAAATCCTGCCGACCCATTTGACCTTCGTCGACATCGCCGGTCTGGTGCGCGGCGCGAGTAAGGGCGAGGGTCTGGGTAACCAGTTTCTGGGCCATATTCGCGAAGTCGACGCGATCCTTCATATCCAGCGCTGCTTCGACGATATCGGAATCAGCCATGTCGAGGGCAGGACCGATCCCATCGCCGACGCCGAAATTATCGAAACCGAGCTGATGCTTGCCGACCTTGAAAGCCTGGAAAAGCGCGCAGCCAACTTGACCAAGAAAGCCCGGGGCGCTGACGCGAACGCCAAGAAGATGCTGGCCCTGATCGACCCGGTGCTTGAGCTGTTGCAGGAGGGAAAACCGGCACGGCTTTTAAAGGTTGCCCCGGACGACGAACGAGCCTTCCTCGATCTTAACCTCCTAAGCGCCAAACCCGTTCTTTACGTTTGCAATGTAGAAGAAGGGTCAGCTGCGACCGGCAACGCCTATTCCGACCGGGTGGTGGAAAAGGCAAATGCCGAAGGCGCGGGCTGCGTTGTAATCTCGGCGGCGATCGAGGCCGAGATATCCCAGCTTGAAGACGAGGAGGAGCGCATGGCCTTCCTCACCGAGCTTAGCCTCACCGAAACCGGCCTCGGCCAGGTGATTCGCGCTGGCTATGACCTGCTGGGCCTGATCACCTACTTCACCGCCGGTCCCAAGGAGGCCCGGGCATGGACGGTGCCTCGGGGCGCCCGGGCCCCGCAAGCAGCCGGCGTCATTCACAGTGATTTTGAGCACGGCTTCATTCGCGCGGAGACGATCGCCTACGATGATTTCATTGCCTGCAACGGCGAACTCGGCGCGCGCGAGGCCGGCAAGGCGAGGCTCGAAGGGAAAGACTATCTCGTCGTGGACGGCGATGTGCTTCACTTCCGCTTCGCCACCTGATCAAAACAGGCGGACCGCTCCCACCCCTTCTTCAATGAAGCGCGGATGACGCCTCCAGGCAGTGGGCTTGCAGGCAGAACTCCACAATGACGCCGCCGGCATCGCGGGCGGCCACGTGAATAGTATCGTCGGCCGTGACATGGAACGGCGCCTGGTTGTTTTCGAGCGTGCGCGCCGTCCGTTCCAGGTCGCCAACCATGATGCTCATCGCCGCCAGATATGTTGAGCGGCGATCCTCGATCGCCACGTCCGGGAACATCACGGGCAAATGGGCGGGCGTCACCATCATCACGGAGTGGGCGCCGGTAAACACCGTCAATGTATTGTCGGTAACAACCGTGCTGCCAGCCCCGAACAGGGCCTCGCAACGGGATCCCAGACTCTCCGGCCTTTCGACCACCATGGTCAGCCGGGCCAACCCCAGCGCGTCGTTTGGGTGATCGAGCCATTCCGGTCGCCGTAGCGCCGCAGGAGTCGAATGCTCACACATGATGAGCCGAATGCCCGGCATGGTTTCGACCGGAAGCAGCGCGACGGCGGCGCTCATCGAAATATCGTTGTCGGCGACGGACAGGGAGCGGCCCAGGGTAACGACCTTCAGGCTATTACCCAGTCCATGTTGCTCCAAACCTCTGACGGCGCCGCGGATGTCGCCCACCCCCAGCGCGGCACCGAAAAGGCCTTCCCGCCGATCGAAAAATGCACGACCGAAGGAGCCCTCCTGCTCGGCCTCGGCAACCACACCGAGAAGCTCGAAGTAATCATGTTTA
>JBHHWG010000131.1:0-3162 GCA_046756385.1 Sphingomonadales bacterium | reverse complement strand
ACGCCACCCTGTCCGAGGGTCATGTGGTCGTACACAAGGGCAATAACTAGTGGAACATCGCGCGGCGTATTTATGGCGCCGGCATGCGCTACACCGTGATCTATCGCGCTAATCAAGGTCAGATCCGCGACCCGGATCTGATTTATCCGGGCCAGCAGTTTGCACTGCCGACGCCACAAACCGCATCTGACCCACAATAGAAGACCGGGAAAAATCCGGGCCTGAGCGTTTTTTCGGGAACTCAGTTCTGGGCATCGTCCTCTTGTCCGGGATCGCGGCGCTCGCTGATCGAGGCCGTAAGGCCCTTCACCGTCCGAACAAAGGGACCGACCTGCAACAGGCTGATGACAAGCGCGGTCATCACCTTGTCCGACGTGGTTGGCGCCGGCACCAGCGTGCGGTTCGAAAAACTGACGCGATTGTCTGGAGATACGTCAAAACTTCCGGGAAAGGTTTCACTATCCGACAACAGGCTGGCCCGCAGGTCGGCGCGGGCGGTTTCGGCTTCGGCGGTAAATGGCAATTCGCCGAGATCGCCGGTGAGGTCCAGCGTTACCATGTCAGCGTCGGGTAGCTGGCTCAAATGCGCCGAGAATGGAATATCCGCCCACATGAAACCGAACTGGCAAGGCAGCTCCGGAACTTTGAAAATCAAGACAGGACGGTCCTTACAAAAAGGCCGGGTCAAACCGGCGCCCGGTGAACTGGTCTGGTCGAGGACCTCCAACAATGGTCTACTCCCGTTACGCGACTTGGCAAATCGGCTGGTCCGCGGATCAAAAAAGATTTGGCTTATGTTTCTCGCCACCGTCTTAAGATACTGTAAAAATGACAGGTAAAATCGGTCATTAAAGACGGGCTGCGTCAATCGCGCTTGCGAAGTCGAATGGGAATCATGCCGGCATGAGAACACTCAGTTTCGAACCTCCACGCTCTGAGGACCGCCCCCGGCACTGGCAAACCGTGAGGACGTTGTTGCCCTATCTGTGGCCGCCGGGCATGAAGGGCCTGCGTGCGCGCGTGGTGATCGCTCTGCTGCTGCTGGCAGGGGCCAAGATCGTCAATGTGGCGACACCGTTTCTGGGGAAGGCCGCGGTTGACGCACTCAACCGGGATATTCACGACGTTATTTACGTGCCGGTTGCGATCATCCTCGCTTTCGGCCTTGCCCGGGTGATGGCTCAGGCCTTTGGCGAGTTGCGCGACGCGGTGTTCGTCAAGGTCGGGCAGCGGGCATTAAGAACGATCGCGCTTCAGGTGTTCCGTCACATGCACCGGCTGGCGTTGCGCTTTCATCTGGAGCGTCGCACCGGAGGGTTGAGCCGGGCAATCGAACGCGGAACCCGGGGCATCGATTTCCTGTTGCGGTTCATGCTTTTCAGCATCCTGCCGACAATTCTGGAAATCCTCCTGGTGACCGGCATCATGTTTTATCACTTCAATTACATGTTTGCGCTGGTGACCCTGCTGTCGGTCGGCGGTTATGTCGTCTTTACGCTGTTTGTCACCGAATGGCGGACCAAGTTCCGGCGCGAGATGAACGAACAGGACACGGTCGCCAATACCAAGGCCATAGACAGCCTGCTCAATTTCGAGACCGTCAAATATTTTGGCAATGAAGAGCACGAGGCCCGGCGCTTCGATCTGGCGATGGAGCGCTATGAACGCGCGGCGGTCAAAAGCCAGACCAGCCTCACTCTTCTCAATGTCGGTCAGGGCGCGATCATTGCCACTGGGCTGTGCGTGGCCCTGATCCTGACCGCGCGGGGGGTGGTCGACGGCCGCTATACGCTGGGCGACTATTTCCTGGTCAGCAGCCTGTTGCTCAATCTTTACATGCCGCTCAATTTCCTCGGCTTCGTGTATCGCGAGATCAAGCAGTCACTGGTCGATATGGAGAACATGTTCGAACTGCTGGAGAAGCAGACCGAGATCAGTGACGCGCCGGACGCCAGGCCGCTGGCGACCAACGGCGCCGAGATTGTGTTCGATCGGGTTTCATTCCGATACGAGCCGGATCGCCAAATTCTGCACGACGTGTCGTTCCGTGTGCCGGCCGGCAAGACCGTGGCGATCGTGGGGCCCAGCGGCGCGGGCAAATCCACGATTTCGCGAATCCTGTTCCGGTTCTACGACATCGAGGACGGCGCGGTGCGAATTGACGGCCAGGATGTTCGGGCGGTAACCCAGGAAAGCCTGCGCGCCGCGATCGGCATCGTTCCTCAGGATACCGTGTTGTTCAACGACACCATTCGCTACAACATCCGGTATGGCCGGCCCCGGGCCGATGCTGACGAGGTCGCGCAAGCGGCCAGACTGGCGGCGATTCATAACTTTGTCGAGGGGCTGCCACAGGGTTTTGAAACCATGGTTGGCGAACGTGGCCTGAAGCTTTCGGGCGGCGAGAAACAACGGGTCGCAATTGCAAGGACGATTCTCAAGGATCCGCCAATTCTGTTGTTCGACGAGGCGACCTCGGCGCTCGACACCCATACTGAAAAGGAAATCCAGGCCGCGCTCAAGGAGGTGTCGCGCAACCGGACCACGTTGGTGATCGCGCACCGCCTGTCCACGGTTATCGACGCCGATCAGATTCTGGTTCTTGACGCCGGGCGCATCGTCGAGCGCGGCGGCCACGAGGCGTTGCTGGCGCATGGCGGTGTCTACGCCACCATGTGGCAACGCCAGCAGGAGGCGGTCGCGGTTCAGAACCGACTAAAGGATCTGGTCGAAGTCGACGCGGTGTGACTCCGTATTCAAACTGAATTAGAACTTAATGTTACGCACGTCCCCGGTTAAGGTGTGCCGGAATCGTCGCGCGATACCCGCACCTCATTCGGGGCGGCGCGCCCGAAAACAGGAAAATAAAAAAGCATGAAATTCAAACCGTCAGTCATTGCGCCGCTCCACCAGGAAGGGCACAAATTTGTTATCCCCGCGGCCCTGGTGACCGTGGTCCTGTTCATGATTTATCAACCGCTGGGTTGGATCGGTGTGGTGTTGACCGCGTGGTGCGCCTATTTCTTTCGCGACCCGCCGCGCGTCGTGCCCGGCGGCACGGGCCTCGTGGTCAGCCCGGCCGATGGCCGCTTCATGCCCGTCGTTGAGGCGCCGCCGCCGCCCGAGCTCGACATGGGCGCGGCGCCCCGGCCGCGCATCAGC
>JBHHWG010000130.1:0-3292 GCA_046756385.1 Sphingomonadales bacterium | reverse complement strand
GAGCGCTGCCCTCCGAAGGCAGAGGCCACAGGTTCGAATCCTGTCGGGTGCGCCAATTTTCTCCAGGATTGCCGACGAAAACAGGCAGGGGGTCAGAATGTGGCCCCAACGCTCAAGACCACGGTATTATCCAAACCGCCGCCGGATTGATCGGCGCCTATGAATTCGAGCTTGAAACTGAAACGATCCAGCGAGTATGTCGCCCCGAGCAACCAGTCGATCTTGTTGGCTCCGAAAGCGCCATCTTCAAATCCCGCATGTCCCGACAGGGTGAGCGGCGTGTCCTTGATTCCAACGGCCACATCACCGAAAACATAAATGTTATCCACATTACCGATGTTGGACTGGCTGGGCGCGTAGTTGACGCCCACTTTTACGCCCCATCCTTTCACCGACTTGCCCAGCGATCCGGCGACTTCGAAATAGTTGGTGTCGGTTCCGCCGGGATAGGTATAAGCGATGATGGACACATCGGCCGTGATCCCCGCCAGATCGCGGCCATATCCGGCATAAAGGTCAATCTCGGTTTCGGCGCCGTTGAATTGTTCGATGCTCGAGCCCCAAACCCCGGCATAAAAGCCGACGTCGCTGGCAATATCCAGGCCGCCCTGGATGGCGATGTCCTCATCGCTCAGGGAGATGCCGCGAAAACGGTAATCGGAAACCAGCGATACATTGGCGCTGAGAGAAACGGGCGCTTCCCCGTCATCAGCGTGGGCGAACGAAGGAAAACCCGTCGCACCAACCACCAGCACCGCCGTTTGGACACCAACTAGCAGAAATCTCATAAACAACTCTCCTAATCTCAAATACCAAGTGATAAGGAGCACAAGTCGTGCCAGGTCGCGTGCCCGCGATTCCTGGCGCTCCTGGCCTCCCCGGGGACTGTGGGTGGGTACGGCAGAGGCAGCGGCATGCCGGAAAACAGGCGATTTGCTTAATCATTACGCAAATGCCGGCTAATTGAGGAAACGGTCAATCCCGGCACTACCTATCCGCTGGCGCGGACCTCGCGCAGGAAACTGTCGACTTCGCTCCGCAACGCCACGGCTTCCTCGGCGAGTTGGCTGGCCGCGCCTAGCACCTGGGCGCACGCCGCCCCGGTTTCACCCGCCGCCGCGTTGACGCCCTGAATGTTGGACGAGACCTCTTCGGTGCCGGTCGCGGCCTGGGCGGTGTTGCGGTTGATTTCCTGGGTCGAGGCGCCCTGCTGTTCGACCGCCGCCGAAATCGACGTCACGACCTCGTTGATGCCGCCGATGGTTTTGCCGATATTGCGGATATTGGCGACCGATTCCCCGGTCGCTTTCTGGATCTCGGAAATTTGCTCGGCGATTTGGTCGGTGGCCTTGCCGGTCTGACTGGCGAGCGATTTAACCTCCGAGGCGACCACCGCGAAGCCCTTGCCGGCTTCACCCGCCCGCGCCGCCTCGATGGTCGCATTAAGGGCCAGCAAATTGGTCTGCGAGGCGATATCGTTGATCAGTTCAATCACGGCGCCGATCTTCTGCGCCGCGTCGGCGAGGTTTTCGACCATGACGTTGGTGCTCTTGGCCTCCTCGACCGCGCCCGCCGACATTTTGGCGGATTCGGCGACCTGGCGGGCGATCTCGGTGATCGAAGTGCTCAGTTCCTCGGACGCCGAGGCCACCATCTGGACATTGACCGAGGCCTGTTCCGAGGCCGCCGCTGCCGCGGTCGCCTGACTGGCGGTTTCCTCGGCGGTGCCCGACATCGAGCCGGCGGTCGATTGCATTTCGGTGGCCGCCGACGTCACCGCCTCGACCACCCCGCCGACCTTGGACTCGAACCCATTGGCCATATCCAGCAACATCGCCTTGCGCTTCTCCTCGGCCCGTTTTTCGGCTTCGACAGCCTCCTCGGCGGCCTTTCGGTCGGCCTCTTCGGCCTCCAAACGCGCCGTCTCCGCGGCCGCTCGCGCTTCCTCTTGTTCCTGCTGTAGGCGCTCGTTGGCGATCAGATTGTCCTTGAAAACCACGACCGCGCCGGCGATCTGACCCACCTCGTCGGTGCGCTGGCCATGGGGTATGTCAACTTTGAGATCGCCACTGGCGAGCCGCCCCATGACCGTGGTGATTTCGGTGATGGGGTTCGAAATGCCGCGCCCAAAGAACAACCCGGCGCCCACCGCGCCCGCCACCAGCAACAGCGTGACCACAAGGAGAGTGCGACGCATGGACGACATCGCCTGCCCGGCCTCGGCGACGTCAATTTCCGCCAACACGGCCCAGGTCACGCCATGAAATCAAACGGTTTGTAGGCCGAGATCACGGGAACGCCACGGTAATCGTCGATAATTTCGATCCCGGCGCCGCCTTTGAGCGCCGCGCGCACGGTCGGGCCCTCAACCTTCCTGACCAGGATGGTCGATTTCTCGGAAAAGCGGCTATCGCTGCGCATCAGGAAGTCCGGGCCAACCAGGTAAGCCTCGCCGGTCTCGCCCATGCCGGCGCGGTTGCCCATGAGGCGATTGATCCGCCCGATCGGCATCTGAAACGCCACCACGCCCAGGAGCTGACCATCGGCGTCAAGCACCGGTGTGGCGATGAAGCTCGCAGGAGCGTCGTTGCTCGGTGCATAAGGTTCAAAGTCCTGAAAAGTCTGAAAGCCCTCTCGTGGCTGGGCGACTGCATCGCGGAATACCTGTCCGAGATCGGTCTCGGCCCATTCTCCGCTGGAGAAATTGGTGGCGTAATCGAGTTCCTTGAATACGGTGTAAATCAGGTCGCCTTCAGCGTTGAACAGGAAGATGTCGTAATATTCCCGCGTTTGCTGAATTTGATGGAACCACGGATGATGCCTGGCGTGGACAGCGCTGTAACGCGAACCGTCACCGGCGTCGTAGACGCTTGTCCTTCTCGCCAAGGGGGTGGGGATTACTGGAAATATATAGCGCCTGCAAAAGACTGGATTGCCCACCTCCCAAATCTTTCCAGGCGCCATCAAATTCGCCGATCGCCTGGGCCGTGGTCGGGCTGTTGGCGACGATCCGCAGGTCTTCCCGGATGGACCTGAAATATTCGTCGATTTCCTGGGCCCGTGCGGTCATCACGGTACTCAGTTTCTGGTTGACCTCGTGGCTGACCGCCTGGCTGCCGAAATAGGAGCCGCTAAAACCGATCGACAGGCCGACGGCAACGGATATCAATCCAAAAACCAGCGGTAGTTTAACCGCCAGCCCGCTCGCGGCCAGCTTTGATATAATTCTCGGCGGGGGGGGGGCCGTGCAAGGGTTGAGCTCGCTGGGTGGCGATGCCTTCTATAACCGCCT
>JBHHWG010000129.1:0-3336 GCA_046756385.1 Sphingomonadales bacterium | reverse complement strand
GAAGGCACGCTTTGTCGGCCACCAGCAAGCGGCAAGCTTTCTCGCCGACGACGCCGAAATCGCGGTTGTCGAGGTCGGCGGCAAGGTCAGGGGCTATCCGATCGACTGGATCACCCGGCCCCATGTGATCGCCAATGCCGGCGATCGGTTTGGCGTGGATGATGTGGTGATGACCTACTGCGCGCTGTCCCACGCCGCCATTGCCTTTGCGCCTCAGGTCGGCGGACGGAAGCTCGATTTGGCGGTGGCGGGCCAGCTTTCCAATAATCTGATGCTGTATGATCGCCGGTCGAACCGGCTTGTTCAGCAGCTTTTCGGGTCGTTCGGGCTGAAGCCTGGCAACGGGGCCGTGATGCGCCGTCACGCCACCCGGATCATGAGCTATCGGAGCTATCGCACGCTCTTTCCTGGCGGCCGGGTTTATTTCAATCCGCCGTCGGCGCCGTTCCGGGGCCTGATTTCACGGAGCTGGGACCGGATTGTGCGGGCGATCATGAAGGATGTGCTCGACAAACATTACGATCCGGCCACCGACAGACCCTATTTTCCGATTCCCCGGTTCGACGATCGCCTCAAGCCCAAGGCATTCGTTCATGCCTTCGACATCGATGGTGACCGGGTCGCCTACACCACGGAATTTCTAAAGGCCAATGGCGGCCGGATTGACACTGTGATCGGTGGCGAACCCACTGCCATCGTCCATTTCACCGAGCACGGATTTGTTGACGCATTCAGGACCGGGGGCAGGGCGGTGGGCGACATCGGCCCCAATGGCGATACCAAAGACGGCGAGCGGCTGGAGCGCCAGCCCATGATCCCGGAAATATTCTGGATGGTATGGGCCCATTATTTCCCGGACACCGATTTGAACCGGCTGTAGATGGGCAGGCACGCGGCAATGGAGCGTGAGCAGCCGCTAAAGCCGAGCCAATTCCATGATCTGGGCCCATGGCCCGGGCCGAGTGCTCAGCACGACTTGGACGACCGCATGCTAGGGAGCAACCTGGTAACTGCGGTGTAACGGCCAATAGTCGTGCTGAGCTTTTGTTCGCAGCGTTAACGCTGCTATTCGGCGGCCTTCATCATGAACATGTAAGAGCGCGACATGTCGAAAGTGGCATCCCGCAACGCAACGTGCTTGAGGTAGGCTGGATCTGAAAAAATATCCGAGAATGTGTTTCGCGGATCGCTGACCGACCAGACATTGATGAGATTGGGATCGATATCTCCCGCCATCTTCTGGGTGATCACGAACCCGGGGGTAACGCGACGCAAGCCGTGCTTCGCTATGATCGGCACCGTCTTGTCGAAGTAAGCCTTGGCATCTTCCGGCGTCTTGCCTTCATTCAAATAGAGAATGTCGACGAAATAGGCCTTTTCGGCCGCCGGCGCCGATGTCGCGCCGAAGGATAGAAAACTGGCGACTGATGCCGCCACTAAGAAGAAAATGCTGAATATCGAACGACGTATCATTTTGTCCTCGCTTGTTTGCCATAAACGCGGCAACTGCCTGGCAGAGCATTCGTGAGCAGCTCCGCAAGCGACAGCCGCGCTTGCCTTCATGATCCTAGATGTCCTAAATTCAATACGAAAGTTGTAAATTTGGATTTTGTAACGTCAAAAATGAGACAATAATGAATTGGGATGACATAAAGCTTTTCCTCGCACTCCTGCGTGCCGGCACCGTCCGCGCGGCGGCTGCGAGGCTGGACGTGAGCCATTCGACAGTGGCCCGGCGCATCGAAGCGATGGAAAGGCGGCTCTCCGTTCGATTGTTCGATCGTCTGCCCACGGGCTATGCCTTGACTCCGGCGGGCGAGGACATGTTGAGGGTCGCGGAGGGTGTCGAGAACGAGCTTGATGGGCTGGAGCGGCGCATCCTCGGGCTTGATCGCAAACTCGACGGCCAAATCCGGGTGACGATGGTGGACGTTCTGGCGACAACGCTCTTGATGCCGTCCCTGGTCAAGTTCACGCAAAAATATCCGGGGATTGATCTGGATGTGGAGATTACTTACGAGACCGCCGATTTGGACAAACGGGAAGCGGATATCGCATTGCGGTTCGCGCGAAACCCGCCCGAGCATCTCATCGGGCGGCGGCTTGTGACCTGTGCCACCGCCGCCTACGCAGCACAGGACTACCTGGACAATCACGATCTTCGGGACCCGACCGCGGCACGCTGGATCGGTTTTGGAGGGCGGAATCCGTATCAAAAGTGGGTAAAGGAAAGCAAATTTCCCAACATCCCAGTCAGAGGTAGGTTTGTCAGCCTGCTTGTGCAACTTGAGGCCTGCAAAGCCGGGATGGGCATCGGCATGTTTCCATGTTTTCTCGGCGAACCTGAACCAACATTGCGGCGGTTATCGCCAGCTAAGCGCAATCCTGATTTCGAGCTGTGGCTTCTTACCCACCGCGACATGCGGACAAACGCCCGCATCCGCGTCTTCTCCGAATTCATTGCTTCCGCAATCAAGCGTCATCGCCCGCTTTTGGAGGGAGACGGGTGCATTGACGACGTGGGGCCGTCAGCGTAGCGGCCCATCGGCACAGCGTTGCCGGGGACCCATTGTCGTAGGTGCTCACCGACCCGGTCATAGAAATCAGGGACTGTCCGCTCCAACTCTTCGATGAAGGTCTTGGATCCTGAAAATCGGCTGGCAATATCTTTAACGAGAGATATCTTGAACCAACGCGGTTTAAGAGCCTGACCGAAAAGTCGGACGGGTCGGCTCGGCGGGTCTTTTTGCCGCCCGGTTCGTTGCCGATTTTGCCGATATTCCCCGATATCGACTGCAATCGGCGCCTGCCGGATCGGCAAAAACCCCGCGCCGATCCTCAGCCGCCGACTTTTCGGTCAGGCTCTTACACGTCGGTTGCTGTAATAAGTATTTGGTGATCGATTCGCGAAAAACAATGTAGATGAGGCGGCCATGCCTTCGAAACAGATAAATTATTTACGCTCAACCATTTTTGATAAAGATGTCTTCTGGAATGTTTGCAGGTATTGCCTTAATGATTTTGCGTGGACAATGCTGTTTGTTGGAATTCCTATGGTGATATTTTCGCATCAATTGGACATATGCATGAAGATTTTTTTGTTTCTAATTACTTTTTCTTTATTGTTTTTTCTATATGTCGCGTTTAGTTTTTTACTACACAGATACTCTATACGTGGCAAGGCCAAGATGGCTAATTTTTTTGAATTAACGCCAAGAGAAAAGGCCAAGGAAATTAGCGAAATTCTTTCTGGGTGCTAGGCTGTGTAGAGATTCCATTCTACCGCCTCAAATCGGCCACCGGCACCGGCGTTTCGGCGGCTTACGAATACGACCC
>JBHHWG010000128.1:0-3445 GCA_046756385.1 Sphingomonadales bacterium | reverse complement strand
AAACTCGCCTCTGACATGGACAAGCCGAGGGGGTTTGCCGTGATCGGGCGTCAGGAGGCCCGGTCGTTCCTCGCCAAGCTGCCGGTGACCCGGATTTTCGGGGTGGGCAAGGCATTCGCGGCCCGGCTTGGCAGAGACGGTATTCGCACAGTTGGTCAAATTCAGGCCATAAGCGAGCGCGACATGGCCACGAAATACGGCGCAATGGGTTATCGGCTGGCGCGCCTTTCCCGCGGCCACGACAATCGGACCGTCGAGCCCCGTGGTTTGGCCAAGTCGATTTCGGCCGAAACCACATTCGAACGCGACATTGCCGATTACCAGGAGCTTAAATCCATCCTTTGGAAGCTTTGCGAGAAGGTCGCGACGCGGCTTAAAAAGGCAGGCCTGAGTTGCGGTGGCGTTACCCTTAAACTAAAAACCGCCCAATTCCGGACGTTGACCCGCTCCAAACAGCTTGCCAACCCGACCCAGCTTGCCGACGTTCTTTTTCTGGCCGCCAAACCTTTGCTTCAGAGCGAAGCCACGGGCCGGAGGTTCCGGCTGATTGGCTTTGGCGTCTCCCATTTGTCGACCGACTTCGCGGACGACGCCCCGCCAGACCTGATTGATCAGTCAGCCGCCGTCCGCGCCAAAACCGAACGCGCGATCGACCATGTCCGGGACCGGTTCGGCGCTGACGCGATCATAAAGGGCCGCGCGCTGGGACGGCGCCCTCCCGCAAAATCCTGACCGGCTGGGGGGATGCGTCCCCAAAGTGCTCCAGGCATTCAGGACAATGGGCGATATCTGCCGATAGGTATCATTTTCCGGGATCAATCACATCTTTTTGACCCCGATCGAGGCCTAAATGCCTTGAATTCCAATGACTTACTAATGGCACAATCTTTGCAAGTTTATCGTTGTGAGTGCGTTCGGCAATAAAAGTGGGGAACATTATGGGCTACTCCGCGATACTTGAAATGAACATCCAAAACGACCTGAATCCCCATGTAGGCGAGCTGACCAACAGGCTCCTGATGTCATTTGTGGGGAAGAACGGTCGTTTCAAGGACGACGAGTGGGCGGTGATCACCCAAGTGCTCAATTACGCCGCGGAGGCGGAGCAGCGCCTGATCAGTCAGCAGCGCCGGATCAGCCAGCTCGAAATGTTGTCGATGACCGACGATTTGACGGGGTTGGGCAATCGCCGTTCCCTTGAGGATTTCATGAAGCGCGCCCTATCGGCCGCGCGGCGCTATCGGGAGCTCGGCGCCATGGTCTATATCGACCTCGATAACTTCAAGACCATCAACGACACAATGGGACATGACGCCGGCGACGCCGTTTTGTGCGAAGTCGCTAAACTTCTACTTGAAAATACGCGCAGTTCGGATCTTGTCATTCGCCAGGGCGGCGATGAATTCGTCGTCGTTCTGACGCGCTGCCAGCCGGAGCTCGGCCGCAAACGGGCCGTAATCCTTGAGGAAATGCTCAACAGTCTGGTGGTGACTTATGGCGCCACTGATATTCCGGTTCGGGCGAGCGTGGGGGCAGAGCCATTTGGCCCCAGATCCTGCCTCATCGAAGTGCTGCGCCGCGCCGATCAGCGCATGCTCGACAAAAAGAGGGCACGGGATTTGAACGATCACGAAACAAATCTGCGCGCGCTCGGGCGTTAATCCGCTTTCTGATCTGATGGAATCCATTTGACGAGCCGCTCCCGGCAAAGCATTTTACTGCTAGGCGGAGAATATTATTGCGGTTCGTCAACTAATTTTTAACACTGCTCAATTCGAATCGTCACCGTTTTGTGCGTGTGACTGTCAACAGTGACCCGCCCGGGGATGCTTCTCCGAGCGGCGAAACCGGCAACGAAGAGGCCGCCCAAGTGACTGGACCGCAGGCAACGCAACCGGCCAATGGCGACGCATTCATGCTTCTCGAGGTCGCCAAGAAAAAGACGACCGAGGGGCGAAATTTACTCGCCCGCACTATTTCCGACCTGTTTTCCGATCGCAGCCTGACGCTCACGGATCATGAGCGTTCATTGATGTTCGAAATCCTCACGATGCTCATCCACGACGTGGAAATGACGGTACGGAAGACATTGGCCGACCAGCTCAAGGATATTGATGATGCGCCACTGGAGCTGATCCGGACTCTGGCCAACAGTGACATTTCAGTAGCCGCACCGGTGCTCACTCACAGCAACGTCCTCAAGGATTCGGACCTGATCGAGATCATCCGGCATCGAACGCTGGAGCACCAGATGGCGATCGCCATTCGCCAAACGGTTAATGAAGACGTCTCCGACGCGCTGGTTGAGGTGGGGCACGCCAGCGTTATTACAACGCTCCTCAAGAACGAGAACGCCCAAATTTCGGAAAGCACGCTGGCATATCTGGTCGAACAATCGGAACGCATCGACAGCTTTCAGGAGCCGGTTCTCCGGCGCAAGGATTTGCCCCCGTCAGTGGCCCGGCGAATGTTTTTCTGGGTGTCGGCGGCCCTTCGGCCATACATACTGAAGAACTTCGACGTCGACCCGAGTGTAATCGACGATCTGTTGGCGCAGGTTTCGGCCGACGCGGCTGACGAAAAGAACGGGGATGGCGACGGGAAATCCAAAGCTGCAACCTTGACCGAGGAGCTTCTGCGCGAAGGATTGGCAACGCCAGCCATGTTACTGCCGATCCTTCGCGAGGGTGAGGTGACACTGTTTATCCAGGTGCTGGCGACGCTATTGGGCATCGGCGAGAAGCTCGCCAAGCGCATCCTGTTTGAGCCGGGGGGCGAAGGCCTGGCGATCGCCTGCAAGTATCTCGATCTTGACGAATCTGAGTTCAAGGAGATTTTTCATTTAAGCCGCGTGACCCACGCGGTGAGCGCCAGCAAGGCCGCGGCGGAGTCGAAAAAGGTGCTGGAGCTGTTCGGACCCATGACACAGCCTGGGGCGGCGGCAGTGGTTCGCAAGTGGCGGCGTAGTTGGGAATATCTGGCCGCCGTCCGTGCCCTGGAACTCGGTAAATAGAGCCATGGACAACGCGAATCAGCAGCGAACGGATGCTTATCGCCATGACAATGAAGTCATCGCGCTTCGCCGCCAGTTGGATGACATAACCCGGTTGGTATCCGACATGGTGTGGGCGGTCGGCACCGATTTCCGCATCACACATGTCTCGCACCGCGTGAAGGAACTTCTTGGCTATCACCCGACCGAACTTTACAACCGGAAGCTGCTGGATATTGGCCAGGTCATGACCGATGACGGCGAGCCGACGGTTTTTGACTGGCGATCGCCGTTCCGGGACCTCCGTTTTGACGTCGTCGGAAAGGACGGGAGACTGCGCCACCTTTTGATAAGTGGCCTTCCCGTCTACACACCCCAAACCCAGGAGTTCAAAGGCTTCCGGGGCACAGCGCGCGACATCACCTCGGCCAGGCGGGCGGCGGAGTGCCAGCG
>JBHHWG010000127.1:0-3507 GCA_046756385.1 Sphingomonadales bacterium | reverse complement strand
TCACCGCGATGGGCCTGAGCCCGGCCGAAGCCCACAGTAGCGTGCGCTTTGGCCTGGGACGGGAAACCCGCGAGCGCGACATCGATGGCGCGTTTGAGCGCATTGGTCAATGGCTCGGTGTACAGACAACTTGATGTATTTCCTGTTGCTTGAACCTGGGCACATCGGTACCAATGAACCATAAACTGACAAGAGTGCGGCCGAGGGGACGGCGCGTTCGAAACAAGAAAAACACGAGTTGATGTGACTATGGGGGCAAGCTTGATGGATTGGATCGAACTGCTGGTTCGATGGCTTCACGTGGTGGCCGGCATCGCGTGGATCGGGTCCTCGTTCTATTTCATTTTTCTCGACGCCAGTCTGCGCAAGCATGCCGGAATGCCCGAGGGTTTGGCCGGCGAAAGCTGGCAGGTTCATGGTGGCGGCTTCTACCGGATGCGCAAATATCTGGTAGCCCCCGGCGACCTGCCCGATGGACTGCACTGGTTCAAATGGGAGGCCTATACCACCTGGCTCAGCGGCTTCGCCCTGTTGGCCCTGATCTATTATCTGGGCGCCGAGATTTTCCTGATCGACAAATCGGTGATGGATCTGTCGGCCCTGGAGGCGGTGGCGCTTGGGACCGGGTCCCTGGTGGCGGGCTGGGTGATCTATGATCAGTTGTGCAAGTCGCCGCTCAGGAACAACGACGCGATGCTGGCCGGCATCGGCTTTGCCCTGCTGGTTGTTGCGGCGTGGGGCTATGCGCATGTCTTTAGCGGCCGCGCCGCCTATATTCATACCGGCGCGCTGATCGGCACCCTGATGGTGGGCAATGTCTTTTTCGTCATCATCCCCAATCAGAAAAAAATCGTCGCCGACCTGCTCGCCGGCCGGTCGCCGGACCCGCGGTTGGGTGCCCGGAGCAAACAGCGTTCCCTGCACAATAATTACCTGACGCTGCCGGTGTTGTTCGTCATGCTGTCCAGCCATTACCCCATGACCTTTGGAAGCCACTGGAACTGGGTCATCCTGGCGGGCATTTTCGTCGCTGGCGGGGTGGTCCGTCATTTCTTCAATATGAAACACGCTGGCCGGGGCAAAAAATGGTGGCCATGGGCCGTGGCCGCCGTGGTGATGGCCGGGGTCATCGCGCTGACCAACCACCAGACCCCGCCGTCAGACCAGGTGGCGGCCTCCTTCAGCGAGGTCAAAAGCATCATCAGGGAGCGGTGCGCGGTTTGTCATGCCGCCCGCCCGACTTTTGACGGCTTCGACGCGCCGCCGCTGGGCGTGGTGCTCGAAACCGCCGGCGACATTGAGCGCGAGGCGAAACGAATTTACGCCCAGTCCGTGGCCACGAAAGCCATGCCGCTCGGCAACATCACCGAAATGACCGAAACCGAACGGGCGGCCCTGGCGGCATGGTTCGCGGCCGGTTCGCCGTTGCACGACAGCCCGCAAGAGCAACCGTAATGACACAAGACTTGCACCAAGGCCGACGCGCCATTCGGGGCCGGGTTCTGACCTTTGTCGATGATCCGGCGACCGTCGGCGAGGCAGCCAGCCACCATTATCATGAAGACGGGATCGTGGTGGTCGAGAACGGCCGGATCGTGGCCCGCGGCGACAGCGCATCGGTTCTGCCGACCCTGGCGGCGGAAACTGTAATCGACGATTATTCCGGCTGCTTCGTGGTTCCGGGCTTTATCGACACCCATATTCACTACCCCCAGTCGGGCATCGTCGCATCGTTCGGCACGCAGCTTTTGGAGTGGCTGGAAAAATACACTTTTCCCGAAGAGCAGCGCTTTGCCGACCGTGGCTACGCGGAAAGAACGGCCAAATATTTCCTCGATGAGTTGCTGCGCAACGGCACCACCACCGCCGCCGTTTATTGCACGGTTCACGAACAATCGGCCGAGGCGTTCTTCACCGAGTCACAGCGCCGCAATACCCGCATGATCGCCGGCAAGGTGATGATGGACCGTAACGCGCCGGAAGCTTTGCGAGACGACGCCACGCAAAGTTATGAAGCGTCCAGGAGGCTGTTGCGGAAATGGCATGGCAATGGCCGCCAGCTTTACGCGGTCACGCCGCGATTCGCCCTGACTTCAACGCCGGAGCAGCTCGAAGCCGCCGGCAGCCTGATCCGGGAGTTTCCCGATTGCTATTTGCAGACCCATTTGTCGGAAAACCGGGACGAGGTCGCGGCCGCGGCAAACATGTATCCTGACGCCGCCAACTATACCGACATTTACGACCGGGCCGGCTTGCTGGGATCGCGATCGATTTTCGGCCATGGCATTCATCTCGACGGGACGGAACTGCGCCGCCTGCACGACACCAGATCGGTGATCGCATTTTGCCCGTCGTCCAACCTGTTCATGGGCAGCGGTTTGTTCGACCTGGCAAAAACCACGACGGGCGAGCGACCGGTGCGGGTCGGGCTCGCCTCCGACATCGGGGCCGGAACCAGCTTTTCGATGCTTCGCACCGCCCATGACGCCTACAAGGTGCTCCAGCTTCTGGGCCAGAACCTGACCGCGCTGCGGGCGATTTATACGATTACCCTCGGCAATGCCCGGGCCCTGAGCCTCGATCATCTGATCGGCTCGCTGGAGCCCGGCTTCGAGGCCGACATCGCGGTCGTCGACCCGACGGCGATGCCCGCCCTGCGCCACCGGGTGGACACGATCGAGGGCGACATGGCCGCCGAGTTGTTTGCGACGATCACACTAGGCGATGACCGATGCGTGCGGGCCACTTATGTCGCCGGCGAACCGGTTTAGAGCACTTTCTCTCTTATGGAATCATTTGATGGACGGGATGATCCCATAAAAGCTGAAAGTGCTCTAGCTACTCTGGTCAACCTGAACGGCCATCCATGTGCTAAGGTTGTCGATTACGCTCGTCTCGAAAATGGGCGCCTTGAGGTAGAGTGCGTCGAATACAAAGGCGGGAAGGGAAAAGTCAGATATATCGTAAATTTTGAGACGGGAATCGTCTTCAGGTCCGGTTAAGTTGAGGCCATTGATGGCTCTTTTTGGGCCGCTTTTTGCGTCAATTGCATGCCAGGGTTCACACAACGAACTTGGACGCCAAAAACCACCCTACAGCATGGATTCCGCCGATTTTGGTGTTTCAGGGCTGATCAAACCATGTGGCGCCGGCCCGTTTTTTGGGCCCTTTGTGATCAAACCATCTGTCGTGTCACACAAACCGCTGCATACCGTGGGCTACAGGGCGATGGACGACTTTGCCCGGAGAATGTTCTCGATAAGGGAATTGGCCAGTCATTAAATCACACACAAGGTGCCTAAGTTGACATGGAGAAAGTAAACTTGAAGCGCGCTGGTTGAGGGGGCCGACATCCTTCATAGCGAAAGAGTGCGACCGATGGATATGCGTTTTTGTGGCTAAAAGTTTCAAGTGTCACTTTCTGCAACAACTGCCGTATGCCTAAAGCACTTAGAGCCCACCCAGGAATTAACGGTTGAGTGAAAGGGGCGGCTGTGATTCACCGAA
>JBHHWG010000126.1:0-3608 GCA_046756385.1 Sphingomonadales bacterium | reverse complement strand
GCGAGCGTCTCGGCGCTGTGCCGGGGGCCATCGCCATCGGCGGCACGAGCTATCGCAAGACGGTGCAGATCTCTGGCTAGCTTTCTTCTTTAACGGCGTCGGCGTGCCGACGGCTGCCACCGGCTTATTGCACCCGTCGTGGGCGATGGCGGCGATGGCGGCGAGTGTCACGCTTGTCTCGGCCAACTCCTTGGGCGCGCGCGTGTTGAAGCGCAGTAAAGGGCAGATGGATCAGGTGCCCGCTCAGCCGGAGATGGAAGAACACACGAAATCCGATGCATCAGATGCCGACAAGACGCTTACCCTGTCGGTGCCGAGCATCCATTGCCAGGGTTGCGTTGAGACCATCGAAGCGAACCTGCGTCGCGAAGATGGTGTCGCGCGTGTTCGAGGCGATGCGAAGACGAAGAAGATCGAGATCGCCCACCAGTCATCCCATACCTCACCGGATCGAATCGAAAGCGCGGTAAGCCGCCTGCGCCATCGCGTCGACCGCGTGGAGGAACACGGAGAAACTTGAGGCAAACGACATCGAAAGCCCGGCTGATGACCTGGCGCTTTATTGAGGCGAGTCGCAGACAGGGCACCGGCCGCTCGGGCGGTTCTTGATCGGCCAAGCTTTCCACACGGCGGCGCCAGATAATCCCGCTAGACCAGCGTAAAGCGGGAGATCGGAGGCGATAAGGAATTTGCCCGCGAGGATCGCGGCGGCGGCCGCCACGCCAACCGACAACGGCCCATAGCCCCGTCGAGCCCGCGCCTTATACCCAAGCGTCAACAGCGCCATGCTCAAGAATCCCACGATGATCGGAAGCAGGTAGCGGGTTTCGAGCATGAAGCCGAGTCCCAAAGAGCTCAGCACGCCAACGGTTCCCGCCATGCAGATCGGACAGGCGCCCACCGGAACGAGTCCGGCTCCAGCCGCCGAAACCGTCGCAATAATGCTGCGCCAGCCTGATCGCGGTTCGTCGAGGCTCCAGTCGTCGGGGTCGAAGTCGTCCACGGCTAACCTGTCGTCCTTGTGCGGCGTTTTGCCTTGCCGGCAGGCGCCTCGTCGAACTGACTTCCCGCCAGTGCTTCCAATATCGAGCATTCGCCGAGTGCGCCTTCGCCCGGACACGCCTCGATCAACTCTTCGAGCGCCGCCTTCATGTGATTGAGGCTCGCGATCTTTTTGTTCACTTCGTCGAGCTTGGCGCGCGCATGGGCGCGCACTTCGCCGCAATCGGCGTTCGGGTCGATGCGAAGCGACAGCAGATCCTTGATCTCCTTTAAGGAAAAACCGATCCCTTGCGCCTTGCGAATGAACCGAATGCGTTCAACGGCTTCTCTTGTGTAAGACCGGAAGCCGCCCAGAACCGGGCGTCGCGGCTGCGGCACAAGGCCTTTGCGCTCGTAAAAGCGTATGGTCTCAACGCCCACGCCGGCGGCTTTCGCGGCTTCGCTAATTTTCATATTGAAAACATCCCAATTCGCGGTCTTTTCGTTTGCACTCCGTATTATAGTACGGGACCAAGATAAATTCGATGTTTTCTGGTGGCTATGCAGCCTGGCGTTCAATGGAAATCACTCTCCACACCGCCCAGGAGCTGATCCTTCCATTGCTCGATCTGGTTCGGGTGAACGTCAAACTGGGTGGCCCGCTCGCGCATCGTCTTGTCGCCCTTCAGCGCCGCCAACGCGACCTTCGCCTTGAACGCAGGGCTGTGGTTCCGTCCTGGTCGTCGCGCCCGCCATCTTCCTCGCTCCTTTCCCGGCAATCCTGCCGAATTGGGAGCGGATAATCCACTTATCTCAACGGTTCAGATTCTCCAGGCCAGCTCTGGAAACGCCGGGCTGGGCATATTGGCTGCCCGACGGAAAGCCGATCCCGCCGTCCCAGTCGAGCTGCGCGAACTGCGAACCGGAATAGTCCTTTGACAGATAAAGGGATGTCGTGGTCGCACGCCCGATGGGCGTTCCGATCAGATCACGGCCGGTCTCGATGACCATCGTCCCCATGGCCCGAAGCTCACGTTTTTGTCGGTTCGGTCAACCCAGACAAAGCTGCTCGACTTGCCGTAGGCGAATTCCTGCCCGCCGTAATGGGTGCAGGGATTTCCACTTTCCGCGCACAGGGTCGAGGTCACCCAGATGAGATTGCTGCCCGTATCGAGACCGAATTTCAGGTTCTGCCCGGGCGTACCGATGGGAAGCGTCGCGTACCACGGCGTCGCACCGTTGTTCTGATAGGGCCCACGCGTTAATGGGTAGACGAGGCCGGTCGCTGGAAACGCCGCGGCATAGGCCCCAAGGCCGATCGGTGCCATGAGTGAAGCCGCGCCGAGCGCGTCGAAGCCCTTCATCACGTCTCGTCGCGACAACGGCCCGGAAAGATGTCCTGCCCGTAGATGTGCCGTGATAGCCGGATTCATCCTGCCCCCCATTTGTCCTTTTACAGTGAACCCCGGGCTCGAGACTGAGTCTCGGCATGTCCCGCGTCAACAGATGCGACGGGTAGGGTTACACCTTATTCGTGTAGGTTGATACTCCTGTCACCCCGCCATTCGAGTAGGTCGGGTGGAATTGGCTCGGGTTGTTCCACTGCTGTTGCCGCGTTTTCTGAGTGGCTCTCCGCTCTGCCTTCGTTGTCGAACGGAACATATTTTTTCTCGGGGCTGCCCCGGCCGATCCCAAGCAGAGCACCTGTCGAGGCAGGTTCAGCACATGCACAGGGCCCGTCACTTTCGTGCGCTTGGCAACAGATCGGCTTTGGCTCGAGCGCATCATGCGGGAAATCCGACGTCGAACCCGGGTCGTTGGGGCGTTTCCCGACGGCGAGAGCGCCCTCAACCTGGCCGCGGCCAGGTTGTGGCACATCGCGGGGTCCCGATGGTCCCTGCGCAAGTACCTCAACATGGACCTGCTGAGAGAACGGGAGGTCGCTTAGGCCGGATCGGCCACCAGCCCCAAAGTGCGAAAGATGCTGGACACTACCCCGGCCTGCCCTCAGGTTGCGGGGTGATTTGAACCTGCGGGCCAAATCATCAATTGTGGGCAGAATGATAAAAGCAGGCCGTTGGCCCGCCTTGATTCGCCTTTGATTTAATTGGATTATTTTAGCTAAAATTGGTTGCGGGGGCCTGCCTTGGCCGAGAGCGACATTCGCTGAGCGTGCCGATCTGAAACCCGCCAGGTATGCACTTTTGCCAGCCTCCGGCCGGTCAAGCACCGTTTCAATGAGACCGAGGCGCGCGCCTCAGATGCTGATGCCGCATCGAAGGTTCGAATTCCTCTCCCTCTTTGTCGCTCAGCCTGTCCAACCCTGCGCCACTCAGTCAGGCCCCGTTTGCGCAAAATGACGCTGCCGCTGCTGAAATGGCAATGGCCGCTCGCGATATTACCCACGCGGCGCCGCCGGCGACGAGGAGTCTCAAGTGCCATGTTGTAGCTTTGGCTTCCCCCGTCTCTGCCTTCACTCTCGCCCGCTCACGCTTTAGAGACAACGCAGCCGACTCTTGTGTACCTTCTTGTCCCGACTGTGTTTTTTCGACGACGGTTCCAGAAATTAATGGGGGCTGGCATAGATAAGCTCGAAGTAATCACAGTTTAGCCCATCTGAGCAGGGT
>JBHHWG010000125.1:0-3645 GCA_046756385.1 Sphingomonadales bacterium | reverse complement strand
ATCCTAGACATTAACATTGTGTACGGTTTTCTTTGACCAATTCACGCCAACCCGTTCGCACCGCTTTTTAACGAGGATGCTTTCGGGAGCCTTGCTTATGCGGTTGCGGTCAATCTCCGCCGCGATTGAGCGAACGCCCCTGCGCCAAAGGCCGCGAGCGAGACGATCAAGGCGCCGATAAGCGCCATGTCCCATGCCGGGCTATCGCTCTGGCCGGCTTTCACCTTTTGCAGCTTCCGGCCTTCCACCTGCCGCGTCGCCAGGGCGGCGGCGAGGGCGTCGGGCGCGGGCAAGGCGGCGGCCAAGCCGAAGCCCGCGGCTTTTTGGTTTACGAACTCGGCGAGCTTTTCGTTGTCGGTCACCAGATCGTGGCGCCGCGTCAGCTCAATTAGACGCTCCACCAGCTTGGTCTGGACCCGCTCGTCCGCCGCCCAATAGTTCTTGCGCACCGCCTCCAGCATTCGCTCGATCATTTCGGCCTGGGCGCCGGGATTGACGGCCTCGAACCATTCATCCACGCCGAGCTCGAACGCGTCTTCCACATAGACCTCGAAGAAGGACCGCCACTGGTCATCGCGAACCAGATTGGGGTCCACCACCTGCCAGCCCCAGAAATTGGTGACGCGAGAGGCGACGGTGGTGGAGCCGCTATAGCCTTCGGCCATCATTTCCTTGACCCAGCGTTTGTTGAGCGTCCGGGTCCTCAACTCCTTGGCGAGGAACTGCGCGGCGCCTTCCGCGCGCGCATTGTCGGCGTCCCGAAGATTGGCGACCACCATGTCGAGGCTTTTGCCGTCAAGCGCGCGCACGGCCAGCGCCAGGGAGCCGAAATACTCAAAAGGATCGTCCGAACTGAGCATGCCGTAGACATTGGAGGAGCGGGCGAACATGGCGACATCAACGCCGGAGAGCTGTTTGCCGTAGAGATTCACTCCCTCGAACTTCTGTCCCCAGCGGCCGTCATCGGCGCCATAGGCGTAGCCCATCTTGCCCATATAATTGTCGGCGATTTTGGCGTCGGTTTCCCATGTGTCGCTGGCACGGACGGCGTCGTCGACGCCGGAGCCGTAGGCGCCGGATGCGTTTGAGAAGAGACGCACCGTCGACAAATACGCCGCCTCTTCCGCCTCGATCCCTTCGGCTATCAAACCGGCCTTGATGCGCTGACTGTTCTCCCACACCGAATTATTGTCTTCTTTCAGTTCGGCGACCTTATTGACGGCCTCAGCCAGCAGCTTCATCACGTTCGGAAACGCGTCGCGGTAAAGACCGGTGGCGGACAACACCACATCGACGCGCGGGCGTTTCAACTCCCGCGCGGGAATAAGCTCCGTACCAACCACGCGGCCATCATCGCTCCATAGGGGGCGGACGCCCATCGCATAAAGCGCCTGGCTTTCCAGCACGCCATAGTGGCGCATCGCCTCGATGGACCAGAGCGAGAAGGCCAGCTTGTCGGGATATTGACCGTGCTTGCGGCGGTAGTCCACGATGACGCCGTCAACCAGATCCTTGCCCTGCTCAAACGCGGCTTTGGTCGGCAACCGCGCCGGGTCGAACCCGACCAGATTGTAGCCGGTCGGCAGCGCTTCGGGATGGCGCACCGGATCGCCGCCGTTTTTCACCGGCACATACCGGCCCTCCAGCCCGGCCAGGAGATGCGGCAGCTCGGTAATCGCCCTCATATTGGCGAGCATTTCGCGGCCGCGCGCCACATCGGCGGCCAAGGCTTCGGGCAGGCCGTCCATCGCCCCGGCGCCGAGGACGAAATCCCGGACGGTCTTGAAACCGGCGAGCGCCTCAAGGTTTTCGTGGCCGGGATCGAGATAGTGGTCGCCCACCGCCGCCGCGCCCGCCGCAGGGTAATTCCCGGCCTCGAAGACCCGCGCCCGAGCGGCGAACTCGCCGCCCAGCATCTGAACGAGCGTTGAGGTGATCAGCCGTTCCTCCGGCAGCTCGCCGAAGGTGTGAAGGCCGAGCGGCTGGCTGGCGGTCGCCACGTCCTCCATGAAGCGGTGCAACTCTTCCAGGAACCCGTCGAAATCGGCGTCGATGGCGGCCGCCTCCCAGGCAAGGTCCTCACAGATTTTGCTGACGACGCACTGCTCCTTGATCTTAGCGGCGGTCCTTTCCTTCACGCCGCCCTCGTCCAACTGCTTATATTCATGCATCAACTGGTGAAGGTCGGCCACCTCGCCCTGCAGCCCCGCGGCGGCGAAGGGCGGGGTCATGTGCGCGATGACCGTGGCGGCGCCCCGGCGCTTGGCCTGCATCGCCTCGCCCACGTCATCAACAATGAAGGGGTAGAAAACCGGCGTATCCCAGACGGCCAAATTGCCCTGATCATAGCGCGACAGGCCGCGCTCCTTCCCGTTCAAATATTCATGAGAACCGTGCGTGCCCAGATGGATGATGGCGTCGCTGCCCCAGAATTCACGCGCATAGTAATAGGCGGCCAGATAATAATGGTTCATGGGAACCGTACCCTGATGGTAGATCCGCTTGTCTTCGTCCTTATCGTCCGCACGCGGTGGTTGGCGCATGACCAGCATGTTACCATTGCGAATGCGCGGCAAAACGAAGTGCGGCGCGCCGTTATGTTCGACCACCATGAAATTGTTCTTGGGCTCCCCCCAATAATTGTTGATGGACGCTGTCACCTCTTTGGGCAGGCTGTTGAACCAGGCCAGATAATCGGCCACCGGCATCAATTCGGCCAGGTCACTGGTTAAAAGCTCGTCGAGTTCGTAATCGCGGTAGAACGGGTTCAGGATACGGTCGACGGGGTCGGAGAAATAGGCGCTGTCCACTACGTCAACGTTATATCCCGCCGCATTAAGGCCGCCGCTGATGGCGCGCAGGCTTTCCGGCACATTCAGGAAGGACGCGCCCATATCCTTGTCGCCCCACACCATCACGGTCAGTTTTTTCTCGGCATTGGGCTTGTGGCGCAGCGCCGCCAGCTTCAGCGCGCGGCTCGCCAGATGCTCCAATTGGTAATCGATGATTTCGGCCTTGCCGGTCCGATGGTTCACGGCCGCCACAATGACCGGGTCGATCACCCCGGCGCTTTCAGGCAGCACCAGCAGGAAAGGCGTCATGCCCGGAGAGACGCCCTGATTGTCGCTCTCCCAATCTTGTTGATCGCCAGCCATATAGGTCAGCGCCTGAACCACCGGCGTCCCGAACCGCTCGAACTCGGCCTTGCGCTTATTGGCCCAATGAATGGTGCGGAAATTGACAATCACGTCGACGAGAGTTTCGCCGTCCTGTTGAATCAGCGGCGCATAGTTCGAGGAAACCGGGCTCAGCTCGAAAAAGAAGGGGATCGCGATCGCGCCTTTGGCCTCCAGCGCCGCGACCGCATCGTCGATCACCTGGGTGTCCGCGGCCTCGATCAGGGCGCGTTGCATCATCACGCCGATGATCGGCTTGCCGCCCACGCTCACCCCGCGCCAGGACAGATAGGCGTCGAGCGTTTCGAACACCAGGCCTTCATATCCTGGCGCATAGATGCCCGCCTCCGGATAGATGACGGGCGGCGGGACCGGCCGCGGATCGTCGCCAATCAGTTTGAACGCAACATAATCCACCAGGCGTGAAAAATTCTCGCGCCCGCCATTGTCATAATAATCGTGCAAAATC
>JBHHWG010000124.1:0-3703 GCA_046756385.1 Sphingomonadales bacterium | reverse complement strand
CCCGGCCGCAGCATCAAATGATAGGTGTTGCCCAGAATAATGTCCGCTCCGGCGCCGCGCACCGCATCCGGCATCATCGCCTTGACGGTCGCGGCCGTGCCCACCGGCATGAAGGCCGGGGTTCTAATCTCGCCGCGGACAGTTTCGATCGCACCGGTCCGGGCCGCGCCACAATTGGCGTCGATTTTAAACGCGAATGGATTTTTCATGAAGCGCGGTATAGCAGGCAGGCGTCGCCATAGGAATAGAAACGATAGCCGGTTTCAATCGCATGGGCGTAAGCCGCCTGCATTCGCTCCAACCCGGCAAAGGCCGAGACCAGCATGAACAATGTGGAACGGGGCAAATGGAAGTTGGTAAGCAACATATCGACCGCCTTGAAGCGGTAGCCCGGCGTGATGAATATATCGGTGTCGGCTTTAAACGGGTGGACCAATCCGCCCTCGTCGGCCGCGCTTTCGAGAAGACGGAGGCTGGTGGTGCCAACCGCGATAATTCGCCCGCCGGCTTTCCGTGTTTGGTTAATCCTGGCCGCCACGGCCTCCGTAATCACCCCGTTTTCGGCATGCATCTTGTGCTCGGAAGTATCGTCGGCCTTGACGGGCAGAAAAGTGCCGGCGCCGACATGAAGCGTCACCGTAACCCTCTGCGCTTCGGCGTCGTTGATCGCCTTTAACAGCCGATCGGTGAAATGAAGCCCTGCCGTGGGCGCCGCAACCGCACCGTCGCTCGCGGCGAAGGCGGTCTGATAGTCCTCAAGGTCACGCTCGTCAGGCGCACGCTTTCCGGCGATATAAGGTGGCAACGGCATCACGCCGGCCTCAGTGAGTGCGTTGCGGAATGCCCCGCCGCCAAGCGAAAAGCGCAGGATCACCTCGCCGCCCTCATGCTTTTCCTTGACCTCGGCCCGGAGCCCCCGAAATTCGATGGTCTGGCCGACCTTTAGCCGCTTGGCCGGTTTGGCGAACGCCGCCCATGTGGCATCATCGATTTGCTTGTGCAGCGTCGCCTCTATCCTGGCCTCGCCGCGTCGACCGGTCAGCCGCGCCGGAATCACCCGCGTGTCGTTGCATACCAACAGGTCGCCGGGGCTCAAATATTGGGCCAGGTCGAGAACGCCGCGATCCTCAAGCCCCGATCTCCCCACCACCAACATCCGCGCGGCGTCCCGTGGCGACGCCGGTCGTAGCGCGATCCGCTCGGGCGGCAGATCGAAATCAAACAATGAAACTTTCATGGCCGGGTTCTATCCGATGCCGCGGGTCCCAACAACAATTTCCCCATCGGCCCTGCGGGATCGGCTTCAAAAATACCGGAATCCGATCACGTTCCAGCCATAAAGCGTCAGCACAAACCCAAATGATATCGCCACCGCCAGGCTGTGGCGGATGCGCCGGGGCAGAGGCCAGTTTCGGTCCTGCCACACCGGCTTCAGGGTCGTCAGCGCCGCAATCGTGCCCAGTGCGCAAATCAGTGCGACCCACAGGGACAGGATCAACAGCGCCGTCGGATAGGCGAACAACGCATCGTCCCCCAGCGCCGCGAGCTGCACTGTCGCGCCGCCCATTGTCGCCGTGAAAACGAGCCAGCTTACGCCCAGACCGCCAATCAGATGTCCGCACAATCGCTCCTCGCGGCTCTCTTCGGTCTCAAGCCGACGCCGCCGCCACCAACCGATGACCGAGTCAACCGACGTTATCAGGGTAAGCAGGAAGATCAGCCCGAGCCAGCCGGGGCCTTCGAAAAAGCCAATTTTTTCCTCGGCCGTTATGCCCGAATGCGGCAAAAGATGGGTGATGTCGCCGTCTTCATCCTCGCGAAAACCGATCGTATCGAGCCCGCCCACTTCGCGAAAGGTCAAGGGCGCAATCTCGACATATCGTGTCGATTTACCGCCCACGGCGCGCAGTAAATAGCCATCCTTCGTAACACTGACATTGGTAAATCCGCCGGGGATGACCAGAAATTTTTCCAGCAGTCCATAAGCCCGGCGGTTGGTCAGGTAGGCGCCGGCGAACCGCTGCCCGCGCCTGGCGAAATCGGCCGGAGGCTCGGGGGACGGTGTGGAGTCGTCCGGGAAAAATCGCCTGACGAAATGGCCTGGAAAGTCGAGCGCAAGCCGACGGCCGGCGGCGGTGTTCGTGGAAATAAAAATGCCCAGGTCAAGCTCGGGAATAATCACCATGCTGGACATGAAATAAAGCGTGGCGCCGCCGTGGCCATAGGACCGAAAGCCGCCTGGCAGGACATCCTCGATAAATCCGTGGGCGAGCCCGTTCACCTGATCCGCGTTGGAAAACAACCTTTTGTGCATCGCGCGGGCGGTTAGTGCCTCCAAAATCCGGGCCTCGTCAAGGCGGCCGTCCTGTAGATGGGCAAGCATGAAGCGCGCCATATCGACGGCGGTTGCCGACGCTGCGCCCGCCGGCCCCATTTGGGAAATGAATTCAAACTCCCTGGCCACCCATTTGCCTTGGGACCACACAAAACCGTCCGAAACGTCAGACGCCAAATCGCCCGGCATTGGTTTGGGCAAACCGTCTGCCGCGGCTTCGCTCAACGGCTCGCGGAATGTTGTTCGGCTCATGCCCAGCGGCGCGAGGATATGTTGCTCGACATAATCCTCAAACGCCTGGCCGGAAACCGTGGCCACGATCGCGCCCGCCAGCGCCGCGCCATGGTTTGAGTAAGACGTTGTTTCGCCGGCCTCGCGCACCCGCGCCGGCCGGTACCGGGTTAAATAAAGCGAAAGCGGCAGCACGGCCTTCACATCGTTCGTCGCCAGATGCCCAAGCGCCGTGTCCTCGAACCCCGGCGTATGGGTCATCAAATGGCGCACCCGGATGGGTTCCGTGAAACCCTGATCCGGGATCTGAAGGGCCGTGGGAAGATGATCGTTTATCGGATCGTCGAGCGATATCTTGCCGCTCTCGACAAGCTGCATGATCGCGGTCCAGGTGAAGGTCTTGGAGACCGAGCCGATCCTGAAAAGCGTCTCCGCCGGATCAACGTCCCGCCGCGGCTCGAGCGCGGAAATCCCATAGCCCTTGGCCAGCAGCAGTTCGCCATTCGCGACGACGGAAACGGCTACGCCAGCGATCCGGTCGCGCTTCATATAGCCGCCGACGATGCCGTCGACAAATGCTTCAAACGCGCCGTGATTTTCAAAATTCGGCCGCGCGGGTTCCAGCAACTCGGCGGCTCCCACCTCAGGGGCCGGGTAAGGTTCCAACTGCAAAGGCGCGGTGTCGGCCGATGCCGTATTCACGGGCGTGCTGATCGCCAGGCAAAGAACAAGAAAGCCGCCGACCAGGAGTGCGAGCGCGGTTCCCCGAGTGCCAATCCTTATCATTTCACAGTTCCCCTTGACGCGGGCGACATCATCATACCGACGCCTGTCGCCCACGCCAAGGGGACTGCCTGAAAGTCAGATGCGGGCAGAGTCTATCCGCTATTCAGCGTCGGCGGCCACCGTGAAGTGCTCGATATAGTCCCGCGGTTCTTCCACCTCACCATTGGCATGGGGCGGGCCTTTCTTGATCCGGTCGATATAGTCCATCCCCGCGATTACCCTGCCCCAGGCTGTATATTGACCGTCAAGATGGGGCGCATCACCCAGCATGATGAAGAACTGGGAATCCGCACTGTCGGGATGACCCGAACGGGCGGTGGACACGATCCCACGCGCATGATGAATATCATT
>JBHHWG010000123.1:0-3887 GCA_046756385.1 Sphingomonadales bacterium | reverse complement strand
CGACGCAAGCGTCGCAGCTGGTCGGATGATGAGAAGCGCGAGATTTGCCAGCAAACGACCCTGCCGGGCGTTTCGATTGCTCAAGTGGCGCGGCGTTATGCGACAAACGCGAACCAGATCCATAACTGGTTGAGGGATGAACGGTTCGCGCCGGCGCCGGAGGTTGAGGTCGAACCTGAACGCTCCTTTGTCGAAGTTGATATTGCGGCATGCGCTTCGCCAGGTTCGATTCATCCTGTGCCAACAGTCCCTTCACCAGGCGCCCTCATCACAGCGACGCGTGTTGATCTCACATTGTCTGACGGGCGCCGCATCTTGATCGAAGGCCCGATGGCGTTGTCGGCGATTGTCGGGCTGGTTGAAGGGCTTGGCTCTTGATCCCGGTTCCGTCAAACACGCGGGTTTGGCTCGCTGCGGGTGTGACGGACATGCGGCGCGGCTTTAACACGCTCGCTGTGCAGGCGGAGAAGGTTTTGGAAGAAGACCCATACTCCGGACATTTATTCGTCTACCGTGGTCGTCGTGGCGACCTGATCAAAATCATCTGGTGGGATGCGCAGGGAGCCTGTTTGTTCTCAAAGCGTCTTGAGAAAGGCCGGTTTGTCTGGCCGGCCGCGAAGGACGGTAAGATCAGCATCACGCCCGCCCAGCTTTCCATGCTGCTTGAAGGGATTGATTGGCGGATGCCGCAAAAGACCTGGCGTCCGCTGAAGGTCGGATAAAGCGCGCCCGCTGTTTGACTTCGGGATTCCTTAGGCAAACGAAACACCGTACAAGAACAATATGCTGAAGGACTTTGACGCAGCGCCAGACGATCCCGCTGAACTGAAGGCGGCGAACAAGCTCCTCGCCGATGAGGTCAAAGCTCTGACGCTCAAAGTGGAGCAACTTCAGCATCAGCTTCACGGCCACAACCGGCATCGGTTCGGATCAAAATCAGAAAGCGGTCATCAGCTCAACCTGACGTTCGAGGAAGACGAGCAGATCGCTGAAGCGGCTGAGAGGTCAACGCCCGAAGCAACCGATACAGGCGATAAACCAACTCGCCAGCACAGCCGCAAACCTTTGCCCGATCATCTGATGCGCCATGATGAGGTTTTGTCGCCTGGCGCCGAGTGTAAAGCCTGTGGCGGTGCGCTGAAGACCGTCGGTGAAGATGTCACCGAGGAACTTGAATATGTTCCAGGTCGCTTCGTGGTGAACAGGATTGTCCGCCCCCGTATGGCGTGTTCGGTGTGTGAGGGCTTTGCCCAGTCGCCTTTACCTTCACGGCCTATTGAGCGTGGCAGGCCGG
This sequence comes from Sphingomonadales bacterium, assembly GCA_046756385.1. Lineage (GTDB taxonomy): Bacteria > Pseudomonadota > Alphaproteobacteria > CAZZKF01 > CAZZKF01 > JBHHWG01. The sequence continues at coordinate 2,593 of JBHHWG010000123.1, read as the reverse complement.
GACCGGGACTATTGGCCCATGTGCTGGTGTCGAAGTATGCGGATCACTTACCATTGTATCGGCAATCGCAAATATACGCCCGTGAAGGCGTCGATCTCGATCGCTCCACCATGGCGGATTGGGTCGGGCGAGCTACAGCATTACTCGAGCCCCTGGCGGAGCGGGTCGGGCATATCGTTCGCGACGGTGAAACGCTGTTTGCAGATGATACGCCGGTGAAGATGCAGGCGCCGGGGCTCAAGAGAACCAAAACCGCGAGGGTCTGGACCTATGTTCGCGATGAACGGCCCTGGTCGGGCCCATCGCCGCCATGCGCCTGGTATCAGTTCACGATTGATCGCAAAGGCGCACATCCCGTGGATCACCTCGCAGGGTATAAGGGCGTTGTGCATGCGGATGGGTTTGCCGGGTTCAACGGCTTGTTCGGCAAGGGCAAGGCCGAAGAGCAAGCCTGCCTTGCTCATGTGAGACGCAAGTTCGTCGATGTGTTCACCGCGCAGGGTTCATCCATCGCGGGGCAAGCCATTCGCCGGATCGGTGAGTTATACGCCGTTGAGAAAGAAGTGCGTGGAAAATCCCCAGACGACCGCAAAGCTTTGCGGCAGGAAAAGGCAAAGCCTATCTTTGACGATCTGGAGGATTGGCTCGGGCAGCAGCTCCCCAAAATCTCCGGCAAGTCGCCTCTCGCCAAGGCAATCCGCTATGCCCTTGGCCGATTGCCGAAAGCCCGGCCTTATCTCAGCAACGGTCATCTGGAAGCCGACAACAATGCAGCGGAACGCGCCGTGAAGCCTGTGGCCTTAGGGCGCAAAAACTGGATTTTTGCTGGCTCAGAAGGCGGCGGCAAAGCGATGGCGATCGCCTTCACCCTGATCGAGACCGCCAAGCTCAACTACGTCGATCCGCAAGGCTGGCTCACTTGGGTGCTCGGCCAAATCGCGGACCACAAGATTACCCGTCTCGACGAACTCATGCCCTGGTGTTACGCTGCAAAGGCAGCGTAACTGAGGTCATTCGGGGGTGTTAGGCCGCCTTCAACGGACGGATACATTCAAGACTGCTTTTTAGGAGGCGATCTTGGCGAGGAAGCGGCGTCGCGGCGATCTATCGAACGAGGAATGGTCCATCATCAGGCACTTACTTCCGCCGGAGCGCGGACGATGGGCGCGTCCGGCGCAGAGCAATCGCAAATATCTGAACGGGATGCTTTACGTCCTGCGCGTCGGTTGTCCCTGGCGCGATATGCACGAGCGCTACGGCAAATGGAACTCGGTCTATGTTCGCTTTCGCCGCTGGGCGGAGCAAGGCGTATGGGATGCTTTGCTCGAAACGCTTGTGGATTTAGGCCTGACGGACGACTGGGCGCATCAGGTCGATTCGACGACGGTTCGCGGCCACTCACAGGCGGCGGGCGCAAAAGGGGGACTCATAAGGAGGCTTTTAGTCGATCACGCGGCGGCTTTACGACGAATGTCCACGCCCGAACGGACAATCAAGGACGTCCTCTCAGCTTTGTGCTGACCGGCGGCGAAGCTTCTGATATGACGGCGTTTGAGCCGCTGATGGATATTCCCGCACCGAAGCCAGAGCGTCTTCTCGCGGACAAAGGCTATGACGCCGACCGCATTCGCGACCGATTGCGCGACAATGAAATCGAAACGGTTATTCCGCCAAAATCGAACCGTAAAACAGAGATCGCCTGCGATTATCGCGCTTATAAAGACCGAAACCGCATTGAGCGCATGTTCAATCGCATCAAGCAGAACCGGCGCATCGCCACCCGCTACGACAAAACGAGGAAATCATTTGAAGCGTTCCTCATCCTTGCGGCCATGAAGCTTTGGTTGCCAACTTTTGTCAACAGAGCCTAAGTTTTCTAGTTATTGGCGTAAATGCTTGCAACAGCGATTCAAACTAAATTAGGGCAATGGACTCATGACCAAAAACGATAAATTCGCTGAGAATTACGAGAAAGTCACTGAACTTGGCAGTGACGAGCTTAAGATTCTTGAAAGTATTCGATTTCGAGATCAGGACCAATCTATCAAAGCTGGCGCGATACTGGCTTTTTCGGGCTTGCTGATTGCAACGACAATCGTACAATTGTCGGCGCCAAGCGAGTCGTTTGTGTCATTACAGGAAAATAATATTCTTCTTTGTGCGTCCAAGTTTGGTCTAGCTGTTCTTTTCTTCGTTTGTCGCTTTGTATAGCCTTGTGATCTCTCGAAGCTATGCGCTGGATGCGAAAAAAGCGTTGAAGCAATTTCATCGACTTGTCGGATTTCGGGCGATGATCGTAAAGCTGTCGGCATTTCTGAACCTAATCGGTGCGGTAGTCGTTCTTTTCGGTTTATTTGGTGTACTCCTTTAGTGAAGTCTTTTGCTGATCCCGGCTGTGTCAGAGAAATCGAAATTTTATAGTGAGAGTCGCGGACAAATTGCGGAGTGACTAGTAATACTCTAACCTGGGCGCGCTATCCGCAGAGAATGAAGCGGGAATTTGTTCTGCCTATTGCCGCCCCGCTGCGCGAGACCAGCAAATGGAAGGAACACCGCATGTCAGGCGCGCTGATTTTCTTGGGGTTCATCGTAC
>JBHHWG010000122.1:0-3915 GCA_046756385.1 Sphingomonadales bacterium | reverse complement strand
CCAGTTGTACGACCGGCAGCCGATTGAGCACCCGATTGGCCGGGCGCTTGCCGAAGCCATAAAGCGTAAGTCGCTGGCTCGTGAACGGTTCGATGCGATGATCGACGGCCGGATGCGGGATATTCACGACCAGACGCCGGAGACATTTGCCGATCTTCTGGACTATCTGTCGAATACGTCGGCCCAGCTATTCCGGCTTGCGGCCAGCGCCCTGGGAAATGACGATCCGTCTCTTGATGAGGCGGCGAAGCATGCCGGGCTGGCCTGGGCGCTTGTCGGAATAATCCGGGCGGTGCCGTTTCATGCCGGCCAGGGTCGGCTCTATCTGCCGCTCGATCTGCTGCGAGACGCCGGGATAACGCCTGACGAGGCGGTCCATGGCGGTGGCGTCCCTGGCCTGGCGGCGGTCGTTGAGCGGCTGGCCCAGGAGGCGGGCACTCATATTGCGGCGGCGCGTCGGCTTGCACCCCGGGTCAGCCCCCGGATACTGCCCGCGTTTTTGCCCGTGCGATTGGCGCGCGGCTATCTCAAGGCGATTGCCAGGAGCCGGTTTGACCCATTCGCCCTCGGTCCGCCCCCTCGGCCAATGAGGCGGCTCCTGAGCCTGGCGGCCGGGCAGTTAATGCGACGTTTCTAGGCTGGGGCGCAAATCAGTTTTTTTGTCGTCGAATCGGCCGGGATACTCTGCCACTAGGAAGGCGAAGGCTGCGTAGGCCGCGACATTCTGATCAAGCGCCGCCGGGTCGACCTTGTCCAGCGTATCGTCGGCGGTGTGATGCAAATCGAAATAGTTGGCGCCATCCTGACGCAGGCTGGCGACCGCCACGCCCTGCCGCGCCATCGGCCCCACATCCGGGCCGCCCGATCCTTCCTTGGGATCGAGCGTAATGCCAAGCGGGCTCAGGATTTCGGCGATTTCAGCCATCGCCGGTCGCGCGGCATCGGCAACCTTGGGCGCAAGGGCATAGATCCGGCCGGCCCCGAAATCGGACTCCGCCGCCATCACATGTTCGATCAGTTCCGCCTCATGCGCCGCGGCGTAGGCCTTGCCGCCATATACCCCCACTTCCTCGGCCCCGAAAGCGACCACACGGATGGTTCGGCGCGGGCGGCGGGGAAGGGCGCCGATCATGTGACCGGCCGTCATGGTGATGGCCACGCCGGCCCCGTCGTCGACGGCCCCCGTTCCAAGGTCCCAGGAATCGAGATGACCGCCGATCAATACGATTTCGTTGGGCGCTTCCCGTCCGGTGATTTCGCCAATGACATTGGCTGTCACGATCGGCCCAAGGTCTTCGTTAAGCAGTTTCAGGCGGATGCGCACCGGCCCTCCCCGCTCCAGCACGTGGACCAGAATGTCGGCGTCCGGGTTTGAAATGGCCCCGGCGGCAATCTTGGTCACGCCATCTTCGTAACGCATGGCGCCGGTATGGGGCACCCGGTGGGAATCGGTGCCGATTGAACGGATGATAATGGCCAGCGCGCCACGTTTGGCCGCTTCGCTGGCCCCCAGGGACCGGGCGCGAACCGCCGGGCCATAGCCCGAACCGTCGCGGTGTCTCTCCATGCGATTGGAAATGAATGCGATCTTGCCCTCGGCCGCATCAGCCGGCGCGGCCATCAAGTCCTCGATCGTTTTAAAATGGGCGACTTCAGCCTCTATTCCGGTCTCGGGCGTCGACGTCGAAAGGCCCAGTGAGGTGATCGCCATTTTGTGGGGGTAGGGGGCCAGGATCGCCGCCTCGGCGTCAATGCGGCGCCAGCCATTTAACTTGACCGGCTCGGTCCAGACCCGATCATAGCCCAGTTCATGAAATTTCCTGACCGCCCATTCGACGGCGCGGGCGTCGTTCTCGGATCCCGCCAGCCGGGGCCCGATCCCGGTGGTGAGCGATTCCAGAACTTCCCAAGCCCTGCTGCCTTTCATCGCCGCATCGCGGAGCCCGGACGCCGTCTCCCGTGTCGAGGCATCGAAAATGTGCGTCGCGGCTTTCACCCCCTGTTTGTGGTCTGTTGTTTGGTTCTGATCGCAAGCCGCAACACCGAAAATGATCGTGATTACGGATAAAAGCCGCGCCAACATGAAGCCCCCACTGGTCGGTTATTAACTTGATCACGCCGGAAACCGGCGGTCGGGCGAGGAGCCTAGGGCGAGCGGCAGGGGTCGTCAAGCGCGCTCGATTGTTAATCCTCCAGCCACGCGTCGAGATCAGAAAGCGCTCGGGCGCTTAGGGCCGGTTTGCGCTCCTTGCGCCGGGTCTTTCGGGCGAGCGGTGGGAACAGGCCGAAATTGACGTTCATGGGCTGGAAAGTCCTGGCGTCGGCGCCGCCGGTGATGTGACCTAGAAGCGCGCCCAGCGCCGTGGTCGGCGGTGGCGCGGATGGATCGCGCTCAAGGGCCTCCGAGCCCGCGAACCGGCCGGCCAGCAGCCCGATTGCCGCTGATTCCACATAGCCTTCGACGCCGGTGATCTGGCCGGCGAAGCGCAGACGCGGCTGGGCCTTTAGCCGCAGGCGGTCGTCGAGCAGCTTCGGGCTGTTGATAAAGGTGTTTCGATGAAGACCGCCGAGCCGCGCAAACCGGGCGGTTTCAAGGCCCGGGATCATGCGAAACACCTGGGTTTGTTCGGCGTGCTTCAACTTGGTTTGAAAGCCGACAAGGTTGTAGAGCGTGCCAAGCGCGTTGTCCTGGCGCAGTTGCACCACCGCATGGGGACGCTCATCGGAGTTGGGATCGGTCAGGCCAACCGGCTTCATCGGCCCGAACGCCAGCGTTTCAAGACCCCGTTCGGCCATCACCTCAATCGGCAGGCAGCCCTCGAAATAAGGCGTTGATTTTTCCCACTCCTTGAATTCGGTCTTGTCGCCGTCGATCAGCGCCTGGACAAAGGCTTCGTACTGCGCGCGGCTGAGCGGGCAATTGATGTAATCGGCGCTGTCACCACGGTCGTAGCGCGATTGGTACCAGGCCTTCGAGAAATCGACCGAGTCCTTGTAGACGATCGGCGCCATGGCGTCGAAAAAGGCCAAACTGTCTTCGCCGGTCAGCGCGCCGATGGCCTCAGCGAGCGCGGGGGAGGTCAGGGGGCCGGTGGCGACGATCACCGAATGCCAGTCCTCGGGCGGTAGGCCGCCAATCTCGCCGCGCTCGATTTCGATCAGCGGCTCAGTATTGAGCGCGTCGGTCACCGCCTCGGCGAAGGCGAGACGATCGACCGCCAGCGCCCCGCCCGCCGGGACCTTGTTGGCGTCGGCGGCCTTTAGAATAAGCGAGTCCGCGCGGCGCATTTCCTCGTGTAGCAGGCCGACGGCGTTTTTTTCGGCATCGTCGGAGCGCAGGGAATTGGAACAGACCAGTTCCGCCATCCGGTCGGTATCGTGGGCGTCAGTGCCGCGCAGGGGGCGCATTTCGTGAAGGATGACAGCGACGCCCAACCGCGCCAACTGCCATGCCGCCTCGGAGCCCGCGAGCCCGCCACCGATAATATGAATGGGTTTTTGTGATGCCATGCCGCCCTACTTACGCCGGATGTCCGGCGGCGGCAAGCCCGCGATGCGTTATCAAGGCCAGATTGACGACAGAGTGTGGAGGCGGCAAAATCGAGCGCTGATAATAAAGCAATCGGGAGCCCAAACGCCATGCCATCGGATATCGAGCTCGTTCAAATTCTGATCGGAGGTGGCGGCCTGATCGCGTTGACCGGCTTTGCCGCGCTCGGCGATTTGACCCAGAAAGTGGTTGCGTTTCCGCGCGCCGTTGTCGGCGCGGTGTGGCGGGCGCGGTTTTTCCTGATGACGGTGGCGCTGGGTGCGATCGCCGCAGGGCTCTATCTGGGGCTGGACGCAGGCGTCCTGACGTTCGGGCAGGCGGCGGGAATCGCCGCGATCTTCGGCGTGATCTTTTATGCCGGGTTC
>JBHHWG010000121.1:0-4338 GCA_046756385.1 Sphingomonadales bacterium | reverse complement strand
GGCGTGGCCGGGGCGCTGGACGAGTTCGTCGCCAGGCGGACGGCGGAGGGCGGCGCCCCGCCGGTGGACTGACAAACGGCCACGCCGGAGCATGCGGGAGCGGCGGACGGCGACCTACGTGCCGGAGACGGAAAAAGGGCCGGCGGAACCGCCGGCCCTGTACGCTACGCAACACTACGCGATTGGCGTCACAGCACCAGTTTGTAGTCCAAGGCGAACTCGCCCGGCGGCAGCGTGCCGTTCGGGCAGAGGCCGAAGGTGCCGCCGCCGCTGCCGGCGGCGGTGAAGGTGATGTTGTCACCGGCCTGGACCGAGACGCCGAGAGCGGTTCCCTGAGCGGCGATCTCGAAATCGCCGCCGACGACGGCCCGCAGCCCGTTCATGCTCAGGCTTGCCGCCACATGCGCCGAGGCGAGGGCGTAGACCTCGACCCCTCCGACACCGTTCAACGCCGGGTCGTCGCTGCAATAGGTGGTCGAGCCGAGCTGCGCGGCCGACGACAGGTTGATCGCGTGTTTCGAGAGCGGATCCTGGCCGTTGCTCGTGGCGGTCGATGCGACGACGACGCCTTCGAGGATCAGACCGTTCGACGCACTGACGATGCAATCGGCGACGATGACGACCTCGCGGATCGGGGCACCGGACGGCAACTGGAGGTTCTGGTTCGGCTGGCACTGATCGGCGAGGTAGATCGTGCCGGGATCATAGGGGCCGACATAGTCCTTGCCGATGTGCACGACATTCTGGGGAACCAGCGCGCCGGTAATCGGATCCGTGACAGTCGGGATGTAGTCGCGAAAGTGAGCGGATGTCGGATCGGTCAGCCCGTCGATGATATTCTGGACATTGCCGTTGAGCGCATCCGTGGGGTAGTTATCGCCCATCCACAAGGACTCGTACAGGCCCGGGTTCTTTTCGTACACGTTCGGCCGGTCGTTCACGTATTCCTCATAGGGCGTACTCACGATCACGCCGCACGGCGGTTCTTCGTCCACGTAGCAGTCGCGCCGCTCGTACGTGTTGTCGTTGTTCACATCGATGCCCCAGTTCGGGCCGGGGTCCTCGGTCATATTTTGCCCGTGGATGCAGATATCGTTGTAGAAATAGTTCCCGCTGGTGACGTCCATCTTGTTCCCGGCGACGAAGCCGCCCCGCCGGCAGGTGGAAACGTAGGCGGTGGCGATCGCCTCGACGCTGATGTTCCATTGCTGCAGGCCGATGATGCGCAGGAAATTGGTCGCCAGCGGGTTCAGGTTGGCCTCGTCGCGCCGGGTGATCACCCGCGCCGCATCCGGCGCCGCGGTGCTCGGGGCGAAGGTCCGGGTGGCGAAATTCCAGTTGCCGTAGATCACCTCGGCCGCCTTGAGGACGTTTCCGTTGATCGCGGTGCTCATGTTTGCCGCCGAATAGGCGAGCGCCTGGGCGGTGCCGTCGTCCTGGTCCGGCAACGACATCACCGCTGCCAATGAGGAGACATCGGCGGTTGCCTGCAACAGCGTCTGGTTGCGGTAGGCGTCGGTCATGTCGACCGCCAGGCCGCCCATGGCGACATAGAGCGAGAACCAGATCAGCGACCAGATGGTGTAGCCTCCGCTCTCGTCGCGGAGGAAGCGGCTAATATTCTTACACGACACGACGCTCTCCCTTGGTACTTGTACTGATCGATCCGGGCTGCCCGGACCAGTTATCCCCCTCAACTCAGCGGCTCTCTGCGCATCGTCACGCTCGCCACAAGCTCCCGCCCCAGAATCGATTCGAAGAAGAACCCGAAGATGGTGGCGTCGCCGAGCCCGATGGCGATGGTGACATTCATTTCAGCGAATTTCGGATCCGACGGGTCAATCACATAGGTGCGCTGGCCGAGGAACAGATGCGCCGCGGCATAGTCCCGGGCCTCGGCCTGGGATGTGATCTCCCCGGTCGTCATCCGCCGCGTGGTGTCCCGCGCGACGTTCCACATTTCCGAATGGGTAAGGTAGATGATGCTGGCGTCGGTCACGAAGACCAGCATGCTGACGAAGACCGGTACCCACAGTACGAACTCGATGGTGACGGCGCCTGTTTCGTCACGGAGAAAAGCGAACGCGCTCGACATCACGACAACCCCATTTTCCACGCACCCGCGCCAGCACAAAAGGCTCCGGCGCGAATCGGAATGCACCCAGAAGTATAAGGTAAAAATATCGTTTACACCAATAAGTAGAGTATATTTTTGGTTCCAATTGTGAACTGTTTTGAGAAAATTGTTCCATTTCAGTGCGATATGGCAATGGGGTCGTGTTGACAACGCCCTGGTCTGATTCCCGGCCCGCGGCCGGAAATCAGGTGTGGGGAAGAATTCAAGCACCCTTTCGTGGTATTCACCATGATGTGGCTTATGGAAATTGAATACAACCTGGAGGGGAAACCTGCGTTTTCCTCGCGATTTCGTGATCGGACTACTGGAGGCCAAAACAACCGGATTCGGGACTTCGTCATGGTGGCGCCACCACCATTAATTCCGCTCTCCCGAATGCCTGGAAGACGCCGCCGCCGGGCCGCGGCGCCGGCGCGGGCAGAGGTCACCCTGGGCGGGTTTACGGCCGTCAGGTGGGCTGGGGGCGCATCACGACCTGGGCGCGGATCGGCCCGCCGAAGATCGTGAATCCGAGATAGGCGAACCCGGTAAACGAGATGTCGCCCGCGCCGACCGAAATCGCGACTTGCACCACCGGGTTGTCCGAGGCGGTGACCGTGTACATACCGCTGTTGTTCGAGTACAGGTTGAGCTGCGTGTTCGCATATGCCTCGGCTTCGGCCGGCGTCGCCAAAGCCCCGGTGGTCATGCGCCGCGCGGTGTCGCGCGCCACGTTCCACATTTCGGTCTGGGTCAGGTAGAGCATGCTGGCGTCGATGATGATGACCAGCAGAGCAACGAAGATCGGAATCCACAGCACAACCTCGATGGTCTGGGAACCCCGGTCGTCATGGAGGAAAGTCAGTACGCCGCGCATTGAATCAACCCCGTTCGCACCCACTCGCTACGCCTCGAAGATCACTCTCCGAATCGTAACTCGCCGGTAAGTATAAGATAAAAGAGCCGTTTACACTAATAGGTAGAGCGAGTTTTTAGTCCAGATTGCGAACTGATTTGGGAAAAATGTTCCATTTCAGTGCGCTAGAGAATGGTGACCGGTCCGTCCTGTGGAGAAATTGGAGCGGGCGATGAGATTTGAACTCACGACCCTTACCTTGGCAAGGTAATGCTCTACCCCTGAGCTACGCCCGCATCCTTGGCTGGCCGCGCTTATTGCAGATTCCCCTGGCCCGTGCAAGCCGGAAACCGCTGCGTGGCGCTGGTCCCGCTGGTCGGAGTGAGTGGATTCGAACCACCGGCCCCTGCCTCCCGAAGACAGTGCTCTACCAGGCTGAGCTACACTCCGAAACCAGCGACGCGGTATATATCGCCGGGCCGGTTCCACCGCAAGCGCGTTTTCCCGCCGCACCCGCCGCCCACGCGCACCGTTTTGCCCGCGCCCTTTGTTGGCCCGGGGACTTGCGGGCGCAGCCCACCGGGACTAATGTCCGCCGGCGATTGGGGCGTAGCCAAGTGGTAAGGCAGCGGCTTTTGGTGCCGCCATTCGCAGGTTCGAATCCTGCCGCCCCAGCCATGCCAATAAGCATGCGACTTCAAAGCCTTGATCGCACCGGGATGGCGTGAGGGGTAACCGCCCCGACCCGCGTCTGGGCGTGCCGCCGAATGCCTCGCGGGCCTACGTTGAATTCCGGGCCGCGCCCGGGTATGATGCCGGCCGGACAAACGCACAACCGGACGGGACCGATGTTGCAAGCGCGCACTCTGTTGAACGGCTCAAACTGGCTGCCAAGCCAGTCGCCGTCCTATGCGCGCGACAGGGGTGCCCGACCGATCGAAACCGTTATCTGACACCGTCGGATTTGCGAGTCGACCAGGCAAGGGCGCCCCTCAGCGGGCGCCCTTCCTGCATTCAGGATCACGCAGACAGCAAAGGACCACATCGTCAGGGCGTAGCTCAGTTGGCAGAGTGCCGCACCCGGACTGCGGAGGCCGAAGGTTTGAGCCCTTCCGCCCTGACCAAACGGATAGGCAAGCCGATGGCTGGCGACGGCAGCGGTCTTGAAAACCGACGAGCCCCGGGAGGGGCCTTGAGGGTTCGATCCCCTCCCTATCCGCCAATATCGGGCCAATACCGGGAAGGTATCCAAGCGGTCAAAGGAGCCTGGCTGTAAACCAGGTGGGGGTTGCCCCCCTTCGCAGGTTCGAATCCGTGCCCTTCCCACCAGGCCCCGGTAGGCAAACCGGTAAAGTCGCCCGCTTCA
>JBHHWG010000120.1:0-4379 GCA_046756385.1 Sphingomonadales bacterium | reverse complement strand
TTCGGTGAATCACAGCCGCCCCTTTCACTCAACCGTTAATTCCTGGGTGGGCTCTCAGGCGCGGGTCGTGCCGGAATATCGCATATGACATGCTGCTTGAGAAAGCTTTCGGCCTCGCGGTAACGGTGCGCCATGTTGGCCTGGATGTCGTAGTCTATTTCGAGCCCCTTCCAGTAAAAATTGAATTCGCAAATAAGGTGAAGGCCGGATAGCCCCGATTTGGCCATTGGCTCAATAAAAGTCCGGCAATCGCCCAAGAGCGTGCTCCAGTCGATCGGGTTGGAATGTTCAGAAAACACCAGACCCGATGTCCATTCATCGTCATCGAACAGCCCCTCGCCAAACCACATCAAGCCATGGTCATCGACCCGGGTCTGAACATTGTCGGGCGACTGGCCGGCGTAGCGATAGCCGAAATGATAAAAGTAGCTGTCGCCATGGGTTTCGAAGTCCGTTTTCGGATAGATGAGGCCACGTTCGGAATATGGGGGACCGACGACATCCATCAGAGGTGGCGCCTGTGCCTCCAGATATTCCCTGCCGACGTAGAAATACCGCCCCCGCACAGTAAAATCGATTTGATCGCGGGTCAGTGGCGCCAGGATTGGCACATAATGGTTGGGAATAAAGGCGGACCAGACGCCCGCCTCTTCGGATATGGCGACGCACTCGTTCTGTTGGGGCCGGAGCGCCAGGATGGCGACCACAGAAAGTAACAGCAGGAGGGTGGTCCCCACCCCCCATTTCAAGAGCCGTTTAGTCAATTTTTTCAAGCACCTTGTCGCAATTCCTGCACCAGAACCACTCTAAAAGACCGTTGACGAAATTTCCAACATCCTCGCCAAACACCTTGCCAGCCTGAATGCCGGCAAAACTTCCGCCAAAGGCTTCGGGCGGAAGATTATACGTAGTTTCAAATAATTGCTCGTGATATCTGCGAATCTGGTCAGGGTCCAGTTTTCCCTTGATACCTTTTTTATCTTTACTCGCAAAATCCCAATGTTTCAGGGCCACGTCGCGCTGGATCTCGCGGAACTTCTGCTCCACCCAAGCCCGCTGTTTTTTGCGCCAGGCATCGTTGGGAACACGAATTGTCGTGCCGGTCTTTTGTGACGTCCGTTCAACCATATCGGCGGGGCCGGGCGGGTTCACCGTTTCCCTGTATTGATCCCCCAAAAAGCTTTTCAGGATGATCGCCGCAAGATCCACGTCAAAAAATTGCCCGTCATTCAGATCAAGCGCCAGGTCGGCGATGGGGTCGCCACAAGATTTCAGGACAAGCCAGAACTCATCAATCACCGTTCTCATTGCCTGGGCATTTGTCGTATCGACATTTTTCAGCTTTTGGACGACAGCGAGAATCTGTTTTTCCTTGCGCTTGTATATATTGCCGGCCTGTAGCTCTCCGTATTTTTCAAGGTTTGTCCCCGCACCAGTATCCAAAACACCGAGCACCTGGAGGAGCAAGGCGAAGTCTCTTTGTCCGTCGGGCATAACGATCGAGCCCGTTTCCACGATACGGTGGCCGCCGCTTGCCAGCGTCCGCCCGGTGCGTTATTCTTATTCCCGACGTTTGAAAGCGTCCTAAAAGCGGTTCACCGCTCCCGATTGAGCGATATTCGTTTGTGCATTTGCGCTGACGAATCCGGTCCTTTCGGTCGGGAGTGGGTGAATACAATACGCTTCGGCGAAATAAGCCCACGCGTCTTTTAGCGCGCTTTCAAACTCCCGATCACCAGGGAGGATGAAATGGCGAACCCGCCGGAGCGCGACGCGACGCCAACTGACAAACTTAATATCTTGCAGCCGCTCTTCGATTTGAAAACGGCAGCCGAGACACCACTCTCGGCGACTTTCTCTATCTCGCCTGGCAGCTCGAAATTCATCCCGCCAAGCTGCTGTGAGGAGGCAAACGCCGGGCGGCCAATTAGCCGTAATCTGGTGGAAATGGTCCATCGGTTTCCGCGAAGCAGACATTTTCAATTATTTTCCACAGATCGCCGATCAGCTTAAACCGGCAGGAAAAATACTTTTTCATCCACTGCTGTCGGTAAAAATTGGAAGTTTGAGCCAAAGTGGTGAATCGCTCAGGGATAAATATTACAATTATAGATCCATCAGTCTGTTCCGTCCGAACTGTCATAACTGGGCTTGCTCTTATAAGTGCGGCAACCGACTGAATTGTTCGGCCTGAAGAATGTGGAGTATCGCTATTCCACAAAAATTGGGCAATTTCGGGTCTGAGTTGTGGGCCAATCATGAATGACGTCGGCTCATCAAGAAGTTCAAGTATTGCACCTTCCTCATGCGAGCGAATTGCATCTATAAGTCGTTGCTCCGCCTTATCAATATCCTGTTTATAGTCGACTGCACATGACCATGCGGGCAACATCAAGATTACACATGTGGCCAATTTCAGAATAAGTTTTGGTACATTGCGAATGGCCATTTAGGAATCGATCTCCTCTTTGCGTATGCCCCACAGTACGTTTCGATAGACAGCGGCAAACCGCTCTGGTTGAAACTTATCACATGATACAGGTTTCGACCGCTTACAACGACATTCCCTGGAATTGTGCCGTCAATGGATTTACTTTTGACGAGGCCGGGGTTGCCGGTGCTTGAGCATTGCCGCGACGGTAGGTGTAGTGCAGATGCGCCCCAGAAATGGAGCCACTGCCATCCGATTCTCCGATTTTTTGTCCCGCCTTTACTCGCTGTCCCGCGCTCAAACCTGGTGCGGCGCGCGTATGTGAGTAGCTCGACATGCTAAAATCATGATTTCTGATAAAAATGTGATTACCCGCTTTGGTCGAATTGCCAATGGAAAAAACTGTTCCGTCTTCGGTGGATAAAATTGGTTCGCCAAGCGGAGCACGAAAATCCAAGGCATCGTGAAACGTTGACGCACCACTGACAGGGGCATTTCGCTGGCCAAAACCGCTGGTAATTACCGGATTTCGCACAGGCCACGTCGTGGGGTTCGCCCGGCTCAAGCTCCCTTTGTTAGCAGCTAGCCTCTTGGCCAGCGGGGCATCGGCTGCCTGTACCGCCGCGAGGATGATCTGGTGCTCGTCCTTGCCTTTTGGGGTGGCGATGGCGCCGGAGTTGATGAGACCGGCGCAGCCCTTGGCGCAGGCGAGCAGGATCGGGTTGGCGGACGCGGTCGTCAGGCCCAGCACCTTCTTTTCCGCGCTAGATAAGCTGTTCGTGAGGCCCTTCAGCGCCTTCACCTGCAATTTGGTTTTGAACCGGAGACTGGTGTCGTTGTCCCGTTGCCAGAGGGCGCCGAAGCAGACCCTGCGGCAGATCTGGCGGATCACCTGGTTGCGGCCCATGCGGCCGACGCTTCCGGTTAGTTTCATGGCGACATATCTCATTTGCGCAAAACGGCGGATTAACACTCAGATTACGGAGTAAATATCGCTATAAATACGCACGAATGATAAAACCGTCAAGCGTTTTGATAAAATTGAGCTTATTTCCTGATTGATTGGGTCAAGCTTGATATCTTAACTCCTGCCCCATCAGTCACCCACCACCCCCAACAGTGACCGGCTTTCTTCTTGGGCCCCAGTTTCCCGGGCGGGGGTCGAACACGCCCTGGCATGTTGCGGCGCAGTGTTTGCAGCGCGCTTCTTTTGTCAGGTTCCAGGCTGTCAGGCGGTACCAGTCGCGGCCGATCAGCCTTTTTCCGCAGGCGTGGCAATAGGTGCTTTGGCCGTCTTCGTCATGGATATTGCCGGTATAGACGTAGCGCAGCCCCGCTTTTTGGGCGATGGCCCGGGCCGCGATAACCGTCGCCGGCGGCGTGGCGGGCTTATCGAGCATCTTCCAGTCCGGATGAAAGGCGGTGAAATGGAGCGGCACGTCGGGGCCCAGCTTGTCCATCACCCATTGGCTCAGGCCCTCGATCTCGGCCGGGGAATCGTTCTCGTCGGGGATCAGCAGCGTCGTAATTTCAAACCAGACATCGGTTTCATGTTTCAGATATTCCAGCGTCTCCAACACCGCGCCCAGCCGTCCGGTGCATAATTTTTTGTAGAAGCCCTCGGTAAACGCCTTCAGATCCACATTGGCGGCATCGATATTGCGGAACAATTCGACCCGCGGCTCGGCGCAGATATAACCGGCGGTGACCGCCACGGTGCGCACCCCGCGCTCGCGGCACGCCTGCGCCGTATCGACCGCATATTCCAGAAAAATCACCGGATCGTTATAGGTGAACGCCACCGACCGGCAGCCATGGGCCGCCGCCGCTGCGGCGATCCCCTCTGGCGACGCCCGATCCATCAGCCGGTCGAACTTGCGCGCCTTGGAGATATCCCAGTTCTGGCAGAACTTGCAGGTCAGGTTGCAGCCGGCGGTGCCGAAGGAGA
>JBHHWG010000119.1:0-4444 GCA_046756385.1 Sphingomonadales bacterium | reverse complement strand
GGTACGTCCGCGTCGACTTCCGGGTAGTTCCGCTTTACCGTGTGGTGTTTAAGCCAGACCGGATGCAGGCCGGCGTCGCGGGCGCCACAGACGTCGATGCGCCAGTCGTCGCCGACGTAGACGGCTTCTTCGGCGGCCACGCCCAATTGCCCCAGACAAACGGCGAAGGGCCGGGCATCGGGTTTCGTCGGCACGCCGTTCTCCCCGGCGACGACCGTGACCGCGAACCGCGCGGCCAATTCCGGATAGGCGGTTACGCGGTGGGTGCTGGCGTCTGACTGCCCTTGTGTGTTCGTGACCAGGCCGAGAGGGCCGTACTCGGCGCCAAGAGCTCTGACAACGGGGGGGGCCTCGGGAAAGACCCGCGTCTTCGATTGGACGGTCCGCCAGTAAGTTTGTTCCCACTGCTGCAATTCGTCGACGGACGATTCCCGGCGGTAGTACCGGAAAACCTCTCGCCAGATATTGACTCTCGACAGATCGCCCTTCTTGTGGAACTCGGCGCGGATGCGGCGGTAGTGATGCTTGAACGCGTCGTGGTCGGTGATCGCCAGGTCCTGGAAGATGGCGGCCTGGGTGTCCTTTTCCGCTTGCCGGAAGCCGTCCGCGCTGTCCACCAGCGTCTGCCCGAAGTCGAAAAGGATGGCTTTGATCATCTGCCCCGCACCGGGTTTGGGGCCGCCGCCGGAGAACCGGAGCAGCCCCAAAACACAATGGACCCTAATCCCGGCCGTACTTTGAGAGGTAGTCGCCGAACAACTCCTCGTCGGTCGGGATGTACTCGGGAATGGACTCCGAGAGCCAAGTATAGTTCAGGAAGTGTTTGAAGTTGATGTTGTCGCTGGTCATGTTGCCGGCCCAGCTTCCTCCACCCAGCGTATCGGTGGTCGGGTTGCCATTGAACCAGCTTCCCGAGTTGGCGGCGGCATGCGGCATGCGGCAGTTGATCCGGCCAACGTTGGCCTTGATGGCCATTTCGGTCAACCGCTCGTCGATGGTGGAATGGATAGACGCCGAATGGCCTTCGCCCGAGAAGCGATGCATTTCCTTCATGCGTTCGATCATTTCGCTGAAGTCAGTCCATTTCCACACGGTCAGGACAGGCGAGATCTTCTCGCCGGAGAACCGGTCCTCGGGGCCGGGCTTGGTGCCCATGACCATGATGAACCGCGTCCCCTCGGGAATCTCGATCCCGGCATGTTCGGCGATATAGCTGGCCGGTTTGGCGACAACGTCGCGGTTCAGGTGCTTGCCGTCGGGCCAGTAGTAACTCCGCAGTTTTTCCCGTTCCTCCGTCGTGCAGAGGTAACCGCCCTCCGCCTTGAGCGCCGCAATCATGTCGTCGAAGGCGGCTTCCTCGATCGCCACGGCGTTCTCGGACGAACACGAGGCCGAGTTGTTGGCGCATTTGGATTTGACGATCTTGGCGGCGGTTTCCCTGGGATCGACGGTGGTATCGATAATCGAGATGACGTTGCCCGCGCTCACGGTATGGGCCGGCTTGCCAGCCTCGTAGACGACGCGGACCAGGGCCGCTCCGCCGGTGGCGACCGCGAAGTCGCAACTGGCCATCAGTTCGCGCGTTCCCTCCTGCGAGCCCTTCGTCAGGCTTTGCGCCAAATCCTCCGGCGCCCCCACCTTGCGTAGCGCCTTGCGGATGTGCTCGACCGTCGCATAGGTCGACTTGGCGGTCCTCGGGTGGGGGGAAGTGATCATCGCGTTGCGCGTCTTCAGCAGGCTCAGGCCGATACAGCACACCGTGGATTCCGGGTTGGTGCACGGCACGACGTTGGCGACCACACCCATGGGCTTGGCGTAGATCCGAAGGCCCTTTTCCTTGTCCTCGCGCACGAGGCCGCAGGTCTTCTGGCCGATCATGTCGCGCATCATGCCGCGCGTCTTGTTCTGGATCTTCAGCACCTTGTCTTCGTAAACGCCGATACCTGATTCGCTGACGGCGAGATGGGCCAATTCCTTCGCCGTTTCCTCCTTCTGCAGTTCCCAACCGACGGCGGCGCAGATCTCGTCGACTCTCTCCTGGGGCAGGAATTCTACCTCCTTAAACGCGGCGCGGGCCTTTCTGTACATCTCCGGAATGTTGTCAGACATCGTATCTACCTTCTCGGTTCGAGGCCTGCCGGTCCGGCGATGGCCGGACCGGCAGGCGGGTTTGTGTTTACAATTTCTTGCCGACGGATTTGATGCCGGTTTTCTTACTGGGGTCTTCGATTTCCTCGTGGATGGAATAACCGCTGCCCCAAACACTCCTCCGCTCTTCCTGGCTCTTTGCCCATTCGTCCAGGTCGGCGCTGAGAGCCGACTTGGCGAGGGCATCGCGTTCGGCCAGCGGCGGCACCGGGCGGTCCGGGTGACCGTCGTACATCTCGGGCGGCGTCAGGACCTGTCCGAGCCGGCGATAATCGGAGCGCTCGATCTCCTCGATGAAGTGGGCTCCCGCCGCGAACGAGCGGGTGATGGCGAGAATGGCCCAGGTTGCTTCCGGCGTGAAACCCAGATCCATCATGACGGACCCCATGGCCCCCAGCATGTCTATGTCGACGGGCGTGTCCGAGGCGGCCCTCGCCTTCTCGACAATGGCCGTCATCAGTTCCACATATTCGCCGGCCACACCCAATTTCCTGGCCCGATCGATCATGCGTTTGGCGGCGGGGTCCTGGAGCATCCGGCCCGAGACGCCAAGGGCATCGTCGTCGAGGTTGTCGTCGACGATGCCCTGGGCGATGGCGTCGATGTCGAGGCCCTTCGCCCGGCCGGCCGTGAGTTCATCGAGCAAACGGTTGCCGAAGGCGGAGTAGGCGCCGTAGGCGTGACCGAAGGCGTGGATCGAGGCGCCACAGGCCTGGGTGAGGAAGGTCTTGCTCTGCGCAACCAAGCGCGACACGGCGGCCGGGGCGGAAAGCCCGTCCTCCAGAGCCATGATCATCACGTAGTTGAGCATCTGGTCTTCTTCGACCGTCGGAATGCGGGCCTGGAAGTCGACGAACAGCACGTCGGTGATGCCGTAACCCTCTTCCATCAGCTCGGTCGTGTCGTAACCGCGCGCGACGATCCGGTGGACGTTCTTGTAGGCGACCTCGGAAACCCACTGGAAACGGGCCCGGGTCTCGTCGATCGGGACGGTGCCGTACTCGCGCTCGCTGTAATCGAATGGAAGGCCCGGGTCGTCCAGGTTGCCGATTCCCTTCTTGTCGGCCGGTGTCAGATCACCCATTTCTTGTACTCCCCTTCTTCCTTCTGTTTCCTGGCGTATTCCTGACGCTCGGACTGTTTGGGCACCTTGCGGTCCGGGGGACCGACGTATTTGATCATGCTGAGGTCGAGCATCTGCACCAAGGGCTCGCTTTTCGATGCTCCCCAGGCTCGGCCGCGTTTCATGTTGAACAGGGCGTGAGCGGCACAGCTGAAGCCGCGGCTCACACTGCCGATGCACCAGGCGGCGTTGGGCGCGAAGCCGATATCGCACAGGGCGGTGTTGCCGGCGCCAACCACGTTGACGCCCACATAGCCCCGTCCCTCTTTCTTGCGCCGGGCGTGGAAGTACTTCTCGACAGCGCGCTGAAGCTTCAGATAGACACCATTGAGGCCCAGTTCCTCCTGCTTGAGGTGAATGGGCCCGGCACGCGGATCGCTGTCCGTGTGCTGGGGCTGCCCCATTCCCATGACAGGCTTGCCGTTGTCCATGTAATCATCAACCAGGATCTTTGCGATCTCTTCGATGGTCTTGCCTTCTTCATGGGCTCGTTTGAGATACTTCTTCACCATGTACCCATGCGCCGCGCCGGGACCGTGCACGCCACCGAACGTGGAGATGGAGGCGGCAATGGCGCTCGTCAGGTTGGGGCGGCCGATGCTAACGCCAATGGCGCCGGCGGCCGAAGGCGACATCGAATGCTCAAGGAAAACGCCCATCTCGTACCTGAGCATCTTCTCTTCTTCTTTCGCCGGGATCCGATTCTGGAATAGAACGAACATGGCGTCGGTGAAGGAATAGCCCTCCTCGGCCAAGTCGCTCAGATTGTACCCGCGCATGACCGTTTTCTCCTCGGTCTTGTACGAGATTGATGTCTTCCTCTCGATATCTGCTCGTCTCTGCATGTAGTAGATCTCCTTTTGGGCGGTTTCGCGAAAGCGATTTCGCCGTTACATTCTCCAGGTTTCCTGGAATACAGGCCTTCCGTTGGGTTTAGGCGGCGGCCGGGGCATCGGTCTCCACCCCCATTTCAGCGATGGTCTGCCGGACGGCGTCCAGCGCGGCCCGTATCTCGTCCGGGCCTATGTGGCCGATGCACCCTATGCGGAAGGTTTCCGCCACCGTCAGCTTGCCGGGGTAGATGACGAATCCCTTGGCGCGCAGGGAATCGTAGAAATCCTGGAAGCGGAAGCGGGGATCGGCGAGCATGTGGAAGGTGACGATGATGGGGGC
>JBHHWG010000118.1:0-4679 GCA_046756385.1 Sphingomonadales bacterium | reverse complement strand
CCGTGAAATACGTCGCCGGCGCCAAGGCGCAAAGACTTTACTTCCGTCGCGAATGATCGTTCAGCCATTGATCACCACACCCCGATTGCTAAATTCTCGCAAAATCAGTCTATGGAACAGCATATGATATTTCAACCAAGCTCCGTATTGGCGAAAAAGGAATCGGATGCCAGGATCGACGGCGGAGTATTTCTCCGTCGCCGACAATGATCAACAAAAAACTGTGTATCGGACGGACCCGGTTCGTTCCGTGATTCCCTTCTTGACGGCGCCCTTGACTTGGCGGCATTTTAGCCGCGACCTGAACAATTGGCATGTCGAATTGGAAGCGGGTCGGCAAAGACAAATCGGACGAGAGCTAATCAACGATGGCGGCACGTATTTACAGGCCCGCAAAGACGGCGATGCAGTCGGGCCGGGCAAATGCCAGAAAATGGACTCTGGAATTCGAAGCGGCCTCGGCGCGGCGGATCGAGCCGCTCATGGGATGGACCGGCTCGTCCGACACTCAGTCGCAGGTGCGTCTGCGGTTTGCGACGAAGGACCGGGCGGTGGCCTATGCCAGGAAACTCGGCATAGGATACCAGGTGTTCGAGCCGCATGAACGACGGCTTCGGATAAAGGCCTACGCAGACAATTTCAAAAAGTAGCAACGCTTGCGTCACATCGCCAGAGCCATGGGGCCCCGTAGCTCAGCTGGATAGAGCAACGGACTTCTAATCCGTAGGTCGCAGGTTCGAATCCTGCCGGGGTCGCCACTCTAAGTCGTGTCCGAACCGGAGACATAGGTAACAGAATGGCCTCTTCGACCTCCGGCGCAACCCGATTGGGGTGCGGACCCTTGGTGTAGCGCGGCAAAATGTGTGAGCTTGGGGCGGCGTGTCGTCTTCTATTTTTCCGGCCTCCGAGGCTTCGACTGCGCCATTGTCTGAAACTTCGCCTGAAACTTCCGCGGCGGCTTCGAGTACGCCGGTCAGGCCGTTTTCGAGATTTATACCGATGTCCCTGCCCATTTTCTGGACCGTCGGCAGTTGCAGGGCCATGCCGAGGATGCCGTCGACCGCGCGGCGTCAGACGAGCATTATTGTGGACGTTCATTCGATCCTCCCTGTTGAGACATCACAGCTAGTCCTTCTACCAGAAACATTAATTAGCGCGTTGAGTATACAACCGCGCAAGCGTCTATTTCACAAAGTGCACATTTTTTAGAAGAGGGCCACGAGCTTGCCATCGCTTGGCGACCTGAGAAAGGAGGGAAATAGACTATCGCTCCACCGCACGTTGATGAACGCCTTTCGCGCTTTCCAGGATCAATACGGAAATTTCCGGCGGCACCATGAAGCGAACAGGCAAGATGCTGGTGCCGAGACCGGGGCTTACGAACAGGTGCCGGCCGCGTTCGACGATATGGCCCATGACGAAACGCTGGCCATAGCGCGACGGGACAACCAGTTGACCGACGAACGGAAACTTCACCTGGCCGCCATGGGTATGCCCGGCGATCGTCAGGGCGGCACGATCCCCGATCAGGGGAAAGACGTCCGGACTGTGGGTGAATACAATCAAAGGGGTCTGCTCGTCATCCATGTCAGGCAAGGCAGGGTCGCTGTGGCCGGTCATGAAATCGCCGAGCCCGGCTAGACGGATGGATGTTTCGCCGACGGTCAAAACCGTGACCTCGTTTTGCAGGACCCGGATGCCGACATTTTCCAGCGCCTCGCGCACGGCATCGGGTCCTTCCCACCAGTCATGATTGCCGAGCACGGCGTAAACCCCGAGCGGCGCCTTAAGTTCTTGCAAGACCGCGGCAAAGGTCGGTGGCTCGATGATGGCGCCACCGGGTATTTCGCCGTTCATCAAGTCACCGGGAAGGAGAATGAGATCCGGTCCGACGGCATTCGTGGTCTTGACGATTTTTTTCAGTTTGCCGATACCATTGAACGGCGAGCCGATATGCAGGTCGGCAAGAACGGCGATGCGCAGGCCATCGAGATCCGGCGGCCAGTCAGCCAGCTCAAGGCGATTTTCCCTGACAACCAGCGATGACGGCTCCCACCAGAATGCCCAGGAGCCGAGCCCCAGGGAAACCAGCGCGAATATGGCCACGGCGACTTTCCAGCGCATGATTTGATATGAATATCGCGGCGGACAAGGCTCGGCAAGACGGCTGTTCGTCAAGTGTGATCAATTACGGCACCGCGCTTGCCGGAGCGCGGTTGCGCCGCTCTATCCGCCGGGATTACACTTGGGCCTGTTCCTGTTGGTTCACAGTCAAATCCGGCAGTCGTTCCTGCCGATATTTCCGTTTGTGTAAGTCTGCTTGTGTTGGTGCGGCGTTTCCCGACCGCGCGCCCGAAGCACGGTTGGGCTAAACGACTTTCCTGAAGCGGGAGGCACGAACCATGAAACCTTTTACCGTCCTGTCTATTTCTGCCTTTGTCATCGTGGTCGGCGTCAACGTCGTCCTGACGGCTTCGGCCACGGCTGAAGTGCGTGAATATTACAAGTGCAAGCTTAACGAGGGCGCGACCATCGAACAGGTCGCACAGATCGCCACTGATTTACGCCCGATCTCGGAAAAGGCCGGCTTTGGCGACTATCACCCCGCTCTGCTGATACCGATGTATTCCAGCGATATCAGCGCGGGTGCGTTTTATTGGATGGGCAGCGCACCCAACATGGCGCGTCTGGGCGCGGGCAGCGACTGGTTTGGCCAAAGCGAGGATACCGATGCAATTCGTAAACGGTTTGAGGATATCCTCGATTGTGAAAGCGCCAGTGTCTACCACGTGATACCGCTCGAATAACCGGGCCGGCAGCGCGGAACCATCGTCAAAGGGGACCGGACCTCGGCCTGCTCCTCAAGGAAAGGGGTGCGCCATGGACACACGGCCCAGGTCAGCCGAAGCTTTGAACCAGGCTGCTCGCGATCATGCCCCAGCCGTCGACCATGACGAAAAAAATCAGTTTGAACGGCAATGAGATGATCACGGGGGGCAGCATCATCATGCCCATGGACATCAGAACGGACGCCACAACCATATCAATCACGATAAACGGCACGAAGATCAGGAATCCGATCTCGAAGGCCCGCTTCAGTTCGCTGATAAGGAAAGCGGGTATCAGCACATGGAGCGGGGTCGCCTCGGCCGTTTCCGGCTCCTCCGTCCGCGAAATGTCGAGGAATAATTTAAGGTCCTTTTCCCGCACTTGGCTTAGCATGAAGATGCGGATCGGCGCGACCGCCCGGTCGAAGGCTTCGCTTTCCTCTATTTCCTGATCGACATAAGGCACGATGCCATCCTGGTACGATTGCTGGAACGTCGGCGCCATGATGAACGCGGTGAGGAACAGAGCCAGACTGACAAGTACCGAATTGGGGGGCGATTGCTGGATGCCGATCGCGGAACGCATAAGCGACAACACCACGATGATTCTTGTGAACGAGGTCACCATCACCAGGATTGACGGCGCCAGGCTGAGCACCGTCGTAAGTGCGATCAACTGGAGCACTCGCCCACTCAAAGTGCCGCCTTCGCCCAGATCGAGCGATAATTGCTGGGCCGATGCGGCTCCCGCCGCCAACAGGACGGCCAGGCCCAGAAGCCACGGCGCGAGCCGGTTCAGTCGATGTCCGAACTTGGGAAAAGACATTTTAACCCGCCCCCGATGGCTTAATCGACTTGCCGAGGGCGGGACTTGAATCGCTCGGGCCGATATTTCGCTCGACAACAGTCTCGCCGGTTGCGCCCAACAACAGCAGATGCTCTGTCGCGTCCCGCTTGATCAGAACCAGGCGGCGTTTGGCGTCGATCGCGAGGACCTCGACCACGGCAAGCCGCCTGGTGCTGCTGCCCCTGGCCGTTGCCCTTGCGGTCAGTCCAAAGCGTCGTCCCACCCACGCCGCGCCGCCGACCAGGCCAAGCACGACGACCAGGGCGATCAGAGAACGCGCTACAGCATCAATTTCCATCGAATTCTCGCGCAGTCACCGCACCATGATCCACCTGCTCCGGGGGCGAGACAGTCGCCGCTCGCTTCATTTCATCGAGCGATGCCTGTCGCTCCTCCAGCCGGCCGTCGGCCTGATACAGATAAGTCAGTATCTCCGACACAGCGTGGAGTACTTCGATCGGCACCAGGCTGTCGACCTCAAACGCGGAGAGAATTTCCGCAAGATCCGGATCCTCGCGCACTTTAACGCCATGCCTGAGAGCCAGTTCAACGATCTTTTCGGCGTTGGCCCCCAACCCTGCCGCCGTGATCCGCGGCAAAAGGGTTGTGTCCGGCTCGTGGCTCAGCGCAACCGCCCGCGCGGTTCGCGGCGCCTGCCGGGCGCTCTCCGCCCGCTCATTGTCGCTTGGAGTTTTCGCTTCTGTCATTCTCGGAATATCCATTCAGCCAAGAGGCCGAAAGCCGTCGAAATTATGAAAAACCAGCCTTAATAAATACTTAAACGGGTTTGGCCGCAACAAACTCCTTGGGCGATTCGCGTGGGCGATAGCTTAACCAGTTCTTAACAACCTTCGGACCATACTTGACGATGGTGAGGAATGCTGTCTTTTTTATGCCTGCAAGAACCTTGGGCGGTTACACAATGCGCCCGTATTTTGCAACATGGTGGCTAGAGCGTTTTTAACTTAATCTGGATCAAAAGGAGGGTGTTTATATGTTGTCCT
>JBHHWG010000117.1:0-4789 GCA_046756385.1 Sphingomonadales bacterium | reverse complement strand
GGCTGGCGCCCGCAAGGGAAGCGGCAATTTCACAGCCGTGATGAGGGGCCGCGCCGCCCATGCCGGACGCGAGCATCATTTGGGGCGTAACGCGGTCGCCGCTTTGGCGGAATTTATCACCGGCATCGACGCCCTTAATGGCCAAAGAGAGGGCATGACCGTCAATGCCGCCATGATCGACGGCGGCAAGGCGCTGAACGTGGTGCCGGATATGGCGCTGTGCCGGTTCAATATTCGTGTCGAGCAACCCGCCGATCAAACCTGGATCGAGGACGAACTGGTGGCTTTGCGGGCCCGCATCGGCCAGCGCGACGGTATCACTATCGAGTTTCACGGCGGCTTCGGACGGCCGCCGAAAGTACTTTCCGACCACAACGGATATCTGTTTCGTTTGTTTTCGGACTGCGGGGAGCGGCTTGGGATTACCATCGCCCACAAGCCGACGGGCGGCTGCTGTGACGGCAATAATCTGGCGGCGGCGGGACTTGCCAACATCGACACCCTGGGCGTGCGCGGCGGCAATATCCACAGCGCCGAGGAGTTTCTGCTCTTGGACAGCTTGACCGAGCGTGCCAAACTCACGGCATTATTTCTGATGAAACTCGGAGCCGGGGAAATAGCCTGGCCCCCAGGTGATGATTGGCAGGCCGATTATATGACTCAGGATATCAGTTAGATGACGGTGATGGTTGTCAGGCCGTCCGGCCCCGGGGATTTGGACCAGGTTTTTGGGCTCGCCAAACGAGCGGGCACGGGGATGACCAACCTGCCGCCTGACCGCGACACACTGGCCGCGCGCATTGACGAATCCAGAGCCAGTTTCGCCGCGGAGACGTCCGAGCCGGGAGCGGAGACCTATCTGTTTGTGCTTGAGGACACCGACACCGGCGCCATCGCCGGCACCAGCGGTATTTACGCGCGCATAGGGTTCGGAAAACCGTTTTATTCTTACAAAATCCTTCAAGTCACGCAGATCTCTCATGAACTCGACATCACGGTTACGTCCCGTCTGCTGCATCTGGTGAACGATTTCACCGGCTGCACCGAAATCGGCATGCTTTTCCTTGACCCCGACTATCGCAAGGATGGCAACGGGCGGCTGTTGGGGATGACGCGCTTTTTGATGATGGCCGAATTTCCCGAGCGCTTCGCCGAATTGGTGATGGCGGAAATGCGCGGCTGGTTTGACGAAAAGGGCCGTTCACCGTTCTGGGAGGGTCTCGGCAAACATTTCTTTGGCATGGCTTTTCCCAAGGTCGATTATATGAGCGCGGTTAGTAACAACCAGTTTATCTCCGACCTGATGCCCAAATATCCGATCTATATCGACCTCCTCGCGCCCGAGGCTCAGGCGGTCATTGGTAAACCGCACACTGAAACCCGGCCGGCCCTTGAACTCCTCAGGAAGGAAGGGTTCAGGTACCAGGAATATGTGGACATCTTCGACGCCGGCCCGGCGGTACAGGTGCGCCTGCAAGACATTCGCACGGTTCGGGATAGTCGCAAGCGCCCAATCCGGGAACTGCACCAGCCCGCCGACATGGAAAGATCCGGCGATTTTGAATACCATTATGTCGCAAACTGCCGATTGCCCGATTTTAGTGTTTGCCGGGCGCTATTGCGGGTAAATGACGATGGCGCCGTCGGCCTCTGTGAAGAAGCGGCAAACGCTCTCAAGGTGGCGCCGGGAGACCCGGTTCGGTTCGTCAGCACAAGCACATCAAGCAACAAGTGACCCCAACCATGAATCAAGGCAATCTTTTGATCGGAGGGACCTGGAGCGCTGGCTCAGGCCCGGATTTCACGTCGCTCAACCCCGCTACCGGCGAGGAAATATGGCGTGGCCCAGAGGCGAACGCCGATGACGTCCACCGGGCCGTCCTTGCGGCCCGTGATGCCTTCGAGGGCTGGGCGGCGCTTTCTTTCGAGCAACGCGACCAAATCATCGAGGCGTTTGGCGGCCTGCTTGCCGAACGCCGGGCCGCACTGGCCGAGACCATCGCCCGCGATACCGGCAAGCCATTGTGGGAAAGCGACGCCGAAGTCGGCGCGATGATCGGCAAGATCGCGATTTCGCGAGACGCCTATGCCGCGCGCACCTCGACGACCGCCGCCGACATTGCCGGCGGTCAGTCCCTGTTGTCGCACCGGCCGCACGGGGTCATGGCGGTATTCGGGCCATTCAATTTCCCCGGTCATTTGCCGAACGGGCATATCGTTCCGGCGCTGATGGCGGGCAATACGATCGTATTCAAACCGAGCGAACTGACACCGCTTGCCGGCGAATTCATGGTGCAATGCTGGCATGACGCGGGCCTTCCGGGCGGCGTCATGAACTTGGTTCAGGGGGCGCGGGAAACCGGAATCGCCTTGGCGCGCCACGAAGGTCTCAACGGGCTTTTGTTCACCGGAAGCTCGACCACCGGCCGGATTCTTCACCAGGAATTTGGCGGCCATCCCGAAAAGATTCTCGCGCTTGAAATGGGCGGCAACAACCCGCTAATCGCGTGGGATGCTGATGACGCCGAAGCCGCGGCGCTAATCATCGCGCAATCGGCCTATGTCACCGCCGGGCAACGCTGCACCTGCGCGCGGCGACTGGTCGTGCCGTCCGGACCGGCGGGCGAGCGGCTGATCGCGGCGCTTCAGGACCTGATACCCCGCCTCACCATCGGCCGATCCGACGATGATGAGACGCCTTTCATGGGGCCGGTGATTTCCAACGACACCGCCGACATGCTGCTTTGCGCGCAAGAAAAACTGATCGCCGGGGGTGGACACGCGATTGTCGAAATGACGCGCATGGAGGACGGCCTGCCGTTCCTGACGCCGGGACTGATCGATGTGACGGCAATGCCAAACCGCGACGACGAGGAATATTTCGGCCCACTGCTTCAGATCATCCGTGTTGCCGACTTCGACGCCGCGATCACCGAGGCCAACGACACCGCCTATGGCCTCGCCGCCGGTCTGATCAGCGAAAACAAGGATCTTCGGCAGCGCTTCCTGGGCCGCATTCGGGCCGGCATCGTGAACTGGAACCGGCCGACCACCGGTGCCAGCAGCGCCGCGCCGTTCGGCGGCGTCGGCTTGAGCGGCAACCACCGGCCGGGCGCCTATTACGCCGCCGATTATTGCGCCTATCCGATGGCGTCGATGATCGCCGACAAGGCTGCAATGCCGGGCACTTTGCCGGCCGGAATTCGACCATGCCCAAGCGGCAAATGAACGCCTTTGAAGTAAATTTCGACGGCTTGCCCGGGCCGACACACAATTACGCGGGCCTGGCGCCCGGCAACCTCGCCGCGACCTCGCACGCGTTTGAGCCGTCGAATCCGAAAAAGGCGGCGCTGCAGGGACTCGGAAAAATGAAGGCGCTGGCGGCCATGGGCCTCAAGCAGGCGGTGCTGCCGCCTCATGCCCGGCCGGATATCGGCGCGTTACGGCGTCTGGGTTTCGCCGGTGCGGACGCCGAGGTCCTGGCCGCGGCGTGGCGGGCGGAGCCACGCATTGTTCACGCGGTTTATTCAGCAGCCTCCATGTGGACCGCCAATGCGGCCACAATCTCACCAAGCGCGGATAGCTCGGACGGACGCGTCCATTTCACGCCCGCAAACCTGGTCACCAATTTCCATCGATCGCTGGAGCCCGACACCACGGCCCGCGTCCTGCGCGCGATTTTTTCCGATCCGTCTTGCTTCGCCCATCACGACCCGCTGCCGCCGGTCGACCTGTTCGGCGATGAAGGAGCGGCCAACCATACGCGACTATGTACTGATTACGGGCAACCAGGTCTTGAACTGTTCGTTTACGGACGGCAGGCGTTTGGCGGATCATCCGCCGCGCCGACCAAATTCCCCGCCCGGCAAACTCGTGAAGCCTCTCAGGCGATTGCCCGCCTCCATGGTCTTGATCTGTCCAACACCGTTTTCGCGCGACAATGTCCGCAGGTGATCGACGCCGGCGTTTTCCACAACGACGTGATCGCCGTTGGCAACCTCAACACAATGTTCTTCCATGAGCATGCCTTCGCCGACAAGGAACGGGTGCTCGATGAACTTGCGGCCAAATTCGAGCCCGCGACGCTGGAGCTGATCGAGGTCCCCGATTCCCGGGTCAGGGTCGCCGATGCGGTGTCGAGCTATCTGTTCAATTCCCAATTGTTGCGGCCCAGGGCCGGTGAACCGATGGTTCTGGTTGTGCCGATGGAGACCCAGGAAAATCCCAAGGTCAAAGCCTATCTGGACTGGCTTGCGGCCAGCAATCATCCGGTTGGGAAGGTCCTGGCCTTCGATTTACGCCAAAGCATGAGGAACGGCGGTGGCCCTGCCTGCCTGAGGCTGCGGGTGGTATTGAATGAGCACGAGCTGGAACGGGCCAATCCGGCGGTGTTTCTGACCGACGAACTATTTGACACTCTAACCGCCTGGGTCGAACAGCATTATCGTGACCGGCTCGGCCCCGACGACCTGGCCGACCCGGCGTTGATCGACGAGGTCCGAACGGCGCTCGATCAATTGACGCGGATTCTTCAGCTTGGCTCCGTGTATGATTTCCAGCTCTAGATATGATCGAGCCGCCGGGAGTTGAAGTCGGGGCACGCGCCGAACAGGTTGAGAAAATGGTTGCGATCCAACCTAAGCAGGCTGCTGTCCTGGTCAGCCACCGCATCTGACCTGCATCGCCCGCCATGATAAACGGCGGCTTCACAAAATAGATCGCCGGTCTCGAAGATCCGAAACCAGATCTTATTTTCGTCATCGCGGCGCGCGTTCACCACGATCCGGCC
>JBHHWG010000116.1:0-5073 GCA_046756385.1 Sphingomonadales bacterium | reverse complement strand
GGCCGACGTCGTCGCTATGACGGGCGCATACTTTTCATAAGTGCGCTTACTCGCCGCCACCGAG
The DNA here is from genome assembly GCA_046756385.1 of Sphingomonadales bacterium. Taxonomy (GTDB): domain Bacteria; phylum Pseudomonadota; class Alphaproteobacteria; order CAZZKF01; family CAZZKF01; genus JBHHWG01. The sequence continues at coordinate 5,009 of JBHHWG010000116.1, read as the reverse complement.
ACCGCATCGAGCACCACCAGATCGTAGCCATTGAACGTGTTCAACACGTCGGAGACCTCCCCGAGGCTATTCTCGACGCGCAGCTCGACCACGATCGCGCGGGGACCGCCCAGTTCGTTCAACACGGCCACTTTGGCCATGTTCGGGTGTTCCGCACTGACCAGCAGAATCTTTACGTTGCCGGCCTGCGCGGCGGCGGCGGTCAAAGAGAAAACCACAGTAAGAAACACTGTCAAAATATGAGCGCGAGCATGCATGGGTCAGCCTTCAAATTCGGGTTCAATTCACTTTTGGGCGAGCCTATTCGGGGACATAGACGATGGAGCCGTCGGGCAGGCGGTAAGCGGTTCCGGCTTTGACGCCCTCGCCGGCGCCGATTTCGTCGGCGCTTTTGTAGGTTTCGATCTTTTCGCCCTTCTTGATGATCATCTCCATGTCGGGCGCGCCGGCGTTCTTGATGACCGTGACATCGTCGCCGAGGAAAGGGTTGATCGGATTCTGCGCGATCGCGATCAGGAGGGCGGCCACCAAAACGAGGAAGACATCCACCAGGTTCACAACCGATAGCGCCGGGTTGATCGCCTCGTCTTCATCAAGCAGCCGCACGGCTCATCTCCTCCGGGGTTGAGGTTGGCATCGTCGCCTGCTCGAGATGAGGCGCCAAAGACACCAGCTCTTTAGCGAGCCACCGCTTCTTGATGCTGGCGATCCAAAAGGTGATGGAGGCGATCACCAGACCGAAAATCACGGCGGAGAACGCAACAATCAGATTGTCGCTTATGCCCTGAATATCTCCGTCAGCAAGGCTTTTGAGAGCCGGCCCCATGGGCGCCATGGTCGCGACCAGACCTAGCATGGGGGCCAAACGGCTGACCATGCGCACGCCTTCAACTTCTTCCAGCGCCGCCACGTCCAGTTCATCTTGAGTAATAGTAGGTTTGGCCTGCACCAAGGACGCCAACGGATAGCCATCAAGCGGCGGCTGTCCTTGCAATCCTGTAGCCAATGCCTGGTGATAGTCGTAACTGTGACGACGGCGTCGCCACGCCTGCGCGGCGAACGCCCCAAGCGCATAAAGGCTGTAGAGAAACAGCGCGATCAGCAGCACAAGAACGGGCGCGAGAAAAAGGTCCGACACCTGAAACATCAGGTCTTCAAGATTGCGGATCACGGATAATTCCTTCTCTGCTCAACGGCGCGCCTCAGCGCTATTTGGTCAAAATCAGCTTGTCTTGGCTGGTCAGCCGCAACCGGTATTCGACATCGCCATGCACGATGACGATCTCACGGCCGCCAGCCAGCAGATCCTGACTGGAGATGCGCGGGGTTTGTTTCGGCGGCGGCTGCGCTTCAGGGGCCGGCGGTCGCTTATGGTCTGTCATGACTAATCTCACTCGCTTGCGCCCGCCGAACTACTGTCCGAAGCGGAGCGAAAGGCCGAGCCGCACGCTGCGTCCGGGCTGGCGGATGACCGTGGGGTGGACCGAAAAATTCTCGTCGAACAAATTGTCGACGCCGATGGTGAGCGCCGTACCGCTCATGGGGCCGTCTTTCGGCGCCCATGTGGCGAACAGATCGACCGTCTCGTAGGCGTCGGTGGTCACGCTGCCATCGGGCACGTCGCGCTGGGCGGACGCCACGGTGGCGCGCCCGCCAAACTGCAAGCCGTGATCCGGCAGTTTGCCAATCAGCCGGAAGGTCACGGCGTCTTGCGGGATCGAGCCCAGTCCCTCGCCCGTCTCCTTGTTGTCGCCATCGACGGTGAAGCCGCTGACCGAGGCGAACAGGTGGCGACTGTCATAGCGCGCCTCGCCTTCGAAGCCGCTGATTTCGGCCATGATGTTGGTGCTCGTGGTGGCGCCGAAGAAAGTCAGCGGACCGAAGGGCGGCGTAAACACCGGCGGACGGCTGGGGTCGATAAACTCGACCACCTGATCGACGAAATTGTCGATGTCCGAAGTGAAATAGGCGCCGCTCATCTCAAAGCCGTCACTGTCGAAGAAGAGATCGGACTGGCGGATGCGCGCGCCCGCCTCGAAGCTCTCGGCCTCTTCCGGTTGCAGGAACGGCGTCGGTGAAAATTCGTTGATTATGAGCGTGCCGGGGCCGAAGACATTGGGGATCGAAAAGTGCACGCCGTCACTGAACAGTTCGGTCAGCGTCGGCGCCCGGAAAGCCTCGGCGTAGCTGCCCCAGATATAGAGCCAGTCGACCGGGTTGACGCCGACCGCAATGCGGGGCGAGACGTCGTTCTCGTCCCGTTTGGGGAAGCCGCCCTCGGGCCGCAGCTCGAAGCTGTCGAAGCGGATGCCGGGCACGATTGTCACGACGCCGTCGAACAGGTCTATCTCGGCCTGCCCGTAGCCGGCGGTAAAGCTGCGCTCGGCGTCAGGGAAGGTCGGACGGTCCGCGCCGTTGCGCATGCCCGATTGCTCGTCCTCGAACAGCTCAAAGCCATAGGTCAGCGCGACCTTCACCGCCTCGCCCAAAGCAAAGCGGGAGGTGTTGTAGACATCGACGCCGTAGCTTTGAAAATCAGACTCGTCAAACCGGCCGTCGATGAAGCGGTCTTCCGTGATATCGATATCCGAGTAGTAACCAGTGATCTTCAGGTCGATCCACGGGTTATCCGCATCGTGAAAGCTATAGTTCGCCCGCAGATTATATTCGGTCGTGTCGCGGTCGACCACGGTCGTCGGCGTGGACACATTGTCCGCCGCTGTGGGATTGGCGCCCTCATTGTCGTAGACGTCGGCGACGATCTCAAAGCGGTGATGCTCGGCCGGCTCGATCCCCAGCTTGACCAGACCGTTCAGAAGCCGATCCTGAGTGTCGAGGATGGCCTGGCCGCCGCCATCTTCAAGATCGTTATACACCTCGCGGTAGACGATGTTGGTGAAGGCGTCGACGGCCCCGATCTGGCCGAACAGCCCGCCCGAAGCCAGAAACTCGTCGCCATTGCCCTGATAGCCCAGCTTGGCGCGGCCGCCGAAGCGCTCGCCGTCCCGCAACAGGTCCTTGGCTCCCTTTGTCTGGAGAGACACCACGCCGCCGATCGCGCCGCTGCCATACAGGGCCGAGGCGCTGCCGCGCACCACCTCGATCCGTTGCACCAGGTCCTGATCGACGAAGAACCGGCCACGGTGGGCCAGGTCGAAATTCTGACGGGCGCCGTCCAGGCGGATCAACAATTGCTGGTCGGAGAAACCGCGGATCGAAGGCTCTTCCGAGATGCGGCGCGCGCCGCCCTGGATCGCCACACCGGGCACGCCCTCGAATACGTCGGCGTAACTCAAGGGTTGAAACGGTTCGAACTCGTCCGAATTTATCACCGACACCGCCGAGGGGGTGGAGAAGACGGGCCGCTCCGTTCGGGTGGCGCTCACCGTGATCTCTTCGATGTCGGCCATGGCCATAACAGAAGCGTTCTCCGCGGCCAAAACGTGATCGCCGTTTACAAAACCGGCGCCGGTCAACGCCAGCCCAACAGCTGCAAGGGAATTCCTCATCTTTGTTTTTCTCCAACACAAGCACACCGCGCTGTGGCGGCTTTCAAGGCGCCTGGCTGGCGAACCCGAAGACGGGAGGCGGCTGGCTGGGCGGTCAATCCGTTCTTAGCGTGCGACTATCTCCGCATGGCTGGCCATGCTCGGATGTCAGTAATGCGAATGCCTCGCAATTGCATTATGTGCTACCGTCCACCGCGGGTACCGTCAACCCTGCAAATGCGAGTCAATCGCGTTAATTTCAGCCGAACGGATGGCTTGGAAAATCACCCTTTTGGCGAGAAGCCGGCGCCGGGCCTTAACGCCGGCCTGTTCCGCCTGGGCCTAATATCAAGCCGCGCAGACGTCCAGCGATCCCATGCGAAGGTCGGCCTTGAAACACAAGGCGTTTTCCAAAGACCTATGAGTCAAGGTCAGCGCCGCGCCGCATAAAAAGATTTGCGGCCATGCTTGTCCGCAATGCGATGACCCCGCCGGGCGCGCAGGAGCCGTAAAGCACGAATGTGGAGCCGTGAGCGATCTCAACAGCCTTGATGAGGCCAGGAATGACGGCTCCGGATCGCTCACCTTATTACAACGCCACGGAGGCGGCTGCGCGGCGCCTAAAAGTCAAACTGCGCGCGGACGATCACGCCGGTTACGTCCTCGTTGCGCACGCCGGATGTCACCAGCGCCGCGAAGTTTGAATCGAGACCCGAGGTTTCGCCGCCAAGATCGGCGTCAACCTTGAACAAATTGACCCCGACATGGGTATATTTCGTCGCCCACCATTCAGCGCCGAGCGTGTAGCTGTCATAGCCGCCGCCATCGACGCCCGCGCCCGAGAGATCGATGGTGTCAAAGTGGGCGACAAGCGCTAAGGCGCCCTTGCCGCCTTTGCTCACCGGCGTATCAATCCCTGGCCGATTAAACGCGCCGCCCTTGTAACCGCGCTTGCCGCCAAGGAAGACGCCAAGTTCGCCATAGGCGCCGTCAAGGGTCGGATCGCCGATGCACGCGGCGGCGGCGTTGCAATCGGCGAAGGTGACGCCATACTCGCCCGCCGCCCAGAAGATTTTATGAATCGCCGCAGCTTCGGCGCCGATAAAGAAATCCGAATCCGCGATGCGGCCCGTGCTGATAATACGGCCGGGAATATGCGAGACCGGGCGCTGCCGGTAGCGGAAATCAACTTGCGTATCGCCGGTCTGGCGATAACGGAGCGAACCGCCGAGATGCACAATCGTGTCGTCGGTCTTTACGGGATTGAAGGTTGCGCGCGCCGCCGCCGCAAGCCCCTCTTTAAGGCTATCCTCTTCCAGATTGTCGCCGAAAACGCCGGCTGACAGCGTATAGCGGCCGCCTTTCGCGTTTACCGTGGCGCCGAGGCGGCGGTTGAATTCAAAGGCGTCGGTGAACGCCGCCCGCTCGAGGGTCGAGATAAATCGCGACGACGTCATTTCGTCTAGGGTCTGTTGAGAATCAGGATTCACAATCCGCGCGAACGCTGATTCAAGCTTTCTT
>JBHHWG010000115.1:0-5294 GCA_046756385.1 Sphingomonadales bacterium | reverse complement strand
ACGTCGCAAGATTCAGGTTGGCGATCTTGGTGCCGTCGTTGGTAAAGCGAATCTCCGGATCGCGTCCCAAATTGCCCACCAGGATAACCTTATTTACGCTCCCTGCCATTGCAGCTTCTCCGTTCTGAATGATTGGTCGGCAAGATAGCGGAAAGCGGAAACGGTCACCAGCACAAAACGGCGCCCCTCACTTCAGCCACTCGACCAGCGCCACTCCGATGAAGGTGCCGCCGGCATAACCAAGGGAGCCCGACAGCACCGCCGGGGTCACCAGTTCGCGCCAGCCTTTTGCGGAAGCGAGCGCGGCGGCGCTGCCGGGCCCTCCGATGCAGGCGGCGGAGGCCACGATCAGTTCCGCAAGATCAAACTTCAGGAATTTGCCAATGCCGAACAGAAGCACTAAATGAACCGCGATTATGATTACCGCGAACAGAAATAAAATCGGCGCCATGTCGATCAGCACCCAAATGTCGGCGCTGGCGCCGACCGCCGCGAAAAAGATGAACATCAGAACATTGCCAGCCTCGTAATCGCCTGACAACCGGGTTAGCGGGCCCGGTAGAAAGGTGCCCATCAGAAGCGCGAGCGCGGTGATAATCAGGATCGCAAACTGGGGGGCGCCAAACAGCGCGGCCACATAAAAGCCGATAGCGCATAAGGTGAAGCTGACCGCCAATGCCCCCACAAGACCGGCGACATCGAGATTTCCGATGCGGTGGCGGTTCGCATCGCTGTGGCTGTCGCCCACCACGGCGTTCTCGATATGGTGGGTCGGGAAAAACCTGGCAATCGCCACAAACCCGGGCAGCGCGATGATCAATAGGAAATGAAAGCTGGTGGCCACATTGTCGGCGGCGAGAGCAGCGGTCAGCAAATCGCCCTGCTGAAAGCCGACAGCCTGGGCCACCGCGGCGAAATTGAGCGAGCCTCCGATGTAGGTTGCGCTGAAAATACCGGCGAGTTCGGGTGTTGACGGACCCAGCGACACAAACGTCAGCGCCACAAACGTGCCAGCCATCACCGCGATGGAGCCGATGATGAAAGCCACCAGTGTCGGCCCCGATTCCCGGAAAATGCGCCGCAAATTGGCTTGAAACAGCAAAAGCGGAATCGCCGCCGGGACCAGATATTTCCACACCGTGTTGTAAACCGGGGCCGCGGTGGGAATGATACGCAGATTGGACAGCACGATGCCCCCGACAATCACCATCATGACACCGGAGAATCTGCGCCCCCAGGTTCGTCGCTCGGACCAGAAACCAAAAGCAGCCAGACTGAGCAACACGGCCCAGATGGCAAAATCCTGATCAGGCTTGATCAGGGTTGACGGCATTTTTAAACCCCGCACCCGGAATTGATTATAGTTGTATAGTCATACTGCATGGAAACATACTCGCGTCCAGTCGAATTTTATACAACTTTTCATATTATTGCGGAAAGAACAAGTTATCGCGTCAGGGCCGCGATCATCGCGCCGGCTTGCGGATATTGCGCCGTCAGTCCGTCGCGCTGGCCCGAAGCCTCAGAATGCTGATAATTTCCTCCGCCGTGATCATGGCCTTATCCTTGCCCTGTTTGTTGCGTCCCAATGGGAGCATAATGCACCGCCTGAGACCAGGTTCAAACGCGGTCTTGATCGCCGGTGCGATCAGTGCGAAACCGACCGTAATTCGAACATCAAATGGCATTGGGCGGCCACCTGAGCCCCCTGGAAAAACGAACGGTAAAAGTAACGGTATCTGTCTGAAATGAACAAAGCTCCAGAGAACAAGGCCAGTGTGAACAAGTCGATTTCGGTCAAGGGCGCGCGCGAGCACAATCTTAAAAATGTCGACGTGGAGATTCCGCGCGACGCGCTGACCGTGATCACCGGGCTTTCGGGCTCGGGCAAATCGTCGCTGGCGTTCGACACCATCTATGCCGAGGGCCAGCGCCGTTATGTCGAAAGCCTGTCCGCTTACGCGCGCCAGTTCCTGGAGCTGATGCAAAAGCCCGACGTCGATCATATCGAAGGGCTGTCGCCGGCAATCTCGATCGAGCAGAAGACCACGTCGCGCAATCCGCGCTCGATTGTCGGCACCGTGACCGAAATATACGACTATATGCGGCTTCTTTGGGCGCGCATCGGCGTGCCCTATTCCCCCGCCACCGGCCTTCCCATCGAAAGCCAGACCGTCAGCCAGATGGTCGACCGGGTGATGGAATTGCCGGAAGGCACGCGGGCCTATCTCCTCGCGCCGATCGTTCGCGGCCGCAAAGGGGAATATCGCAAGGAATTCGCCGACTTGCTCAAGCGCGGATTCCAGCGCGTCAAGGTCGACGGCGAGCTTTACGAAATCGAGGAGGTCCCGGCACTCAATAAAAAACTCAAGCATGATATCGAGGTGGTGGTGGACCGCGTCGTCGTGCGCGAAGGCCTGGAAAGCCGCCTTGCGGACGGTTTCGAGACCGCGCTGGGGCTCGCCGACGGTATCGTCTTTTTCGAATTGGTGAATGGCTCCCAGGACCGGGACGAGATCGAACGGCTGATCTTCTCGGCCAAGTTCGCCTGCCCGGTATCCGGCTTCACGATCGAGGAGATCGAGCCCCGGCTGTTCTCATTCAATAGTCCCCACGGCGCTTGCCCGACCTGCGACGGTCTGGGCCAGAAGCTTTATTTCGACCCCGAAATGGTCATCCCCGACGCCACCCTGTCGGTGCGCCGCGGGGCCGTTGCACCGTGGGCCAAGTCGTCCTCGCCTTATTACGATCAGGCGCTCGACAGCCTGGCGCGCCATTTCAAATTCTCGACCACCGATCCCTGGCAGGACATACCCGAGCCGGTTCGCAAAAAGCTGCTCCATGGCACCGGCAAAGAGGAGGTGACCATCACCTATGATGACGGCCGCAACAAATACACCACCGAGCGGCCGTTCGAGGGCATCATCCCCAATCTGGAGCGGCGCTGGCGCGAAACCGACTCCTCCTGGTTCCGGCATGAGATGGAGCGCTACCAGAGCTCGGCCCCCTGTGCGGCCTGCGCCGGCCATCGTTTGAAGCCCGAGGCGCTGGCGGTGAAAATCGACCAGTTGCACATCGGTCGGGTGACCGAATTCGCCATCGACAAGGCCCACGACTGGTTCAAAGCCCTGCCCGCCAAGCTCTCCGCCAAAGACAAACAGATTGGCGCGCGGGTATTGAAGGAAATCGTCGAACGGCTGGGTTTCCTGCGCAATGTCGGGCTCGAATATCTAACCCTGGCGCGCACCTCGGGCACCCTTTCCGGCGGCGAATCCCAACGCATCCGGCTGGCGTCGCAAATTGGTTCCGGCCTGACCGGGGTTCTTTATGTGCTCGACGAACCGTCGATCGGGCTTCATCAGCGTGACAATGCGCGGCTGCTGGAGACGCTGCGGAACCTGCGCGATCTCGGCAATACGGTTCTGGTGGTCGAACATGATGAGGAGGCTATTCGCATCGCCGATCATGTCATCGACATGGGCCCGCTGGCCGGCAACCGGGGCGGCGAAGTGGTGGCCGAGGGCCCGCCCGCGGACATCATGGCCGCGGCCGACAGCCTGACCGGGCAATATCTGACCGGCGCCCGCGAGGTGCCATTGCCCGGGGAACGGCGCACCGGCAATGGCGCGGCGTTAAGCGTCATCGGGGCCCGCGCCAATAATCTGCGATCCGTCGATGTGCGGATCCCGCTGGGCACCTTTACCTGCGTCACCGGGGTATCGGGCGGCGGCAAGTCGACGCTGATTGTCGAGACGCTTTATAAGGCGGTGGCCAAGCGGCTGCACAAGGCCCGCCTCCATCCCGGGACCCACGACCGCATCGACGGGCTGGAGCTTATCGACAAAATCATCGACATCGACCAATCGCCGATCGGCCGCACCCCGCGCTCCAACCCCGCGACCTATACCGGGGCCTTCACCCCGATCCGCGACTGGTTCGCCAACCTGCCCGAGGCCAAGGCGCGCGGCTATAAGCCGGGACGGTTTTCGTTCAACGTCAAGGGCGGACGCTGTGAGGCCTGCCAGGGCGACGGGGTGATCAAGATCGAGATGCACTTCCTGCCCGACGTGTACGTCAAATGCGATGTGTGCCAGGGCGACCGCTATAACCGCGAAACGCTCGAAATCCACTTCAAGGGCAAGTCCATCGCCCAGGTGCTGGAAATGACGGTCGACGAAGCCCACGACTTCTTCAAGGCGGTGCCGTCGGTGCGCGACAAGCTGGCGATGCTGCAACGGGTCGGCCTCGGCTATATCCATGTCGGCCAGCAGGCCACCACGCTGTCGGGCGGCGAGGCCCAACGGGTGAAACTATCCAAGGAACTCGCCAAACGCTCAACCGGCCGCACCCTCTACATCCTCGACGAACCCACGACCGGCCTGCATTTCGACGACGTGCGAAAGCTCCTCGAAGTCCTCCACGCCCTGGCCGGCACCGGCAACACGGTGCTGGTGATCGAACACAACCTGGACGTGATTAAAACCGCCGACTGGATCATAGACCTGGGCCCCGAAGGCGGCGACGGCGGCGGAACCATCGTAGCCGAAGGCCCGCCGGAGGAAATCGCCAAGGTCGAAGCAAGCTACACCGGGCAGTATCTGCGGGAGATGCTGGGGCGGCGGGGCGCGGGACGGCGGCGGGCCTAGCGGAGACGCGCGGCACCGGTAAACAACTGGGCGCCGCGCATTTGCCACTCTCCGGCGCGACCGACGATGCTATTGGCAACGACGGTTTCAGTCGCGCTATTCCAGTTAATAAATATAGGCCACCCAGATCACGTTAACCGAGTACACATGGGTGTCCCCCCAGGTCCTGAAGTCCACTTCGAATCCGGTTTTCGTCACACTCTTGTCACTGACGATGAGCCGGGTATTGGCATCGTTACCGACATCCAGCCCGGCCAGACTCACGACAACCATTGGGGTCTCGGCGAATTCTCTTGGAAACTGGACGAACTTGTCCGACTGACGTTCGCCGCTGCCTTCAAGCAGATTCCAGCCCGGGTCGCCCTTGCCCATCGATAAAGTGCCACTGAGGATTTGCATAGTCTTTATTCCCTATTTCATGAATAGTCCTTCTATCGCATTCATACTATGCCATGCATTTTAAAGCGAGTCACTACTTTCAGACGTATCGCGCTGATACTTTTGCGCTGGGCCCACCGTTTTTTATCGTCTGCAATTCAGTCATATTCGTAATTACTTGTCGTACATCGGCAACTTTCTGGCTGCTGCGGGTTATGAGCAATGTAAATGCTCGTACTTATTGCATCTTTGGGATGCCCCATGTCATTA
>JBHHWG010000114.1:0-5338 GCA_046756385.1 Sphingomonadales bacterium | reverse complement strand
AAGGAGGATCGCAAGATATTGAAATCATTCAATTCGTTTCGAGTCAGACTCTAAAAGAGCAAAAAAATCGATACGCCAAGAATAGACCCTATTATTATAATAATAATAGTGCCAATCCCTGACCTCGCAAAATCATCTATTTTTGCTATTTTTTCCCGAAGCAATTTCTCTTGGTCTTCATCCATTATTGCACTCCCCAAAGCATGATCTGACAACAGAGTCCCAACTTCTTATCGAAGGCACAAGTCCTTCGTTCGGCAGTAACTAAGAGTTTGGAGCAGTGTAAGCTGCAGCCCTTGGCCAACATCATCACAGAAAGGTTAACAAAATGCCGTTTCAGTTGCTACCAGCAGGTATTGCCGTAGTTGAATCTTTAGCAGTACGAGAAATAGCTATAAGCGCGAGTTCCGCAGTGATTGGGGCGGCCCTAACGTCGAAGTTTGACAAAACCTCGAAGAATATCTGTTCCTGCCTTGCGGTCATCGATCAAACCTTGGTCCACGGCTTCGCGGACCGGGATATTGAGAGTGAAAAGTTGCAAAAGGCGCTTGTCACTGTAAAGGCAAAAATCGAGGAGGTGAAGGCGGCACGGGATAGCGCTGAAGCGGGCCTTGAAAAGGCAAAGCATCAACCAAGCCAGTTTGCGGGCATTGGGCCGTTTACGCGGAAGATTCGAGCTGACGTTGAGCTTAAAAAACTCAAAAAAAATCAAGCGGCACTCGAACAGCGCAGTGCCGACCGGCAGGAAGAACTTGAGAAGGAACGTGAGGCCCGATCGGGCCTCGGACAAGATGGGAACCCCGCCCCGTCCCCCGAGGCCATCGCACGGATAGAGGAGGCGCTTAACAGGGCCAGCGAGGCGATTACGGCGGCGCTTGAGCGGCTCCCCGCCGCACAGGTTTCACAGGCCGGAGGGATGCCGCCGTTGTTGCTGGACCCTCAACCCATTGGCGACGCGGCGGCGACCAGTCTCAACGATGTGTTCACCAATCTCGACGAAATGTTCGCGGCGCTCAGTGAGCATATCAACAGCGGCTTCCAGGCCACCCTCGACAGCCTCACGGAGCAGGTCGCGGAGACGATCGAAGATCTCAAGCGCATGGAGGAGGGGATCATGGCGGCGCTGCCGGCGGTGCGGGGGGCGGGGGTTGGCATGGCCATGGGCCTCGGCAAGCCGGCCAACTTCATCGGCGGCGGCTTGCCCCAGGGCCCGGATCTGGGCAGGACGGGCGGAGACGAGGCCGGGACCGGGATCGATAGCCTTGACGCCGTAACCCGGATCTTTGGCGAGATCGAGGGTAAGGCCGGCGCCGTGGGCCGCGAGATCATCCAGGTGTTCCGCAACGCCAGCAAGGAAGGCGGCGATTTCACCGACGTTCTGGGCGGTATAACCGGGGCGCTGGGCGGGCTCGGCGGCACCGCGGGCAAGGTGTTCAGCACCATATCCAGCATTTTCGCCAACATCCTCGGCGGCCCCGGCGGCGGTTTCGCGGGCGGTCTCGGCAAGATCTTCGGCTTCGCTGGCGGCGGCGCCATTCAGCCGCGCCTGCCGGCGATTGTCGGAGAGCGGGGGCCGGAGTTGTTCATCCCCAACAGCGGCGGGCGGATCGTGAACGGGGCCAATGCGCGGGGCATGCTGGCCGCGCAGCCGGTTGTCGTAAATCAGACCCTCAATTTCACCACCGATGTGCGCAATTCGGTTCGTGCCGAAATCGCGAACGCCGCACCGGCGATCGTCGCTGCATCCAGACAGGCGGTTTCCAATGAGATCATGCGTGGCGGCAGCCGTTCTCCATTCAGGTGATCCCTATCGAATTACCGGCATCGCGCCGGAAAGCCGGCCCTAATGGCCGAGCAGCACAGCCCGCTCTTCTGAGCGGGTTTTTTAATGCCAAATTTCCATAATAAGGAGGATTTATCATGGCTAACCCACAGCGCGGCGAGGAAACCCTCGCCGTAAATGGACAGACTTACACGCTTCGGCTCGATTTCGAGGCCATCGCCCAGATTGAGCAGCAAATGGGCGAAGGCATCGCCGCGATTATTCAGAACCGCATTAGTATCGGCAAATACGGGATCACCGACATCGCCGTCATCTTCTGTGAAATGCTGAGGAGCGGTGGACATGATGAGACAACGCTCGAGGACGCCGGAAATCTGCTCCTTGAGCTGGGCCCCGAGACTGTGGGCCAGGCTATCGGCAACGTCCTGACGGCGACCCTGGGGGGTGGAGAGCAAAACCCTCCGAAGCCGCCGCGGAAGACGACCAGGACCAGGCGTTCTCGTGGCGGCGCGTAACTGAGCTTGGCATGGGCGTGCTCGGCTGGTCGCCGCCGGTGTTCTGGCGGGCGACGTTGCCCGAGCTTGTCCGTGCTCTCGACGGCTGGATGCTGGCCCGCGGGCTCAAGCGCGACGAGGTGGGCAGTCCCTTAAGCCGCAAGGAAATGCAGGAACTGGTCGCCAGATTCGGCTGAGTTCAGAATCCACAACAATTGCCTTCAAATCGACCCGAGCGTTTTCCGCGCATTCCTCCCTGCCACAACGGAGTTTCACATGACGATCATTTTTCCGCGCCCTTTGCCCGCGGTGACCGGTATCGAGTCATCGCGGTTCGGGCTGACATTCAATACGATTTTGTTTGAAAGCCCGATAAACCGGGTGGCCCAGACCCTCAAGCGACCGGGGAGCCTGTGGTCGGGGCAATACAAGCTGCCGCCGGTGACCGGTGCGGCGGCGCGCCAATGGAAGGCGTGGCTGGTGTCCATGCAGGGGCCGGCTGGCGCCTTTCTGGGTTTCGACCCGGATCACCGATTGCCTGACGGCTCGGCCAGTTCGGCAACGAGCACGCCATTGGTCCAGGGGGCGTCCCAGAGCGGGACCTCCATTGTGACGGATGGCTGGGCGCCGAACGTGACCGGCCTTCTCCTGCCCGGAGATTACATCCAGATCGGCAATGTCGGAACCGCGATCCAGCTCAAGATTGTAACCGAGCAGGTGGATTCCGATCTCCTCGGTCAAGCCACGATAAATTTCGAAGCGGCCTTGCATAAATCACCCGCCGACAATGCGCCGGTGATTTTCGCAAATCCGGTGGGAGTTTTCCGGCTCGAGGACAATGCGGCGGCGGCCTGGGAGGCGGATCGGGTCGGGAGCCACGGCTTCTCTTTTTCCTTCATTGAAGTACCGGAGGTCACATGACGGACAGAAATCTGGATCCGGCGGTCAAGACGGAAACCGAAGCGCCGGAGGTTACATCGGTCGTGTTTGTGGAACTCGATTTCGATTCCGGCCCGGTGAGGGTGTGGAGCGGCATGGGACCGATCATGGCCGCAATGCCGGACCGGGCGGCGGCCACCTGGGACGGCGTCGGCGACCTGGGATCGATCGATGCGATCTCCGAATCCGCCGATCGAACCCAGCACGGCGTGCAGCTCACCCTGAGCGGCATCGACCCGGACCTTTTAACCACCGCGCTGGAGGAAAACTATCAGGGCCGTGCGGCCGACATCTGGATCGCGTTCCTCGACGCCAGCCATCAGGTGATCGGCGAGCCGGTTTCGGTGTTTGGCGGCATCATGGACGTGATGTCGACTATCGATGGCGACGAGACCGGATTGTTGTCGCTGACCTGCGAAAGCCGCGAGGCGTTGCTGGGCCGCAGCTCTGAAAGCCTGCTGACCGATCAGGAACAGCAGCGCCTTCACCCGGGGGACAACGGGCTGAATTTTGTGATGGAGCTGCAAAACAAGGAAATCCTGTGGGGCATGCCGTCGCCGACCCCGGCGGGCGGTGGGGCCAACCATTTTAGGGAGTTCGCGCGATGAGAATGCGAAAGTCAGACTGGCCGGAATTGCTGGCCAGGGAAGTCGAGGCCGCCGCTGAGCGGCCTTTTTGCTGGGGCAAGCACGACTGTTGCCTGTTCGCCGCCAACATCGTCAAGGCGATGACCGGCGACGATCCCGCCAAGGCCTTCAGAGGCCGCTACCGAACCGAGTTTGGGGCCAGGCGGGCGCTCAAACGGTACGGGTCGGGCACGCTTTACCATACCCTGCGGTCGCTGTTCGGCAATCCGATTCCTCCCGCCCGCGCCTGGCGCGGGGACCTTGTGTACATGGTCACCGAAAACGGCCCGTCGGCCGGCGTGTGCCTGGGCGCTATCGCCGCTTTCGCCTCCGACGGCCTGGCTTTCGTGCCGATGAGCGAAACCGCAAAGGCGTGGAGAGTGGGTCATGGGTAAGGTTGTAAAGACGATTGCGCTTGGGGCTGCGGTTGGATACCTGACTGTTCAGACTGGTGGCGCTGGCGCCGGGTTTTTTGCGAGTTTAGGTGGCACCGCAACAGTTGGCTCAGTTGGTGTAACTGTTGGTGGCATCGCGTCAGCTAGTCTAGCTGGCACCGTGGCATTCGGAACCGTCATTTCATCCACTTTGGCAGGCGCCATAACAGGAGCGGTGCTTGCCGGCGGGTCGCTGGCACTCGGCGCGATTTCCAAAGCGTTGGCTCCAAAACTTGATGATCAAGCGCGTGGCCGGAAGGAAGAAGTTCGCTCCGCCGTCGCGCCGAGAACCATCGTCTACGGCCGGGCGCGGATTGCGGGCACGATGGTTTATGCCGGCGCCCATGGAACCGATAACAAATATCTGACCATGGTGTTTGTGGTGGCGGGCCATGAGATCGACGGCTTCGAGAAGTGGTTCCTGAACGATGACGAGGTGACGCTCGACGCCGACGGATTCGTCACCGCCGGGCGGTTCTCGGGCAAAGTGCGGATATTGACCCGGCTCGGCGCCGCCAACCAGACCGCGCTGGGGCTTGGGGTTGCTGAGTGGACGGTCAACCACAAGCTGCTCGGGCTCGCCCATTACGCCGTGCGGTTTGAATTCGATCCCGAGGTCTTCACCAACGGCAGACCGCGTGTGGATGCGGTTATCCGGGGCGCCAAGCTCTACGACCCGCGCGAGGACGCATCGGTTCCAGGCGGCAATCCGGTCGGCACCCATGTCGCCGGGGATCCGTCAACCTGGCAATGGTCCAACAATTGGGGCCTGGTGATGCTGGATTATCTGAAACGCGATCCCCTGGGCGCGCGTTTACCGCTCGCCGATATCGACATCGGCGCTGTTGTGGCGGCCGCCAATATTTCGGACGAGGACGTACAGTTGAAAGGCGGTGGAACCCACAAGCGATATACGGCTGACGGCACTGTCGATACGAGGGCCAAGCGCAATGGTGTGCTCACCAACGTCCTGTCCGCCGGGGCCGGGCAACTGATTTATCAGGGCGGCAAGTTCACGCTTTATGCCGGCGCCGATAGCCCGGCCGCGATCACGCTCGACGA
>JBHHWG010000113.1:0-5357 GCA_046756385.1 Sphingomonadales bacterium | reverse complement strand
CAAATCTCCCAAATCTCCCAAATCTCAGTGAGTCGTCCTCATCGAGATTTGGTATTACAGGGTGGCGGCCCAATTCCCCATCTTGAAAACGGGTTACACCGCTCCTGAAGACGTGGTACGACGGGCCAATCCAAAGCGGGCCCATTCTTAAATGAGCAGTTTGCCATGTTGACGCGCAGCATTTATCAAGAAGAACACGAGATATTCCGCAACGCGGTTCGCAAGTTCTGCGAGAGCGAGATCACACCCCATGCCGAGGAGTGGGAGCGGCAAGGCGTCATGCCCAGGGAGTTCTGGCTCAAGGCCGGGCAACAGGGCCTGTTGGGCGCTCAGGTGCCCGAGGAATATGGCGGACCCGGCGGTGATTTTTATTTCAATGCGATCATCGACGAGGAATTCGCCTATACCGGGGCGTCCGCCTTGGTCGGTTGCAGTGTTCACAGCGATATTTGTTGCGGTTATATCCTGCGATTTGGCACCGAGGAGCAGAAAAGGACCTGGTTGCCCAGGTTGGTCTCGGGCGAGGTGATCTCGGCCATCGCCATGACCGAACCCGGGACCGGCAGCGATCTCCAGAGCATCCGCACCACGGCGACCCGCGACGGTGACGATTATGTTATCAACGGCGCCAAGACCTTTATTTCGAACGGTCAGACCGCCGACCTCGTGATCGTGGTCGCCAAGACCGATCCCGGCCAGGGGTCAAAGGGCACGACATTGTTCCTGGTTGAGTCGCATCGCGAAGGCTTTTCACGGGGGCGCAACCTGAAAAAAATCGGGCTCAAGGGCCAGGATACGTCGGAACTGTTCTACGACAATGTCCGCGTGCCGGCCGCCAACCGGCTCGGCGCGGAGGGCATGGGCTTCGTGCAACTGATGCAGGAACTGCCGCAGGAGCGGATGGGCCTGTCCGTCGGCGCGGCGGCGGCCGCGCAAAAGGCGTACGACATTACGCTGGAATATGTTCGCGAACGCCGGGCCTTTGGAAAGCCGATCGCGGATTTTCAAAACACGCGTTTCAAGCTGGCCGAGCTGAAGACCCAGCTTGCCGTTGGCTGGGCCTATATCGACCAGTGTCTGGCAAAACATGTTCGCGGGGAGCTGACTGTCGACGAGGCGGCCATGGCGAAGCTGTGGCTGACCGAACTGCAGGGGCGGGTGGTCGATGAATGCGTTCAGCTTCACGGCGGATATGGCTATATGAGCGAATATCTCATTGCCCGCATGTATGTGGACGCGCGGGTGCAGAGGATCTACGGCGGGACGTCGGAGATCATGAAGGAAATCATCAGCCGCAATCTTTAATCATCCGGAGCCCGGCAACCACAATACGGTTGTGCCCGGTCCAGGGAGCCTTTTTCCATGGGAAAGTACCACGTCACGCTCAAGGCGATCCTCAAGCGCGGCTCCTTTTATTGGGTGGCCGATGTCACGGCGGATTCCGAGGAGGAGGCCGTGGTCGCGGCGGAGCATCTTTTTACCGCCGAGGTCGAAAACGCTCAGGATTGGTCGTTCGACGACTTTAACGTGGAAACCGAATAGCGGCCTTGGTACAGGCGATGGATTTAGTCCGCCCTTTCGACAATCTGTTTGAGCCGTTCCAGATCCCGCTGGGCGGTGGTCTCGGCGGCCATCCGAAGGAACGGCGCCAGGAGCTTGCCTTGCCAGGTCAGATGCTGGGTGTCCTGCTGGAAAGTCAGGCGGATCTTCGCGGTTGGCGCGTCCGCCGGCCCGAGCTGTTCCAGCGTGAACGTGGTGGTGAGAATCGCCGCGAGGGAGGTGGTCTTGAGCCCGAGCCAGACACCCGGCTCGGTGTCGATGATCTTTTCCTCCACCTCGAAACGGCGCCCCTCGCTTAGCATGACAAGCAATGACCGGGCGTCCTTTTGACCGGGAGTGCCGCTCAAAGGCAGGACCGTAATCAGGCCGTTCACCCAGTCCGATCGTTTGACGTTGTCGGTCAGGTGCTCCCACACCCGACCGGCGGGGGCGGACAGGACGACCTCATGGGTGCTTCTTGTCCCGCTATAGGTTTTGAGCTGCCAATAAGAGAGAGCGCCGGCTCCCCCGACCAGAATCACGATGGCGGCTATCAATATTCGTTTCACCATGGGGGAGACTATTTGCACAGTTCGGGAGGATAAGCAACCGGACAGGCGAATCCGCCCGCGCCCTTCAAATCGATTCTGTTTGGCTGGAAAGCGCCCTAAACTCCGCTTCGTTTCGGGACGGTGGCCGGGAGGCCCAGCTTCTTGCGCTCAAGGGCCAAGGCGAGATTGCTCTGAAGCACCTTCGCATTGGGTTTCATGGACAGGGCGGTTCGGTAATCCTTGATCGCCTCGTCGATTTTGCCCATGCCCAGTTTGGCATTGGCCCGGTTGTTGAGGGCGCGCCAGTCATTGCGCATCGAAAGCGCCCGGTCACAATAATCCAGTGCGATGTCAAACAGGCTCAGGCTGGAATAGGCGACACACAAATTGTTGTAGGCGCTGAATTCGTCGTTGAAGGTCAGATCGATCTCCAGCGCCCTTCTGGTGAGGTCAATCGCTCTGGCGATGTCGCCCCGGTTCAGCGCCCGCCCGCCTTCCACCACGAGCTGGGAATTGCCAAGCCAGTAGGTAAACCCGTGCGCCTCGACAGCCTTTGGGGCGCCAAACGCCGCAACGCACAGCAGGCCCGCCACGAACAGAGATACGCGCATACCTGCCTCCAGATCCTGACAGTATACCAGAAAAACAGAAAAATGTCTTTCGGGCCGGACGGGGAACCCGGCCTCCCGCAAGCAGGCCGGGCGCCGGGACGGCGGATACGGCTTGCTGCCCCCGTGAATTTTTTTGAAATAACCCTTGCATGTTTATGGCTAACAGGATATCGGTCCAGTCGCTTTTGCGATGCGTTTGCAGTTGCATCTGACATTTTGAACGCTTCTCCGAAATTTCGTCAGGCGGCCTGTTTCGAAGCGTTTCATCACTGCAAATAATAATGAGAAGCATTTGCAACTATGGTCGATCCATGATATGGATCGCCAACTTTATTTTAACCAGGAGTTCGATTGCATGCTTGAGCAACACCAAACGGAAAAAACCGGACGCTATCTAAAGGCGTCGAAACTTTCGACAGTAAGCTGGGCCATTCTGTCCCTGACCATCGCACTTTCCTCGGGTTCCGCCCTGACCGCTGAGGCCGTCGGCCCGGCGGGCGAGAAGGCCGAGGGGAATGAGGGCGAGAAGACCGTTGAGGTCGCGGCGCTGGACAGCCGGCCGCTGGAGCGGATCACGGTGATCGGAAATGCCGAGAATGTCGCGCGCATTCCCGGGGCCGTGCAGCGGATTAGCGCCGAAGAACTCGAAAAGCAGAATTACCAGGATATCCACCGGATCCTGCGTCCGGTCCCGGGCGTCAACATTCAGGAAGAGGATGGCTTCGGTCTGCGGCCGAACATCGGCATGCGCGGCACCGGTATCGACCGTTCCTCCAAAATCACGCTTATGGAAGACGGGGTCTTGATCGCGCCAGCTCCTTACGCGGCGCCGGCGGCCTATTTCTTCCCTCAGGCCGGCCGGTTCGAGGCCGTTGAGGTCAGCAAGGGGCCAAGCGCCATTAAATTCGGGCCCAACACGGCCGGCGGCGCGATCAATCTGGTCAGCACCGGCATTCCTCAGGAATATGGCGGACGGATTGAGGGACGCCTTGGCGATGACGACCTGTTGCAGATTCATGCAACAGCCGGGGGCTCCGGCGAGCATTATGGTTTTCTGTTCGAGACCTATCAGAATCAAAGCGACGGCTTCAAGAAACTCGATAACGGCGCCGATACCGGGTTCGACATTGAGGAATATGTCGGCAAGGTCCGGTTCAACACTTCAGAAGACGCCGAGCATTATCAGGAAATCGAATTCAAGATCGGCTACACCGATCAGGTCTCCAACGAGACCTATCTCGGATTGACCGACGAGGATTTCGAGGCGACGCCCTTTCGCCGCTATGCGGCCTCGCAGAAGGACGTATTCAATGGCGAGCATAACCAGTATCAGGCTCGCCACTTCGCGGAAATCAGCGACAAGCTCGATGTGACCACGGTCGCTTATCTGAATCATTTCAAGCGAAACTGGTTCAAGCTGAATAATGTCGTCGATCCCCTGGCCGGTAAGAAATCGATTGCGTCAGTGCTGGAGAATCCGACCGCTTTTGCCGGCGCCCTGGCGATCCTGAAGGGCGAGGTGACGAGCGACGACGACGCGCTGATCGTCAGAAACAACAATCGGGAATATTACAGCTACGGTGTGCAAACCGTCGTTGGCGCGAGTTTCGAAACAGGCGCGGCGGAGCACGATCTGGAAATCAGCGTCCGGTATCACCGGGACAAGATGGACCGATTCCAGTGGGACGATAAGTTCCGCATGGACAACGGAACCATGGTGCTGACCAAGGCCGGTGTGCCCGGAACCCAAAGCAACCGCATCGATAAGGCGGAGGCGCTGGCCGTATTCGTTCAGGATGAGATCGAGCTGGATCGCTGGATCATCGTGCCGGGGATACGGTTCGAAAGCATCGATACCAAGCGGACTGACTTTGGCAAAGCCGATCCGTCGCGCAGCGGGACCAGCCTGAAGATCGTCGACAACACGGCCGATGTTTTCATCCCCGGCCTCGGTGTTGTCTACAAGGCGACCGACAACGTCACTTTGATTGGTGGAGTGCACAAGGGGTTCACCTCGCCGGCGCCGGGTAAAACAGCCGAGGAAGAGGAGAGCGTCAATTACGAGTTCGGTCTTCGCTACAGTGGCGGCGGCGTGATCTTCGATGTCATCGGCTTTTACAACGACTACACAAACCTGGTCGGAACCTGCACCGCTTCGACGGGCGGCGACTGTGTGATTGGCGATCAGTTTGACGGCGGCGAGGCCGAGGTCAAGGGCGTCGAGGCGAAAGCCAGCGTCGATCTGGCGTCGGCGCTGGACGGGCGCACTGGTCTGTTCGGTTCCGGCATCGCGTTGCCGCTTTCGGTCAACTACACGTTTACCGACGCCGAGTTCCAGACCAGCTTTAAAAGCAGCTTCAAGCCGTGGGCCAATGTCACCGCCGGTGACAAGATCCCCTATATCCCGCGCCACCAACTGACCGCGTCAATCGGCGTCGAGGCGTCGACCTGGGATGCGCTGTTGTCACTCAATTATGTGGGCGCCGTGCGCCATCGCGCCGGTCAGGGGCCCATTCCCGCGGATGCAAGGATCGACTCCCACACCGTGCTCGACCTGACCGGACATTATGAAGTGACCGACAGCGTCGGCCTGTTCGCCAGCATCCAGAACCTGACGGATGCAACCTACAGCGTCGCCCGTCGGCCTGCCGGATTG
>JBHHWG010000112.1:0-5394 GCA_046756385.1 Sphingomonadales bacterium | reverse complement strand
ACCCGGTGGAACACGATGCCGTCATAAAAGCCCGCCCGCACAAGCTCCTTGAAGCGGGCGACATGGGCCGGCGCCTTATCGGGATAGGTTTCGATCACAACCCGGCCGCCGACCGAGACATCCAGAAACAATACATTTTCCAGATCCAGGCCCGTCAGGTCCACTTGTGCGGTTTCCGTCATATTTGCATCTTTCTTTACGCTTGGTGTTTTCTCTACGCCTGAGGTGTCCTGTTTGCTTGGGGCCGCCTCAATCGTCTCTTGCTCCGAAATCGCGCTGACTTCGACAGAGTCTGTGTCCATCTTCAGAGCGCGAATGGTGAAGACCGCCAGAGCGGCGGCCACCAGACCGACAATGACATATTTTATCCCCTTGTTCACGGCACCCTCTCTTCGTTTCGCCATCCTTAGGCGTTCAATGTTTTCTAGAGCGTTTTTAGACCAGCCCCCTCACAGCGGCAAGGCATCTCATTAGATCAGGGGATGCGGGGCAATCAATTGGGATTTCGAAGAGAAGACTCACTGCCTCTCCGCGCTTGATCCGGCCTCCGGCGTCCCGGTCACGGCCGCCTCCTGGTCGCCGTCTCGCATCTTGGTCACCGCTGCCGCAAGCAACACCACGATCACCACGACGCCAACAAAAACACTGCCCCGTTCCGACTTAATGGTCATCATTCCCGGTCCCCGGCTCGCTTTCAGACCCTAGTCATTCTACCTTCCGTCGACATCGGCGGCAACGCGGATTTTGACGATGGCATCGGGGTCGGTGACTTTACCGTCGTCGTTGGGGTCGCCCTTTTTGATTGCGTCGACATACTGCATACCGCCGATCACGCGGCCCCAGGCCGTATATTGGCCATCAAGAAAAAAACTTGGTTTCAGCACGATAAAGAATTGGGAATCCGCACTTCCGGGATCATTAGCGCGAGCCATCGAGACCGTGCCCCGCATGTGGCGAAGCTTGTTGAACTCGGGATCCAGTTTTTGCCCCGATCCGCCGGTGCCGTCACCGTTTGGATCGCCGGTCTGTGCCATGAAACCATCGATTACGCGATGAAAGACCAGACCGTCATAAAAGCCCTGGCGCACCAGTTCCTTGACGCGGGCGACATGGTTGGGTGCGTGCAGCGGCCGCATCATGATTACGACCCGCCCGGCGGGCAGATCGAGATAAAGCAGATTTTCCGGGTCCAGCTTGCTCAGATCAATTGCGGATGCCGAACCCGAAAAAAACAAGAGACCTGCCAGAAAAATGAGGACGCGCTTAATTTTCAACATTTCCATCCTCCCTAATGCGCACGCTAAAACGGCGCCAGACCAGACTGCCAGGCTATTTGTCCACCCGATGTGCCTCGACTTTCGCCAGCAAGTCTTGTCGCACGCCGTCGCTGACGAATTCCCTGATTTCGCCTCCCAAAAAGGCGACCTCCTTAACCAGCCGCGACGCAATCGACTGGTAGCGGGCCTCGGCCATGAGGAAGACCGTTTCGATCTGGGGGTTTAGACGCGCGTTCATGCCCACCATCTGAAATTCATATTCAAAGTCGGACACCGCGCGCAATCCGCGGATCACGATTTGCGCGCCCACGGACTGGGCAAAATCAACCATCAGGCCCCGGAAGGCCCGAACCTCGATCACCGTGCCGCTTTCCTCGCTTAGCGCCTTGGTCTCGCGGGTTACGATGGCGATCCGCTCCTCCAGGGTGAACAAGGGATCCTTGCTGGGGTTCGTCAACACGCCGATCACCAGCCTGTCGACCAGTTTGACCGCCCGGCGGATGATATCCATATGGCCCTTGGTGACGGGATCGAAAGTTCCGGGACACAGCCCCACGCGTTCGATATTCAACAGTTAGTCCCCCTCACTCTACATTACGGCGAGCCTGGTCCTGGTCTTCACCGGCTGAGATTTCAACGGCCTCATTCCCGTCGCCGTCTTCATCGCTGTCATTTGGCATATGAGCGACCGAAACCACGCGCTCGCTGTTCGCAGTGCGGAACAAGGTTACACCCTGGGTTGTTCGCCCCGTAATTCGTATGTCGTGGATCGGGCAGCGGATTAGCTGGCCGCCGTCGGTCACCATCATGATCTGATCATCGGCATTCACCGGAAACGAGGCCACGACCTGACCATTGCGTCCCGACGTCTCGATATTGATCACGCCTTGATTCCCGCGTCCCATATGGCGGTATTCATAAGCCGATGTGCGCTTGCCGAAACCGTTCTCCGTAATCGACAAAATGAACTGCTCTTCATCCTCGAGAGTTTCGATCTGCTCTCTCGATAGTTGAGTATCGATATTGGCCTGAGAGATTTCGCCGTTTTCATTATCGAGTCGGCGGCGGGCATTGGCGAACTTGATATATTCGTCGCGAACCTCGCTATCGGCATCTGAATGACGCAGGATTGACATCGAAATCACTTCGTCGCCCTCGGACAACCGCATGCCACGCACGCCGTCCGACGTACGGCTCTTGAACACCCGCACATCGGAAACCGGAAAGCGGATGCATTTGCCGCCTCGCGCGGCCAGCAGCACATTCTCGCTGTACGCACATACCGCAACGCCCACCAGCCGGTCGTCGTCTGCCAGTTTGATCGCGTTCTTGCCGTTGGACATCACATGAGCGAAATCGTCCAGCGTATTGCGGCGCACATTGCCCTTGGCGGTCGCGAACATGACATGATAGTCGCCATATGTGCTCTCATCTTCAGGCAAGGGCATCACCGTTGCGATGCTCGCGCCTTCAGAAATCGGCACCAGATTGATCACCGGCTTGCCACGCGCCTGAGGCGAACTGAGCGGCAAGCGCCAAACCTTGATTTTGAAAACCTTGCCGTCCGACGAGAAAATCAGAATAGGCGTATGGGTGCTGGTCACGAACACCTGGGCGACGAAATCCTCGTCCCTTGTCGCCATGCCCGAGCGCCCCTTGCCGCCTCGCTTTTGGGCGCGATAGGTCGCCAGCGGCACACGCTTGACGTAGCCCGCATGGGACACGGTGACCACCATGTCCTCGCGCTGGATGAGATCCTCATCGTCGAAATCGAATGCGGCTTCGTCGATCCGGGTCTTGCGCGGGGTCGCGAACTGCTCCTTTATTTCGACCAGCTCGTCACGCAGCACCGCCATCAGCCGCTCCCGGCTTCGCAGCAAGTCGAGGAAGTCGGCAATCTTTTCACCCAGTTTTTTAAGCTCGTCGCCGATATCGTCCCGGCCCAGCGCCGTTAGCCGATGCAGGCGCAGTTCGAGAATGGCCCGGGCCTGGATTTCGTCGAGCCGATATTTGCCGTCGACGACTTCGTGGCCGGGCTCGCCGATCAGCTTGATCAAAGGCATTATATCGGCGGCAGGCCACGCTCTCGCCAACATCTCCTGGCGTGCCGCCGCCGGGTTCGGCGCGCCCCGGATCAGCTTTATCATCTCAGATATATTGACGACGGCGGTAACCAGCCCGACCAGAATGTGGGCGCGATCGCGGGCCTTGGCGAGTTCGAATTTGGTGCGCCGGGTGATGACCTCCTCGCGGAAGTTCACGAATGCCTCGATCATGTCGCGCAGATTGAGCAATTGCGGCCGGCCACCATTCAATGCCAGCATGTTCGCCCCAAACGAGGTTTGCAGGGGCGAATAGCGATAAAGCTGGTTGAGCACGACTTCGGCCACGGCATCGCGCTTGAGCTCGAACACGACGCGAACGCCGTCCCGGTCGGATTCGTCGCGCAGCTCGGAAATTCCCTCAATACGTTTATTGCGCACCGCGTCGGCGATCTTCTCGATCATCGCCGCCTTGTTGACTTGATACGGCACCGAAGTGGCGACGATGGCCTGCCGGCCCTGGCGGATTTCCTCGAAATGCACCTCGCCGCGCATAACGATAGAGCCGCGCCCGGTAACCAGGGCCGAGCGCGCGCCGGACCGGCCCAAAATGACGCAGCCGGTTGGAAAATCGGGCGCCAGGACGAATTCCAGCAGTTCCTCGACGGTGATTTCCGGGTCGTCAATATAACCGCAGCACGCGTCAAGAATCTCGCCAAGGTTGTGGGGAGGGATATTGGTCGCCATGCCGACCGCGATGCCGCCGACGCCATTCGCAAGCAGGTTCGGAATCCGCGACGGCAGCACCATCGGCTCCTTCTCCGAGCCGTCATAGTTGGGCTGGAAGTCGACGGTGTCCTGGTTGATATCTTCCAGAAGCGCGTGCGCCGACTTGCCCATGCGCACTTCCGTGTAACGCATGGCCGCGGGCGGATCGCCGTCCATCGATCCGAAGTTGCCCTGACCGTCCAGCAGCGGCAGGCGCAGCGAGAAATCCTGAGCCATGCGCACCATGGCGTCGTAGATCGCCTGGTCGCCGTGGGGGTGGTATTTACCCATGACATCGCCGATTACGCGGGCCGACTTACGATAGGGTTTATTCCACTCGTAGCCGTTCTCGTGCATCGAATAGAGGATGCGTCGGTGCACAGGCTTCAATCCGTCCCGTACGTCGGGCAGCGCGCGCGACACGATCACGCTCATGGCGTAATCAAGGTACGAGGCACGCATTTCCTTTTCGATGGAGATCCGCGAAATGTCCTGACCCGTGGGTTCAGCGGGCGGCGTGGCGGCTGTATCAGTCACGATAAATCAAGGCTTTCCGTCAATGTTGCGTAGCCGCCCCAGATATAAGTTACCGGGCCTTTTAGACCCGGAATTGCGCAATCGGAACCACCACGAGATATTGTGTTTTTCGCAATGTGATTATACCAACCACTTGTGATTTCAGCAAGTTCAGGGCCACATCGCGGCAATCATTTTCAGCCGCATCGTGCCGCCCCCAAACGGCCCAGATGAGCGATCAAGACGCCGACAAGCGTGGCCACGATCGCAGCCACGCTTGCTCAATTCTTACCAGTCATGACCCGCGCATTTTCCAGGTGCCTGGGCAGGACGCCTACAACCGATAATTCGGCCAGCGCCGCGGCTTAGAAAGGAATTTCGTCGTCGAGGTCGTCGCCACCGGCCGGGCCGGACTGGGGTGATCCGCCGCCAGCACCGCCAAAGCCACCGGAACTACTGGCACCACCGCCCCCCCCGAATCCGCCGCCTTCGCCGCGGGCGTCAAGCATGGTCAACTCGCCCCGGAAGCGTTGCAGAACAACCTCGGTTGTATAGCGGTCCTGGCCCGATTGATCGGTCCATTTGCGGGTTTGGAGCTGACCCTCGATATAGACTTTGGAGCCCTTTTTGAGGAACCGTTCGGCGACATCGGCGAGGCGATCATTGAATATCACGACCCGGTGCCATTCGGTCTTTTCGCGCCGCTCGCCGGAATTCCTGTCTTTCCACGATTCCGACGTCGCAAGATTCAGGTTGGCGATCTTGGTGCCGTCGTTGGTAAAGCGAATCTC
>JBHHWG010000111.1:0-5409 GCA_046756385.1 Sphingomonadales bacterium | reverse complement strand
GAGCAGCGTGTAGTGGTATCTCACATTCCCAAGATCGTCACGGTCGATAAAATCGACCACGCCAAGAAATTCGGTTAAATCGACGGTTAACCCCGTTTCCTCCAACACTTCGCGCCGGGCTGTATCAGCGACCGTCTCGCCAAGCCGCTGAACGCCGCCGGGTATGCTCCAACTGTGCCGCGCCGGCGGTTTACCGCGGCGCACGAGCAAAATCTCGCCTCCGCGCCGGATAACAACGCCAACCCCCACCAGAGGTTTGTCCGGATAAGCTCGCGACATCAATCATCCCCCACACCGAATGGCGACAGTCGGCCGAATCTGAAAGAGCCGGCGTTCCGCTTGCTCACACTACATTATCTTAATTTGAACGGACACCGCCGTGCGGGCCAGGGGTTTAGAGGGGGGTGTTCAGCAGCCGTTAGCGATTGGCCACAAAAACCAGAGGTTCATCACTGGATCGTCGGCAAACTGCCCGGGTCCTCTTTTCAAGGCGGACAACGTCTTTCAATAGTTGCGTTCTGGGCTCGTACCGCATTACCGCGTCCCAAAACAAGGCAAGGGCCTTGACATGGTCGAATTCCGCCTGGGCCGCCTCATAACTCTTGAAAAATTTACACTGTCCATCATTTCCCAGCAGATCGGCCACCGCGTCCATGGTCTTTCTCTGGCTTGTGACAACGAAGCCCTCGCCTTCCCGCAGAAGGCGCAAAACGAAATCCCGTGTCTCGTCAATTTTTTCCATGTTGCCATCAATTCGTTGTTCCGCGGAACCGATTTTCCAGGGAATGGCACAAAATGCCCCCCCGGATCATCGACACGCATGATGAAGGCCAACTCATATTTCCGTTGGAAAGCAAGTCAAACGGGAAGTATCGCAGAAAAAGCCCCGCCCATGAATCAGGTTGGTCCCCGATAGCCACCGGGAAATACCCTTATGTTGCGGCCCGCAAGAAGGCCTTCCGGCCTAACGCTTGGCGACACCCAGGGAAATTCTGGCCAGGTTCGCGATCGAGGAAGCCTCCATCTTCTGCATGACGTTGCTTCGGTGGGATTCGACCGTTTTGATGGAGATATTCATTTGCATCGCAATTTCCTTGTTGGAATTGCCGGCCAGAACCAATTCCATGACTTCCCGTTGGCGGGGGGTCAGGCTCGCAATTCGCGCCTCGACCTTGACCTTATCGGTCTGCATTTGCCGAAACCTGGCATGTTTTTCCAGGCACTGGTGGATGCGGTCCAGCAACATCTGGTCGCTAACCGGTTTCTCCAAATAATCAATGGCCCCTGCCTTAAGGGCACGCACAGCGCCTTGAACTTCGCCATAACCGGTAATTATGAGAATCGGAAGGCTGCAACCGTGACTTATCAGTTCCCTTTGCAAATCTAGCCCGCTTAGCCCAGGCATTCGCACATCGAGTACCAGACACCCGGACAACGACGGATCGAAAATCTCAAAAAAATCCTTGGCGCTTGAGAAAGTCCTGACCTTGAGGCCGACGGATTCCACGAGCCAGCTCATGGAGTCCCGGACCGCCGCGTCATCGTCGATAATATATACGGTTGGATCAGACACTGTTTTGCCTCACTGAAATTGCAACCGGCAGTTCGAACCTGAAAATAGTCCCCTCGGGCGAATTTGGCGTTACGTTTAGGGTGCCGCCATTTCTTTCAATAATCGACCGGCTGATCGCAAGCCCCATCCCCATGCCCAGCGGTTTGGTTGTATAAAACGGCTCAAACACCCGATCTCGAATGTCGGCGGGAATCCCCAGTCCGTTATCGCGAACTTCAACTTGCACCTTTCCCTTGTTGCGTTGGCAGGTCTCAACCGTAACCCGGCGCGGCCCTCCCGCAAGCTGGGTTACGGCCTCGATGCCGTTTCGCAACAAGTTAAGGATGACGTGCTGTATCTCGATCGACTGGGTGTAAACGGGCGCCAGCCCCTCCGCCAGTTTCAGATTAATCCGCACCTTGTTCTGGTTGGATTCAGCGGTCGCGATCGGCGCGATACCGCGGATAACATCGTTAATGTCGATCCGTTCCTTCCGCGGTTCAGCGCCGCGAACAAAATCCCCGACCTGGCGAATGACCGCGCCCGCCCGTTCCGCCTGCTGTGACGCTTTTTCAAGGGCGGCGATCAGATCATCCCCGCCCGCGTCGCCTCGCTTCAGCCGGTGCAAACAGCCGCGACAGTAATTTGCAATTGAGGCCAACGGCTGATTGAGTTCGTGCGCAAGCGCCGACGTCATTTCACCCATGGTATTTCGGCGCAGAACCTGACTGAGCTCTTCCGCGTGGTGCCGGGCTGCCTCCTCCGCCTTTTTGCGTTCAGTGATATCCCGCACGATCGCAATTGTCGCCACCCGCCGGCCACTATCGTCGAGGAGCGGGGCGAGGGCAATTTCGCAAGTAAGTATCCGTCCTCGCTTTTGCCGGATCTCAATCTCGCCTGTCCATCGGCCGGTTTCCTCAACCGCTCGCAAAATCCCCGGGATCCTGCGCCTATAAGCCTCGGGAACCGCGACGAAAATATCGGGAGAATGGCCAAGCAGCTCGTGCTGGGAAAATCCGAACAATCGTTCCGCCGCCTTGTTGCAATCGGTGATGTTGCGATTCAAATCAGTGACGAGCACAGCATCGTTGATCTGTCCCATTACCACGGCCTGACGACGCAACGCCTGCTCAGCGCGTTTGAGTTCCGTAACATCGACGACCGTGGTCTGCCGGGCAGGCTTGTCTTCCCATTCGATGCCTCTGGCGGTGGCGGCGAGCCATACGACAGAGCCATCGCGACGCAACCCCCTGAACTCCTGAACGCTTACCCGATCCATGGCCCGGTATTTTCGAACCGCCGACAGATCCTCGGGCATGACGCGGGTATCCACGTCCATGCCGATCATCTCCTCCACGTCGTAGCCGTGAATTTCGGCATAGGCCTTGTTGGCATAAACAATAATGTTGTCCTGATGGATCATCACTCCCTGGATCGAGCCCTCGATCAAATTTCGAAATTTAGCTTCGCTCTCGCGCAGGGCGTTCTCGGCAAGTTTACGCTCGGTAATGTCCCGGAACACCCCGACGCGCGCGGTCAGTTGTCCCCCTTCCCCTCGCAAGGTGGTCACGCTTACTTCCATGTCGCGCATCGTGCCTGACTTATGCCGGATTCCGATTTCGTCCTGCCACTGACCTTGTCGCGTCGTCGCGTCCACAACCGCATCAGGCGAATAATTCCCGCCGAAATATTCACGCGGCTCATGACCAAGTATTTCTTGCCTGGTCCGCCCGAGAAAGCGTTCGAGGGCTGGATTGGCGTCGACAATTCGCTGGTCGAGATCGGTCACCATGACGCCTTCATGCATTTGTTCCAAAACAATTGCCTGGCGTCGCAAGGCGTCTTCCGTCCGCTTTCGATCCGATATGTCGATGCAGGTTATTTGCCGGGCCGGCTTGCCGTTCCACACAATTTCCCGGGCGCTTACGAACAGCCAGAATGTGGAACCATCACGCGTCGCGCCTTGCATTTCGAAATGCCCGACTTTCCTTTGCCGCTGGTACTCCTTTATTCGGTCCATATCCTCCGGTGCAATCAACATATCAGCGCTCATACCCATCATCTCTTCGGGAGAATAGCCATGCATGTGCGCGATCGCTCTGTTGGCATATCGGATAATGCCGCCGCTGTGGACGAGGACACCCTGAATGGAACCGTCGATCAAATTCCTGTACTTGGCCTCACTCGCGATAACTGCCCGTTCGGCCTTCTTTTTCTCTGTGATGTCCCGAATTGTGGCAACGACTCCCAAACTTTTGCCTGATTTTGACAGAAGCGGCGCATAGGTTACATCGACGAAGCGCCGACCCGCTCTAGGGAACTCGGCGCAAGTCTCGTACTGGACCCTTTCTCCCGCAAGTGCCCGGTCGAGTTGCGGCTTCACGGTGAGACGGAAAAATTCGTCATCCAGCAAACTGGTGACATGGCGCCCGACGATTTCACCGGCAGGCTTGCCAAAGGCCTTTTCATAGGCCGGATTGATCCGCTGATACACATAATCGCTATCGACGACAGATATGAAATCCGGTGACGATTCGACCACGCGGTCACCCAGTTGTAATTTCTCCTCCGCTTTCTTGCGCTCCGTAATATCGAGCACCGTACCGATCATTCTTTCCGGCCGCCCCGCCTCATCCCGCTCCACAACCCTTCCACGACACAAAGCCCAGATCCACCGCCCTGACTTGGTTCGCGAGCGATGTTCGGTGACATACGAAGACGACCGGCCGGCCAAATGCTCTTCCATTAGCCGCGATATCCGCCGGCGATCCGACGGGTGCGCCAGGCTTTTCCAGAAATCGATATGAGGCTCAATTTCGGCCTCTGCATAACCGTGAATTTCGGCCCAACGTTTGCTTACGAACAGGTTGTCACCAGTGATATCCCAGTCCCAAAGCCCTTCGTCGATAGCCTCTACCGCAAGCTGCCAGCGCTGCTCATTCTCCTTCAGCCTTTGTTCGGCCAACTTGCGGTCGGTGATATCGCGCGCGGAAATAGCGACACCGTTCTTGATCGGAACGATTTTATGGTAGATCCACCCCACGCACACCCGTTTGGACAGGGGTTCAATCTCTTCGACGAGCGGCTCGCCGGATTTCATGACATTGATGTAGCGATCGAAGTAACCTTGTTCATAATCCTCCGGGAACAGCTCCATCCAACTGGACCCGATGGCTTGCTTAAGGTCGTAGCGCACAAGTGACGCCATTTGGTCATTGAAATGACGCACAACGAAATCGACGATCTGCCCGTCTTTGTCGCGCTTGGCCTCCAACACAACGAAGGCATCGAGGCTGGCTCTCATGGCGGCTGAGAAAAGCCCGCCTGTTTCTCCGGCGTTGCATTCGGCTGAGGCGCGCTCGTCCGAAGCCTGCTGAAAGGGGGCCAACTTCTTGATCAGTTGGGCCTTGGTCATGCGCGAAAGCTTTTTCTCAATTTCCGCCAAATTGGACATCGGTCCACCAACCTTCCAAAAACCGAGATTCTCCTACAATTAGTGGTGGCAAAACGGCAAAATTTCAAGCATTTGCCTATCTTTCACGCCGATGATCTCCACCGGCAAGCGCAAAACCCATCGAACCTGTGGCAGGGCGCGGCACAGGGCCGAAGAAGACAAGCTTGAGCCGCGAGTCCATTTTCCCAAAGCTCACCTGTTGCCAACAATTGTCAAAAAGGTGCGGCGCGCGCTCCGTCAGACGGCCGAAAGATGGCGGCCGTGGCGGGCTTATACCAAGGATCGCTGATGAAGACCCATAGAGATCGCGTAGGCGACCCGTCGGGCAGGCTGCGCTCCCCCTTGGTCGCTAGAGCGTTTTTAACTTAATCGGGATCAAAAGGAGGGTGTTTAGATGTTGTCA
>JBHHWG010000110.1:0-5755 GCA_046756385.1 Sphingomonadales bacterium | reverse complement strand
TGTTCACCAATGCCGGGATGGTGCAGTTCAAGAGCCTGTTTACCGGGGCCGAAAGTCGCGCCTATGACAAGGCGGCGTCGAGCCAGAAATGCGTGCGCGCCGGGGGCAAGCATAATGACCTCGACAATGTGGGCTACACCGCGCGCCATCACACGTTTTTTGAAATGCTCGGCAATTTCGCCTTCGGCAGCTATTTCAAGGAACAGGCGATTGACCTCGCCTGGTCGCTGTTAACCGACGAATTCGGCCTTAACAAGAACCGGCTGTCGGTAACGGTTTATCACGAGGACGGCGAGGCGTTTGATCTTTGGCGCAAAATCTCGGGCTTGCCTGAGGAACGCATCGTCCGTATCGCGACCATGGATAATTTCTGGATGATGGGGGACACGGGGCCCTGCGGTCCGTGCTCCGAGATCTTCTATGACCATGGCGATCATATTCCCGGTGGCCCCCCGGGAAGCCCGGACGAGGATGGCGACCGGTTCGTCGAGATTTGGAACCTGGTGTTCATGCAGTTCGAGCAGGAGGGCCCGGAACGGCGCCGGCCACTGCCCAAGCCGTCGATCGACACCGGCATGGGATTGGAGCGCATCGCGGCCCTGATGCAGGGCGCCCACGATAATTACCGCACCGACCTGTTTACCTGGCTGATCCATGCCTCGGCCGATGCCACCGGCGCCGCCCCCGACGGCGAACATGAAATGTCGCACCGGGTGATCGCCGATCATCTCCGCGCGGTCAGTTTCCTGATCGCCGATGGGGTGCTGCCGTCAAATGAGGGCCGGGGCTACGTGCTGCGCCGGATCATGCGTCGGGCGATGCGCCATGCCCATATGATCGGCACCAGGGACCCGCTGATGTATCGGCTGGTTCCGGCGCTGGTTTCCGAAATGGGTCAGGCCTATCCCGAACTCGAACGGGCCGGCGCCCTGATCACCGAGACCCTTAAGCTGGAGGAGACCCGGTTCCGCCAGACACTGGACCGTGGCATCCGGCTGCTTGACGGCGAGCTGGAAAAGCTGGGAGAGGGCGCGGCGCTGCCCGGAGAGGTCGCATTCAAGCTCTATGACACCTATGGATTTCCGCTCGATCTCACTCAGGACGCGCTACGCGCCAAGGGCCGGGCTGTCGATGAAGCAGGCTTCCACGCGGCGATGGAGCGCCAGAAGGCCGAGGCGCGCAAGGCCTGGGCGGGCTCGGGTGAAACCGCGACCGAAGCAGTGTGGTTCGAACTGCGCGAAGCCCATGGCGCGACCGAGTTCCTGGGCTATGAAACCATTACCGCCGAGGCCCAGGTGGTCGCTATCGTCAGGGGCGGCGAGCCGGTTGAGCGGATTGACGCCGGTGAGCGAGCCGCAATTCTTACCAATCAGACGCCGTTTTACGGAGATTCCGGCGGACAACTCGGCGATGCTGGCAACGTCGTCGGTGAAGGCGGCGGCCGTTTCCATGTCAATGAGACCCACAAGAAACTCGGCGAACTGCATGTTCATTACGGTGTGCTGACCGAGGGCCGACTGGCGGCCGGTGACGCGGTCGAGATGCAGGTCGATCCGGTGCGGCGAAACGCGCTGCGCGCCAACCATTCGGCGACCCATCTGCTGCACGCGGTGTTGCGTCGCACGCTTGGCGACCATGTGGTGCAGAAGGGCTCGTTGGTGGGGCCTGACCGACTGCGGTTCGACATCAGCCACCCCAAGGCGGTGACGGACGACGAGATTGACGCGGTCGAGGCCGGGGTCAACCGTCTGATAGCCGCCAATAGCACGGTCACCACCCATCTGATGGCGCCGGAGGAGGCGATCAAGGCCGGCGCCATGGCCTTGTTCGGCGAGAAATACGGCGACGAGGTTCGTGTCGTGTCGATGGGCGATCGCGGCGAGGATGGTTCCTACTTTTCGACGGAACTGTGCGGCGGCACTCATGCCGCGCGTACCGGCGACATCGGCCAGTTCAGGATTGTCAGCGAAGGGGCGGTCGGGGCCGGGATCCGGCGCATTGAAGCCCTGACAGGGGAGGCCGCCCGGCGCTTTGGCAGCGAACAGGAAGATTGCCTCACAGCCGCGGCGACAGCGCTCAAGGTCGCGCCGGCCCAGCTTGGGGAACGGATCACGGCGCTTTTGGACGAGCGTAAAAAGCTGGAACGTGAGGTCGCGAAGTTACGCAAGACCATCGCCATGGGAGGCGAGGGCGCACAGCAGCAGGGACCGGAAGCCAAGGACGTCGGCGGCATTTCCCTGATCGCGCGCAGGCTCGACGGCGTGCCGGCAAAAGAGCTGCGCGGCATGGTTGACGAGGGCAAAAGCAAACT
This sequence comes from Sphingomonadales bacterium, assembly GCA_046756385.1. Taxonomy (GTDB): domain Bacteria; phylum Pseudomonadota; class Alphaproteobacteria; order CAZZKF01; family CAZZKF01; genus JBHHWG01. Next base: position 3,444 of record JBHHWG010000110.1, on the reverse strand, counting down.
GGGCTCGGGCGTGGTTGCGTTGATTACGGTCAACGATGGCAAGGCCGGTCTCGTGGTCGGCGTAACCGCTGATCTGGGCGGCCGCGTCGATGCCGTGGCGCTGGTTCGCGCGGGCGCCAAGGCCGTGGGCGGTAAAGGCGGCGGCGGACGAGCGGACATGGCGCAGGCCGGCGGGCCGGATGGCGCCAAGGCCGGCGCCGCGCTGGAGGCAATCGAGCACGCGTTGAAGGAGATTGCCGTGTCCGGCTGAGCCGGCCAGGTTTTTCTATAATACCAAATCTCGATGAGGACGACTCATCGGGATTTGGTGGACGCTGACCTATTGATTGGAAACAATCAATAGGGCCAAGGACTAGCGACCAAGGGGGAGCACAGCCTGCGTGGCGCTTGAACGCGGGTATAAGGGTCATGATCAATGACCCTTGATATAAGGGCTAAAAAGAAAACGCCGGAGGCTTGCAGGCCCCCGGCGCTTCTCTTTTATTGCGGTATCCGGCCGTTTAGCTGAGGGCCGCCTGCAGGTTCTGGTCGAGCTTGTCCAGGAACTGGTTGGTCGTCATCCAGAACTGCTCGGGCCCGACCAACAATGCCAGGTCCTTGGTCATGTGGCCCGCTTCGACTGTGCTGACACAGACCTGCTCCAGCGTCCTGGCGAATTTCCGAAGCGCGTCATTATCGTCCGCCTTGGCGCGATAGCCGAGCGCGCGGGTCCAGGCGAAGATCGATGCGATCGGATTGGTCGAGGTTTCCTTGCCGTCCTGATGGGCGCGGTAGTGGCGCGTGACGGTGCCGTGGGCGGCCTCGGCCTCGACCGTTTTTCCGTCCGGGGTCATCAGAACCGACGTCATCAGGCCGAGAGAACCGAAGCCCTGGGCCACCGTGTCGGACTGGACGTCGCCATCATAGTTCTTACAGGCCCAAACGAACTTGCCGTTCCATTTCATGGCGCAAGCCACCATGTCGTCGATCAGCCGGTGCTCATAGGTCAGGCCCGCCTTGTCAAAGCTGTCCTTGAACTCGTTCTGATAGACTTCCTCGAACAGATCCTTGAAACGCCCGTCATAAGCCTTGAGGATGGTGTTCTTGGTCGACAGATAGACCGGCCAGCCGCGTTCGAGGCCGTAGTTCATGCAGGCGCGGGCAAAATCGCGAATCGATGCGTCGAGATTGTACATGCCCATGGCTATACCGGCCTCGGGAAATTCGAAAATTTCCCGCTCGATCGGCTCGCCGCCGTCAACCGGGGTGAAGGTCATTTTCAATGTTCCCGCCCCGGGAACCAAAAAGTCGGTGGCCCGATACTGGTCGCCGAAGGCGTGACGGCCGATGACTATAGGATCGGTCCAGCCGGGCACCAGGCGCGGCACATTCTCGCAAATGATCGGCTCCCGGAACACCGTGCCGCCGAGGATGTTACGGATGGTGCCGTTGGGCGACCGCCACATTTTCTTGAGGTCGAATTCCTCGACCCGTGCTTCGTCAGGGGTGATGGTGGCGCACTTGACGCCGACACCATGCTCCTTGATCGCATTGGCGGCGTCGATCGTAATCTGATCGTCGGTTTCATCCCGGCTTTCAATGCCGAGGTCAAAATAGATCAGGTCAATATCGAGATAGGGCAGGATGAGCTTATCCTTGATGAAAGCCCAAATGATGCGCGTCATTTCATCGCCATCGAGTTCGACAATCGGGTTTTCGACTTCAATTTTTTTCATACCGTCCTCTTTACAGTGGTAACGCGATTCCTCGCGGCCGGTGCGGTTAAGTGCCGCCGGCCGGGGCCATTACTGGGGCATTCGAGGTTGCGGGCACCATAGCGGCAGGGGCCGGCGCGGTAAAGCGCCGACGTCATCCATCAGACCATGCGGGGGGCTCACCCCCAACCGTTCAGCGCATGGACCGCCGGCAGGACATCGTCGACGCCGCCGACCATTTTGTAATACGAGTTGGTTTTTGCGCTGGCGAAACCGGCATCGGTGATATTGGCCATAAGGGCCTGAAACGGCTGCCAATAACCGTCAATGTCGAGCAACACAATCGGTTTGGAATGCAGGCCAAGCTGACGCCAGGTGATCATCTCGAAAGCTTCATCGAGCGTGCCGACGCCGCCCGGCAGGGCTGCGAAAGCGTCCGCAAGCTCGAACATTTTCTGCTTTCTTTGATGCATGGTTTCCACGGTGATCAATTGCGTGACTTCGGTGAAGCCTGTTTCGGTCCGGTGCAGATGTTCCGGAATCACGCCAATCACTTCGCCGCCAGACTCAAGCACGGAACGGGCGACGACGCCCATCAGCCCGACCGCGCCCCCACCAAAGATCAGGCGCACGCCGTTTTCCGCTAATATCGTCCCAAGCTCCTCGGCGGCTTCGGCGTAGCCGTTTTCCACGCCCGTGCGAGACCCGCAATAAATACAAAGGGATTTGATTTGTTTCATTGATCCTTGCTCAATTCATTATTCATTGCCTTGCAGCCGCCCGGACAGGCAAGCCGGTTAACATGCCGTATTCTACTATATCAAATGTCGGATTTTGTGCCCTGGATGCGCCAGCTTTTGTGGGTCGAGGGCAACGAGGGGATTGCCAGCGGCGCTCGCCGGTATTACGGTAGCGCCGTTTTTCCACAAACGGTCGCGGGGACACGTGCGCAACTGGATCATCCTCCTCATCTCGACGGCGATCATTCTTGGCGTGCTGTTGTTTGTCAATCCGCGGTCCCCGCAGGTCGAACAGGAACAGCTCGACGACGGCTCGCAAGTCGACCCACAGCAGGAAACCATCCCCCTGGCGGATGAGCCGGAAACGGCGCTTGTCGCCCCTTCGTTCGACGTTGTCCGCGTCAGCCGCGAAGGGACTGGCGTCATTGCGGGCCGTGCGGCGCCCAACGCCGAGGTCACAATCCGGGCAGGCGATCGGGTTATCGGCGCCGCCGTGGCGAATCGCAACGGGGAATGGGTGCTGATCTTCGATGAACCGCTTGAGGCGGGAACGCAGGAGTTGAGCCTGTCGGCGGTGGCGCCCGGTGAACCGGAAGTCCAATCCGATTCTGTGGTCATTGTCTCGATCCCGGAGCGCGACTTTGCCCTGCCCAGCGAAGCGGAGGGCGTGGTCGCGATTTTGTCGCCGCGTCACGGCGATGGGCCGAGCCGCATTCTGCAGAAACCGGGAATGGTCCTGGAGGACTCCATTGATCGCAGGCTGCTTGTCGAAACCATCGATTACGACGAGGTCGGCCGCGCGGTATTTGCCGGCAAGACCTCGCCGGCGGCCGAGGTCAGGCTCTATCTCGACAATGCCTATCTGGGTGTCGTCGTTGGCGACGAAGTGGGCAAGTGGACGTTCCAGGCGTCCGACCCGGTGACGACGGGGCCGCATGTGCTTCGGCTTGACCAGATCTACGAGGGCGACGGCGTCGAGATCAGGATCGAGCAACCCTTTGACCGGCAAA
>JBHHWG010000109.1:0-5800 GCA_046756385.1 Sphingomonadales bacterium | reverse complement strand
AGGACAACATATAAACACCCTCCTTTTGATCCAGATTAAGTTAAAAACGCTCTAGTGATTGTGAGGAAAACTCTTGATGTTCGATGGCTACGAAGGGTCAAGCACCAGCCGATCAATCTGACGTCTGTCCGGCCCTTCGCCACGTCCCGAAAGGCTGGGATTGGTCATGAAATATTTGTGGGCGTGAAAAGCGTCGGACCCGGCCTGGATCTTGTGATAGACGCCATCCGGTCCCAATGTCCAGCTCTGCGCTTCATCCTTGAGGTTCGCGACCATCACCTGGTCCATGAGCTGTGCAAACACCGTCGGATTGATAATAGGGAGCAGCACTTCGACCCGCCGGTCGAAATTGCGCGGCATCCAGTCCGCCGACGAAATGAACACCTTGCCATCCGGCGACGGCAATCCATGCCCTGCGCCAAAACAGACAATGCGTGAATGCTCCAGAAATCTTCCGACGATGCTCTTTACCCGGATATTCTCCGACAGTCCCGTGACTCCGGGGCGCAGACAGCAAATCCCGCGGACCACCAGATCGATCGATACACCGGCCCCTGACGCCCGATAGAGGGCATCGATGATCTCGGCGTCCACCAGCGAATTGAGCTTCGCCCAGATCGCCCCCGGCCGGCCGGCCGCGACGTGCCTTATCTCATCGTCAATGAGCTCCAGCAGCGTTTGCCGGAGCGCCGACGGTGAAATGGCAATTTTGTCAAAATGATCACGCTTGGCATAACCGGTGAGGTAATTGAACAGGTAACCGGTATCACGTCCAATCACGGGATCGCTCGTAAAGAACGAGAAATCGGTATAGATCCTGGCATTCACCGGATGATAATTGCCGGTGCCGTAATGCACGTAGGTGCGCAGGCCGCCCCCTTCCCGTCTTACCACCAGCGACATCTTGGCATGGGTCTTGAGATTGAAGAACCCATACAGCACCTGGGCGCCGACCCGTTCCAGATCGCCCGCGAGACGAATGTTCGCCGCCTCGTCAAAGCGGGCCTTAAGCTCAACCACCGCGGTCACAGTCTTGCCGGCTTCCGCGGCCTCGATCAACGCCTTGACGATCGGTGAATCATCCGTCGTGCGATAAAGCGTCTGTTTGATCGCAACGACATTCGGGTCAGCGGCGGCCTGGCGGATGAACTGCACCACCACGTCGAAGCTTTCATAGGGATGCTGGACGATGATGTCCTTTTGACGAATGGCCGCGAAGCAATCCCCGCCGAAATCGCGAATGCGTTCCGGGAATCGGGGGTTGAACGGCGCAAACTTGAGATCCGGTCGATCATCCCCGATCAATTCGGAAGTCTCGGCCGGCCCGAGAATTCCATCAACGACGACCACCTCGTTTGACGCCGTCTCTAGCTCGTTAGTGACGAAATAGCGCAAACCGGGAGGCATTTCCGCATCGATCTTCAGGCGAATCACCCGCCCCCGCCGCCGCCGCTTCAGCGCGGTCTCGAAAAGCCGGACCAGGTCCTCGGCTTCCTCCTCGATTTCAAGATCCGAATCGCGCAGAACCCGGAAAAGCCCCTGTCCCAGCACCTCGTAACCCGGAAAGAGCTGGTCAAAAAACAGCGATACCGTGTTCTCAAGGGAAATAAAGCGGATGTCATCGTCGCCCGGAAGTTTGATGAAGCGATCAATTCCGTGCGGCAACGGGATCAACGCCTTGATCTGCTTGTCGTCGCTCAACCGGCGCAAATGAAGCGCCCATGCGAAGCCCAGGTTCGGGATGAAAGGAAACGGATGGGCGGGATCAATGGCAAGCGGAGTGAGCACCGGAAACACATGCTCAAGAAAATACCCCTCAAGCCAGTCGCGATCCTTTGCCCCGACCTCAGAGGGTACGATCACAGCATAGCCCTGGTCGCGAAGTTCGCGGCAAATCAATCGCCAGCATTCCTGTTGATCGGCGATGAGCCTGTCGGCACGCCGATTTATTTTTTTGATCTGTTGTGACGGTCTCAGGCCGTCCTGGCTAAGCGCGTCGACACCGGCCTGAATTTGCCCTTTGAGGCCGGCCACCCGAACCATATAGAATTCGTCGAGATTGGCCGCCGAAATCGACAGGAACCGAAGCCGTTCCAAAAGCGGATGCGCGGTATTGCGGCTCTCCTCCAGCACCCTCTCATTGAAGGCCAGCCATGATAGCTCGCGGTTAATGAATCGTTCGTTCGATTCGATGTCGATGCTCAGCGCTTCCGTTACCGATCGTTGGCCGGGGTCAATCTCACCTTTTTTTCGCGCGTGCGCCTTCGTCACCATGGATATTCGCTTTCGTCAACACTCCTGCGCCGCAACCACTTTAGCGCAAAGCGATATTGCGGTCATTAATGGCGCTCCCCGATGAAAGTCATAGCTGCCGGCCGCCCTCCTCCAGCGCGACACGGGCCAGCGGGACTGTTATGCGCCTCTTTTCCGCAAGCGCCAAACGGTCGATCGCCCGAACCGCGGCTTCCGCGCCGACGAATGTGCGCTCAATGCGTGTCAACAAATAATTGAGGATTTCCTCGCTCACGATTAGCTGCCGATCCGCAAACAGCTTGACCAGAATTGCGCGCAACATGGCGTCGTCGGGCGCGCCCAGGGCCACCGCGTGCAGCCCCCGCAGCCGGGAGCGCAAATCCTTTAGCTGTACATCCCACCGGGCCGGCGGCTGGCGTCCGGTGAGCAACAGATAGCCGCCCTGCTCCTTCGTCCAGTTGAATAAATGGAACAGCGTAACCTCGCTGCCTCCGGCGGGAAAATTTTCCAGCGCGACACACTGCCCCGGTTCGAGCCTTGCGACGATACCGGGCGTGTCCAGATCCCGTCCATCGATGACGCGCGCGCCGGTCGCCTCTTGCCACACATGAGCCAGATGGGTCTTGCCGCATCCTTCGGGACCGTGGAGCGCCAGGGCGTGTCCCGGCCAATCGGGCCACCGGTCGATCCACATTGCCGCTTCCTCATTGGAGGGCGCGAGCAGCAAATCGTCATAGCTGAATCCCGGCCGATGCGGCAGTTCAAGCGCGAGCTGACCCAATGTCATGAGGGGGCTGGTGGCGACGAATTTTCGCCGGCCGCTTCAAGCACCAGCGCCTCTTTGGCCCCGGTATAGATGCCGCTCTCCAGATATTGACCAATCCCGAAGCGCACCAGGACGCCCATGACCGCGGCAGCCGGAACCGCAATCAGGACACCAAGAAAGCCCAAAAGATTGCCCCCCGCGAGCAGCGCAAACAATATCCATACCGGATGCAGGCCAACGCGGCCCCCGATCAGGCGGGGCGTTAACAGGCTTCCTTCCAACAACTGAACCACGACGAACACGCCAAACACCAACCCGACAGAGGTGACGTCCGGCCAAAATTGTCCAAACGCCATGGCCACGGCCAGACCAGCGCCGAACAGCGCCCCCGCGTAAGGGACGAACGCCAGCAGGCCGGTCAGCAATCCGAGCACCAGCCCGAACTCAAGCCCGACCAGCGACCACCCGATGGCATAAAGCGCGCCCAGGATCAGGCACACGGTGGCCTGCCCCCGCAGGAAGCCGGCCAATGCATCGTCGATCAGCCTGAACTGCTCGCGAATCACCTCGGCATTGCGGCGCGGCAGCCAACCGTCGATTTGGGCGACGATCCTGTCCCAGTCCCGAAGCAGGAAAAATGCCACCACCGGCGTAATCAGCAGCAACGACAAAAGGTTGAACAGCGCCGCACCGCCGCTCAGCACCCTTACACCGACCTCACCAAGCCATTTCAGGGCATTTTCCAATATTTTCCCGGCCGCAACCTTCACTTCGCTGGCCTGTTCCTCGCCCAGTCCCGCCATCAGCTTCTCGATAAGCGGCTGCAAGGCCTCCCGCACCTGGATGACGTAGTTCGGCAGCTCCACCGCAAATCCCGCGACCTGGCTCTCGATGACCGGCGCCAGGAGAAAGCCCAGCACCACGAGCAGGGCAAAAAACGCCCCGACGACGCTTGCGGTCGCCAACGACCTTGGCAGGCCGATCTTCTCGATAGTGTCGACGATTGGATCGCAAAAATAGGCGACGGCGAAACCCGCGACGAATGGAAAAAGAATGCCGCTGAACGAGTAAAGCAGTAGTGCAAAAACAATCAGGCCACCAAGCCAGAACGAAATCCGAGTCCCCATTATCATTCCAGTTCCCCAATATTTGGCACACTTTTTATCCACCGCCGCAAATAGACCACACCTGATGCGATAGTGGTTACACCGACAAGATACGCCACCCACGGCACAATATTGTCGGTCGAAATCGCCAATCCGGCCGCGCCCAGAACCAGGGCGGCCAGCGCAATCTGCGCCGCCGTATTGACTTTCCCGATCAGCAACGGCGTATGCGCGATCTTTTGTCCAAGGGCGCTCGCCAGGAGATGGGCGCCGATAATCAATACATCGCGCGACACCACAAGAATGACCAGCCACGACCAAAGCAGTTCCTGAATACCGAGGGTTACATAAATGCAGATCAGGAGCATTTTGTCAGCGATCGGATCGAGGACCTCGCCGACGCGACTGGCCGCGTTTAGTCGCCGTGCCAGAAAGCCATCGGCGGCATCCGACAACCCGGCGGCGACAAACACCCAGAATGCAGCGCCGAGATGATCATCGAGGATCAACCAAACGATAAGCGGCGCCGCGAGAAGCCGCCCGATCGAAATAAAATTAGGTATGCTAATCATCGGTTCCTTCGCCCAGTTCAGTTCGATCCGCGCTGGACGGCGCCAGGACGATACTGAATGTTTCCCCCTTCTCGACCAAGTCGACATCCGACTGGGCCAAGGCGATCATTAATTGACCCGGATTGCCCAGATAATGCAAGACCACACGGGCTTCGTCGATACTGATGCTCAACAATTCGATCCGACGAATTGAAGCGATTTGCGCCAGGCGACGTCGAACCTCCAGCCAGTGCTGCAAGCCGCTAAGCGGCACGGTTGCCTCAAGGGTAATTTCCGCGCCAAATTCAATCAGTGTTTGCAGCTTCCACTCCTCCTCCAGCGCGCTCGCCAGGGCATCGGCGGCGCTTTCGAGCAGTGTGTGCGAATCACTGTCCTCGCCGGCGAAGATCTCGGTAGCCGTTCGCTCCCCGGCCGTCCCCAGTCGCGTTGTCTCGACGGTTACCACCGGTTTTCTTCCCCCCGGGGCAAAGTCCAGTTTGGCGTGTGCGATCAAAATCTCCGCGACGCCGTAACGACTGGCGATCGCGGACAGCCGCCGACGGTTGCCGCTCACGACGTCGCGGGCGCTGATCATGCCGATTTCCTGAAGGTCCCCGCGCGGCAGGATCAAGGGCAGAAGGCTTTGTATCGTGCTGTGCCGCCGCCAGGCGTCTCGCCACGGGTTGGTATCGTCCCAAAGCGTCGTCAGGCCGCCGGCCTCATACACCGGCAATACCAAAACCGGCTTTGCCGGTGTTGCCGAGAACGGTATGCCGGTCACGCGCAACAGATTGCGGATCCGGTCCGGGTCGAAGCGTACCGTCAGGTCCGCGATATACCGTCGTGACGAAGATTTTTCGTTGGCGAACTCCAGTCCGGCCACCAGATTGGCGATGCTGGGATCGTCGAGCACCGGCAGGCGGCCCGCATCCTCGCGCAATGTCAGTCTGGCGAATAATTGAGCCAATGCCTCGCGTTGCCCACCGGCCACCGCCATGGAGCGGGCCCGGGCAGCCGTCTGAGCGGTAACATCGACCGAAACGTTTGTGACCGTAAAGATTTCCTCCACACCCGCACACGCGAAAGTCGTCATAAGCGCGGCGGCAAGGAAGGTGACGACGGGG
>JBHHWG010000108.1:0-5834 GCA_046756385.1 Sphingomonadales bacterium | reverse complement strand
GTGAATCACAGCCGCCCCTTTCACTCAACCGTTAATTCCTGGATGGGCTCTTACACAGTTAATCGGATAGGCTCCGGCGAAGCTATAATTCGAAAATAATACCCCATGTGATACCCCATCTCGAATTTCCCATTAGTCTCAGTTCATAAATACCCGCCTAATTCGTTGAATATATTATTGATTTAATACTTTCCAAAGAAGCTCTCTTCCAAATAAAAATCCTCTCTCCCCGACCAGCTTGACTGGTCCTTCAATCAAGACAGATTTCCAAATGGCCCGGCGACCGGTGGGCGCGGCGGGCTTTTTCTTTGATATGTTGGCCGGAAATGCTGGTAGCATGGCCTCAAAGCCGAGGGTGGTCATCGCCCCTCTTGGCTAGTAGCCGGGTTCATTTCCTTAAGGTCGCGTCATGACCGTCACCTTGCCGTTCAACCGGGACTTCCGTTGCGACTATGGGGTCGTCGAGCAGGTTTCGCCGCTGATCCGGCGGATCGTGGCGGAAAATCCGGGACCTTTTACTTTCACCGGCACGGGCACATACATCATCGGGCGGGGCGAGGTGGCGATCATCGATCCGGGACCGGCGATGGCCGCCCATATCGATGCGCTGCTCGGTGCGCTGGCCGGCGAACGGGTGACCCATATCCTGGTTACCCACACCCATGCCGATCACTCGCCGGCGGCAGGCGCCATCAAGCGGGCGACCGGCGCCCTCACGCTCGGTTTCGGTGGTCATGGCGGCCGTGCCGACGATGAAGCGGCCGAAGAGGGCGCCGATCGAACCTTCGTGCCCGATGTCCGGCTCAAGGACGGCGATGTCGTCGAGGGGGCCGGTTGGGTTCTCGAAGCCGTGCATACGCCGGGTCATACCGCCAACCATCTTTGTTACGCCTTGCGCGAGGAGCGGGCGCTGTTCTCAGGCGATCACGTGATGGGTTGGTCGACCTCGGTCATCTCGCCGCCCGACGGCAATATGGCCGACTATCTGGCCAGCCTGGAGGCGCTGCTGGCCCGCGATGACGTGATTTACTGGCCGACCCACGGCGCGCCGATCGCAAAGCCCCGCCCCCTGGTCGAGGCGTTCATTGCGCACAGACTGGACCGTGAACGCCAGATACTTGCATGCCTTGAAAAAGGCGTGGCCCTGATCCCGGATCTGGTTAAGGAAATGTATCTCGATATCCCGCATTATCTGCATCCGGCCGCGGCGCGCTCGGTCCTTGCCCATCTTATTTGCATGGTCGACACCGGGCGGGTAGTCTGCGACCAGTCGCCAGCCCCCAACGCCCGCTTCGCCATCCCAAGGCGCGGCTGAAGAAGGAGACCCCCACTGTGCCTGTAAGGCCGAATTCACCCGCCCAACGCGACATCGACAGCCTCGTGCATCCCTATACCAACCTGGCCCGTCACGCCGAAACCGGCCCGCTCATCATCGAGCGGGGCAAGGGCATATATGTCTATGACGACGACGGCCGGGAATATATCGAAGGCATGTCTGGCCTGTGGTGCACTTCGCTGGGTTTTGGCGAGGAGAAACTGGTCGAGGCCGCGGCCGAACAGATGCGCAAGTTGCCGTTTTCCCAGTTATTCACTCACCGCTCGACCGAACCGGCGATCGCGCTGGCGGAAAGACTGAAGGCAATGGCCCCGGTTCCGATCTCCAAGGTGCTCTTTTCCAGCTCCGGGTCGGAAGCCAATGACAGCGTGATCAAGCTTGTCTGGTACTACAACAATGCCCTGGGGCGGCCGGAGAAGAAAAAGATCATCGCCCGCGACAAGGCCTATCATGGCGTCAGCGTGGCGGCCACAAGCCTGACCTGCCTGCCGGTTTGCCATAATGATTTCGACATGCCGCTGGATCGATTCCTGCATGCCGGCTGCCCTCATCATTACCGGTTCGCGGCCGCCGGAGAGTCGGAGGAGGCATTCGCCGACCGGTTGGCCTCGGAGCTTGAGGAGCAAATCCTGCGCGAGGGCCCGGACACCGTCGCCGCGTTTTTCGCCGAGCCGGTCATGGGGGCGGGCGGCGTCCTGGTGCCGCCGAGAACCTATTTCCCGAAAATTCAGGCGGTGCTCGATCGGTATGACATCCTGCTCATTTCCGACGAGGTGATTTGCGGTTTTGGCCGCACCGCCAACATGTTCGGCTGTGAGACCGTGGACATGACCCCCGATATCATGACCGTCGCCAAGGCCCTGTCGTCGGCCTATCTTCCCATCAGCGCCGCCCTGATTCCAGAGGAGGTTCATCAGGCGATGCTGGATGAAAGCCGCAAGCTCGGCTCGTTCGGCCACGGCAATACCTATTCCGGCCACCCGGTCTGCGCCGCGGTGGCGCTGCGCACCATCGAACTGATGGAGGAGCGCGACATCCTCGGCCATGTCCGCGCGGTCTCGCCCCGCTTTCAGCGGCGTCTCAGCCGGTTGGCCGATCATCCGCTGGTGGGCGAGGCACGGGGCGCGGGACTTGTCGGCGGGCTGGAGCTGGTTGCCGACAAGGCGACCAAAAGATCCTTCGATCCGTCGCATCAAACCGGCATGAAATGCGTCGACGAGGCCCGTGGGTTTGGGCTGATTGCAAGGGCGATCGGCGACACTGTGGCGCTGTGCCCGCCGCTGATCATTACCGAAGCCGAAATTGACGAAATGTTCGACCGCCTGACCAAAGCCCTTGATGTGACGGAGGGAATCGTTTCCCGGGAAGGAATGCGCGCGGCGTGAAAAAGCTTGCGCTTAGGGGCCGGTCGATACACAGTTGCGATTTCATGAAACACGACAATATATCTTTATTATGAACGATATTTCGATCCGCGGGCCCGGCCCGAATGGGGCGGGCGCCATTGACCCGTTCATCGATCTCGAAGCCGAGATCGAGCGGCTTCGCCATGAACGGAACGCCGTGATTCTCGCCCACTTTTACCAGGAGTCAGACATTCAGGACCTGGCTGATTTCGTCGGCGATTCGCTCGATCTGTCGCGCAAGGCGGCGGCGACGGACGCTGACGTCATCGCCTTTTGCGGCGTCAAATTCATGGCCGAGACCGCCAAGATTCTAAGCCCGGGCAAGATCGTGGTATTGCCGGACCTGGAGGCGGGCTGCTCGCTTGAGGAATCCTGCCAGCCAGAGGACTTCAAGCGGTTCCGGGCCCGGTATCCTGACCATGTGGCGCTGACCTATGTCAATTGCTCGGCCGAGATCAAGGCGTTGTCCGATATCATTGTGACCTCGTCGAACGCCGAGGCGATCGTGTCGCAGATCCCCGAGGATCAACAGATCATTTTCGCCCCCGACCGTTATCTGGGCGGCTTTTTGTCGCGCAAGACCGGGCGCGACATGGTGTTGTGGCCCGGCGCCTGCATCGTGCACGAGCAATTTTCGGAACGGGCATTGATCCGGCTCAAGACGGAGAACCCGGCGGCGCCGGTGACCGCACATCCCGAATGCCCGGACACGATCTTGCGCCATGCCGATCATGTGGGCTCAACTTCATCGATCCTGAATTTCGTCACCACTTCGCCGGCCCGCGAATTCATCATCGCCACCGAGCCGCATATCATTCATCAGATGGAAAAGCTGGCGCCCGGCAAGACATTCATCGGCGCACCGGGAGCGGACGGTCAATGTAGCTGCAACAACTGCCCGTTCATGGCCCTGAATTCGATGGAGAAGCTCTATCTGTGCCTGCGGGATCTGACCCCCCGGATCGAGGTGCCCGAGCCGCTGCGGAGCGCCGCGCTTAAACCGCTGGAGCGCATGCTCGAAATGTCGCCGCCGCCGGCCGTGAAGATCGAGGCCTGATCCGGCGCCATGAATTTGACAGCCCAACAGCTTGGCCGCCTGGTCGACGACATGCTGGCCGAGGACCTTGGTTCTGGCGACGTCACCGCCGAAACCGTCATTCCCGAGGCCGCGCGGTTGCGTGCCGCCATCGTCGCCCGCGAGCCCCTGGTGGTCGCCGGATTGCCGATTGCGATCGAGGTTTTTAAACGGCTGGCGCCCGAGTGCGTTTTCGACCGGGCTTGCGAGGACGGCGATACGGTCGAGGCCGGGGCCGTGATCCTTCGCGTGGCCGGTCCGGCCCGGGCGCTGCTGAGCGCCGAGCGCCCGGCGCTCAACAGTTTGCAGCATTTGTCCGGCATCGCCACGCTAACAGCTGCTTATGTGCGCCGGATCAAAGGCGCCGGGGCGGTGCTGCTCGATACGCGCAAGACCATCCCCGGCCTGCGCCGGCTGGCCAAATACGCGACCCGGATCGGCGGCGCCCAGAACCACCGCATGGGTCTGTATGACGCGATCCTGATCAAGGATAATCACATCGCCATCGCCGGCGGCGTATCGGCCGCGGTTGCGGCCGCCAAGTCCGGCTCCAGCCTGCCGGTGGAGGTCGAGTGCGATACCCTAAGCCAGGTCGATGACGCGGTGGCGGCGGGCGCGGACCGCCTGTTGCTCGATAATATGGGCCCGGCGAAGCTGCGTCAGGCGATGGAAATTGTCGCCGGGCGGGTGCCGCTGGAAGCCTCGGGCGGTATCAACCTCGACAATATCCGCGCCGTCGCCGAAACCGGCGTCGATTACATCTCCGTCGGCCGCATCACCCAATCGGCACCCGCAATGGATATCGGGCTCGACTATTTGGACGAATAATTTCTGGGTCTGGCAGAGCCGACCGAAACCAGCCTAAACGTGCTGGCCGCCATTGATGTGGATTTCCGCACCGGTGACGTAGCTCGACTGATCCGTGCACAGGAAATAGATCGTGTCGGCGACCTCGGTGGTCTCGCCCAGGCGCCTGAGCGGTATTTGCTCGACCAGATCTTCGGTGCCCGGCGACAGGATCGAGGTGTCGATCTCCCCCGGCGCAATGGCGTTGACGCGAATGCCCAGAGGGCCGAAATCGGACGCCATTTCACGGGTCAGGGCCGCGAGCGCCGCCTTGGAGGTGGCATAGGCGGAGCTGGCGAACGGATGAACCCGCCCCCCCGCGATAGACGTTACATTGACGATCGAGCCTTTTGCGCGCTGGAGTTCGTCGACCAGCCCGCGCGCCAGCATGATCGGGGCGAAGAAATTGACCTCGAAAATATGCCGCCAAACGTCGGGCGACGTGTTCAGGGTGCCAAGGCGGCCGCCATTCTCGTCCTTGGGTGAGATGCCGGCATTGTTGACCAGGGCATTGAGCGGCCTGCCATTGAGGCGTTTGCGCAGCTCTTCAATGCCGCGCGCCCGGTCCCGGGGATCGGCGAGGTCGATCTGGACGTGATCCTCGGGCCCCGCCTCCCACGGGCAATTTTCGGGAAAGGCATGGCGGGAGCAGGAAATGACCCGCCAGCCGGCGCTTGAGAAGCTTTTGACGGTGGCGTGGCCGATCCCTCGACTGGCCCCGGTGAGAATCAGGATTTTTCGATCGTCTGCCATGACCGAACCTTAGAGCACTTTCAGCTTTTATGGAATCATTTGATCCGAACACGCCCGGAACCTATTCCCGGCCAAAATCAGCGCGCTTTTCCTGGATGCCGTGGGGGTCGAAATGGACCAGGATTTCCGCTCCCGGAAAGACCTGCGCCACCATGGCTTCCGCCTGGTCGGAAATGTCATGGGCGCGTCGCAGGCTGCAGTCGGCGGGCACTTCGATGTGGAACTGAATGAAGATGCGGGTGCCCGACGACCGGGTGCGCAGATCATGCAGGTCGATAATGTCGGGATGCGAGCGGACCAGTTCGCAAATTTTGGCCCGGTCGGTTTCCCGCAGCTCCCGGTCCATGACCTGATCGATCGAGGTTTGCCAAATCTTCCAGGCGCTGCGGGCGACATAGAAGGCGATGGCCATGGCGAT
>JBHHWG010000107.1:0-6043 GCA_046756385.1 Sphingomonadales bacterium | reverse complement strand
TGGGAGATTTGGGAGATTTGGGAGATTTGGGAGATTTGGGAGATTTGGTGGACGCTGACCCTATTGATTGGAGACAATCAATAGGGTCAAGGACTAGCGACCAAGGGGGAGCGCAGCCCGCGTGGCGCTTGAACGCGGGTATAAGGGTCATGCTTAATGAGCCTTGGTATGAGCCTCTGCCGGGACGATTTTGATATCCTGTCGGTTTGACGCCCTGCGCGGGCTCGGCTATCGTCCGCGCATGACAACGGACATGAATAAAAAACATCGCCGGCTCAAGGCGTTGGTGATCGGCCTCGGCATCCTGATCGTCATCTTCTTTGGCCTCATCGTCACCACCATCATTTTCAGACTGACGAAAATGCCGGCGCGGAACGAGCCGCCCGTGGCCGCGGCTGTCGACAGCGCGGACACTGCCGCATTTGGTGATTTACGGGTGACGGTTCCCGAGGACCTTCAGGTGACGCAAATCCTGGTTGAGGGCAACCGACTGCTGGTTCGTCTTGATTCGGCGGCGGGGGCGCCCGGGCAAGTCATGATCTTCGACCTGGCAACCGGCGTGCGGCTGGGCACGCTCCGTTTCGAGCCCGAGAGCCTGTCACCCGAGCAATGATCACGATTGCGCGGCGGCGCCTCTATGAGATCGAAGCCGCCGGTGAGAACGCCTATCCCTGTGAATGTTGCGGCCTGCTGGTCGGCCGAAAGCTGGTGGACCGCGCCCGCGGCTGGCATATTGAACGCGTTGTTGCGAGCGAAAACCTGGCGGCGGCTGAACGCGCCGACCGGTTCGAGGTCGATCCCCGGGTGCAAATCAGGCTTCAGCGGGAACTCCGGGGCTCAGGCTTGTCGGTCATCGGGGTCTACCATTCCCACCCGGACGGTCAGGCCTTGCCGTCGGCGCATGACTTGGCGCAGGCCAACGATCCGGAACTTGTGTGGCTGGTGACGGCGGTGTCGAAGGGCAGGGCGATTGGGACCACGGCCCATGTCCTCGATCCCAACGGGGGGGCTTTTCTGGAGGCCGAATTGCGGATAATCGGGATCGGGACAGGCAAAACACCAAAGCCATCAAAAAACACTTGATTGTGCGGGCCGACTTGGGCATGTCTATAGCCGCTTCCGGCCCAGCGTCCCCTTCGTCTAGTGGCCCAGGACATCGGCCTCTCACGCCGAAAACAGGGGTTCGAGTCCCCTAGGGGACGCCATTTCTTCCGATGGCGTTGATATTCCCATGGTTTCCGATTTGCCGGGCGGCAGGGCAAAAAAAAGCCCCGCCGTTGTAGCGCGGCAAAATGTGTGAGCTTGGGGCGGCGGTTGGTTTGATCCTGCGCGCCGCCCTTTGATTGGCTTTTTAAACACGCTCCGTGTTCCGATTTTAAACCTTGTTTTGAAGCAGCTTTGACTTGGACTGCGTCAGCCGATTGGAGATTATCAATTCTCCGGCCTTTTTGGATGAGTTTGGGGCGATTGTGTATCTGGTCTTGATTGCTTCGATGTGGAAGGCTGCGAAGATATTGCGCACATCCGGCACGTCGTTGAGTGACAGTATAAAGCCGCCGTCGATTTTGGCGAGCTGATCGGCCAGGCGTTGGAAGTCTGAACGGTCGAACAGGTCCTTGCCGTAATCGTTTTCGCTGCGCCAATAGGGCGGGTCTAGATAGAACAGTGTTCCCGGCTTATCGTAACTCTCGATTAGCCTTTGATATGGCAGACATTCGATGACGACGCCTGCCATGCGAACATGCAGGTCCTCCAGCAATGGAGCGATTTGGGTTATATCAAAGCGCGTGCGGTCGACGAAGGCACCAAACGCCTGACCCGTCACCTTGCCGCCGAAGGCGAGGCGCTGGAGATAGAGAAAGCGCGCGGCGCGCTCCAGGTCGGTCAACAGGCACGGATCCGTGTTTTTGAGCCGCTCGAAGGCCACGCGGGTTGGGACCTGGAACCGCATCATCTCCATAAACGCGGTGTAGTGCCGCTGAATGATGCGAAAGAAGTTGGCGATCTCGCCGTTGAGATCATTGATCACCTCAACCCTGGGCCGCCGGTCGCGGCGCAGGAAAACGCCGCCCATGCCCGTAAAAACCTCAACGTAAGCAGTGTGCTCGATGGCATTGATGCGCTTAACCAGGCGCGCGGCAAGGTTTTGTTTGCCTCCAATATAGGGTGCGACCGGCTTTGCCGGATGAGCCGGCTCATGGTTGTTTGAGATGGACTCCATATTATGTTCTCCACTAAACCCCGGCCTGGTACCAGGCAGGCGGGGCGGTTTTTCCGTGCGGGGTTGCAGCCCTGCGGTTTGGGCTGCTCATACAGCCCAGCCCCCGCCGCTCAAAGCATGGGGGAAATTAGCCTTAGCCGCCTACGTCATTTCCTCAATCACTGCGGCGGCGCGCCATTGATTGGAGCGCACGCGGTCTGCGCCCTGGGAAAATTTCAGCAGGCCGTAGACAATACCCTGATGACGATTTGCAGCAGCCGCGTCGGGATCGCGGATAAAGAGAATGGGCTCGCCATCGGCCGCCGCCTGCTCAATTGCGGCCAGTTGGTCGTAATATTCGGCGTCCGTCAGATCGCCCCATCGAATCGAGACGCGTCGCCGGGTCTTGCGCTTGACCGGCACCAGGGCGCCGCCGTCTGTGCCCAGGCCATCGGCCCCGCCGACGCGGGCAAAGCGGCTGGACAGCTCGAAGTTCCAGGCCGGCTGCAACGCCTGGCCGAGGATCAGGCGGCCGGCCCGTGCCGGCGCGGCCGAATTGGTCAGCGTGATCCGCCACCATCGCTTGGTCAGCGCTGCGCCAAAGTCAAACCCGTGGGGCCGGTCCGCCTTGGAGACACCCCCGCCCGCACAAAAGGAGCCGGAGGCGAATACCGTGCCGGCGCCAAGCTCGGCTTGCGTGTCTGCGGCGCGCACCTCCCAGGTCGCGGTGGCGTCAGCGTTGGTGTAAAGCAGCGCGATTAAATCGACAGCCTGCGCGGTGCCGAGGTCGATATCGACCGACAGGACGGCGGTCGCCGACTCGGCGAACATGCGCGGTTGCTCGTCGCCCAGGTTGGTTTCCGGAAAGCCGGCCGCCATGGCCTGGCTCGCCGTGATTGCCGACCAGGTCAGCGGCTGTACCAGGATGCCGTTTGCCATCAGACCTTGCCTCCCAGAAGCGTCAGCTCTACGCCTTCGCCGGCGACGTCGCGGGTGCCGGTAACGATGAAATCCTTGCCCGCCGCCAGGCCAAAGCGTGGGTGCGAGACCCGCACCGTTTCGCCCAACGCCACGCGAAAATCGAAGCCCGGCACAAAGGCGCTCCAAGATCGAAAGGCCGGGTCGAGCAAATCGGCCAAACGGGCATGCACTGCAATCGCACCGGCCGCCGTTTGCAGCTCGGTGACGACGGTCTCCTCGGCGGCATCGGCAAGCCCGGACGCTGCCGGCACGTCAGCAGCATGGAGCTTATGTGGTTGTGTGACCTGAGCGATGCGAGCGGCGTTGGAGAAACTCATAGCCTGCCTCTTACAGAAACGTCATCAACATGAAGCCCGCGCCAGTGGTCATCCCGCCAGCCATCGTCCAAAACATGGATTCTGGTTTTACGGCTAAGGCAGTGAAAGCTAAGAAAAATTAGCCACAAAGTCCAAATGCTCCCAAAGCAGATGCGCTACCAGACTGCGCTACTGCCCAGCCTAGGAACTCCAAGAATTTTAGATGACATAGAGCCAGCCGCACAAGTACAAAAACGGAACAAAATGGAGGAATTCGGAACTAGAGTCCCAAAAAGTTACGAAATACGCGACCAATTAGTTCACGGAGAGGAAACTGGCCGATGGCTCATGCATGCAAGAATGTTTGCGTGTGTACCGCACGAGGCGCCACCAATAAAAAAACAACAAAAAATCGCATTTTTCTGTTGCCAGGCGGCCTGTAATTTCATATATTTAATTCATCAATAGGGCATAGAAGCCCGGCTCACTCCAGCATCGAAGGATATCAAAATGGCAACTCAGCAAGAAATCGCAAGCGCTCTTCAAACCGCCGCCAACCGCGCCAACCAGGTCGGCGCCCGCCCGGCAAGCTCCAGGCAGGTCTGGTATCTGGCCAAACTCATCGCCGACGCCGGCCGCGACGCCTCGGATATTGGGCGCGAGATCACGAACAGCCGGGCCACCCTGACCGGCCCTCAGGCCAGTCAATATATCACTGACTATCAGACCAACCCACCGGCTCCGCTGCGCCGCACCAAGCCAATTACCGACGAAGAGCGCGCATTGGCGCTGGCATGGTGTAAAGCTCGCAAAAGTGGCGCGTTTGACAGCCTCGTCGATGAGCTTGAGGACTGGGAAACAGAGGAGTGTCGTGAGAAATGGTGCTGCGAGCAGCTGGTGATCCTCGACAAAATGGTTAATCACTACCGCACACACAACGTCTGAGGAGCCAGAACCATGAGCCGCTTCAACATTGCACGCGAATTTGACCTGATCGAGAAATATGCCCACCGGATAGGCTACAGCGTCGACTCATATTTTAGCGATTGTGGAACGAGCCGATATCTTTACACTTCCAGCGACGACTGCTATTTCAAAGTGCGCGTTGCCGATCACTCATTGCCGCCAACACACACGATCCTTCGTGGCCGCGCGGATTTTGAGGTTGGTCCACACCAGGAAGCCTCTGGCGACTGGCTCGATTGCATACTATGGCTGGCGCGACAGTCTGGCGCGGAACTGCCGGCCTCTATTAGACGCCAAGTGACGCGCCGCGCCAACGATGCGGCAAAGTATGAGGCAAAGATCGCCGCGATGATCGCCGCGAAAAAAGAACAAATCTCCCGCGAGTTGGCGGATGCGGAGGCTCAGTGGCTTGCCGCGCTCGAATTCTGCAGCAACTCCGGCCACACAGCGCACCAGATCCTGGCGGATCGGTTTGACGAACTGACCGCGCGGCTGCGGCAAAAAGTGCAGACAGAATGTGGTGCAGTCGTCAACGCCGTCGCGGGCAAAGCGCGCAAGCGTGTTTCTAGACGACTGGCAAAAGTGAAAAAACATATCATCGCGGCCGCAATGAGATGAGGCCGGCCGGAGCCCGCCTCATCTCATTTGGTGCATTTTGCCGCCAAGCAGATTGCTCTAGTTTAGCTGACCTGAGAGGTCCACCTTGCGGCTCAGCTTGTTAACGAATAGA
The DNA here is from genome assembly GCA_046756385.1 of Sphingomonadales bacterium. Classification (GTDB taxonomy): domain Bacteria; phylum Pseudomonadota; class Alphaproteobacteria; order CAZZKF01; family CAZZKF01; genus JBHHWG01. The sequence continues at coordinate 870 of JBHHWG010000107.1, read as the reverse complement.
GGCCGAGGCCCCGAGCCAGAAGGCTATTCGCAACACACCACTCATCTTAGCCCAGACAGCCGGAGTGTAGCAATGGACACCAACCAAGTCAAAGCGAAGCCGCAGCGAAACGCCTTCCAGCGCCTGCTCGACCGCCGCGAAAATCGTCAGAAGCTGGCGGCGGCCGGGGTCGCGCAGGCGGAAATCCACGGGCTCAGACGTCGCCCCGGCGCAGATTGCGCGCGGGTTGCTGCTGCGGCGCGGGCGATCGGCGTAAGCCTGGATGAGATTTACGAAGTTTGCGGCCGGCAGCTTTCGGACGATGAATCTGACCTTTGTCTTGCCGACCTGCTGGATAAATTTGATCTCGATCAGCAGCGCGTGGCCGAAAAATGCGGCGTTTCCAAGGCCACGATTTCACGCCTGTGCCACAGCGCCACCAAGCCGTCGGTTTCGATCGTGGAGAAGATCGCGCGCGGGCTCAACATTAACCTCGACGACCTGATCGCGGCCCTGGCCAACCGGCCGCCGGAACCCGGGCGCCGGGTGACCGGCGAGGAATTCCGCGCCGCCGCCAAGGCCGCGGACATCAGCATCAACGAACTGGCGAAGCGCCTTGGCATCGCCGGTCGAACCCTGCGGCGCTATCTAGCCGGCGAGCGCGACGCCGACCCGGCGCTGCGTCCGAAGCTGGCCGCGATCACCCGGAGCGCAGGCGATGACATGCTTTCGTAGCGTCAGATAATCAATCATCGCCGTGACCAGCGCCGCGTCGGCCGGCAGGCGCGCGATCAGTTCAATTTCCGCCTCGGTCATTATTTCAGGCTCCCTGGTGCAGCCCGCGCCAATGCGCATCCCACTCGTCCCGGCTCAGCTTGCCGGCTCTTCCGT
>JBHHWG010000106.1:0-6418 GCA_046756385.1 Sphingomonadales bacterium | reverse complement strand
ACGTCGCAAGATTCAGGTTGGCGATCTTGGTGCCGTCGTTGGTAAAGCGAATCTCTGGATCGCGACCCAAATTACCCACCAGAATAACCTTATTTATGCTCCCTGCCATTGCAGCTTCTCCCCTCTATCTCAAAATTATCCAGGAGTTCGCTAATGCGCCTTCAGCGGTAATTGCAAGTCCGCGTCCCTGCCCATATATAAAATCACCTCTTGCGGGCACGCCAGCCGACGACTACGCAATACAGGTCCAGCGCGCGTATCAGCTGCCTGCGCACGGTGTTCTTATGCATCCGCCGCCACCGGCCGACCGCGCGCATCGACTGCCGCTCGACCACCACATCGAGCACCGGCCCCACGGCCCAGCCCTCACGAGCCATGCGGTCGATCCACAGGTTATAATCACGCACCCGCTGCACCATGCGCCCGGTCCACTGCTCGGCCGAGCCCCCGCCGCCGTCGACAAATTCCATACAGACCGGCCGGATGGCCACCGGCGCGGTGATGGCCCGGAACGCAGCATCTATATTTTCCACCGCCTGCAAATCTGCGCTGTCCAGCGCCCCGGCTTGCGCCAGCGCATAAATCGGGTCCGGCGTCAGCTTGCGCCTGGTTTCCGGCGTCGCCCCCTTTTTGGAGAGATGGGGACTCGCAAAAGCGCGCTCGTTCACCGCTTGGCGGACCAACTCCCGCCGCGCCTTCTCGACACGCGCTCGCGCCGCGATCCTGGATGGCGACGATTTCATGCAACATCGCCATCCGCTACCACATCCAGTAGCCGCTTCATATCCCGCAAATCTCGCCGGACCCGCCACACCGCGCTATCGCAGCGCTCGCGGAATTCTGCGATGGTAGGTCGCTTCCGCTCGCCACGCAGCCAGCGCCTGACCACATCGTCAATAACCCAGGATGGATATTCCGCCAGGTGTTCGGCCCAGTCACCGGCGATGATTTTCTCCACCTGCTGTTCCCGATCGGGTACGTAGAAATGTTCCATCAACGCCATGATCCGGGCAAGCACATAGCCACGTTCCGCCGGAATCAGCCCGGCCTCGAATTCTGGAATCCGCGCGCGCACCTCGGCCAGCAGATCGGCTGTCACCGGCTCTCGCAAGCGCATAACGAGCATCATTCCGCCGCCAAGGTTCGAGCCCGGCTCCGGCGGCATCTCCTTGAACTCAGGCTTAAACTCCAGCCGCCGCCTCACCCCAGGCGGCAAGCCGGGACTTTCCGGCCGTCCTGCCGCCTGAATCTGGCGGAGTCCTATTGCTGTCATAACTGCCCTCCATCAGCTTGCAAAATTTGCTCTTGGTGATCAGAAAATCAAAATCAGCTTTCCAGCCCGTGTTGTTCTGGCCGGTCAGGAACGGACTGCCCCGCACCCGCACCAGCGCCGCCCGCCACCCTCCGACGCCGCCGCAGTCGGAAAGCCTGGCCCGCAGCTTGCGCCTGCGGCCATCGGTCAGTTTCTGCACCTTCACCAACCCCACCTCGCCAGCCATGGCGTTGTATGCTTCAATACAGATTTTCAAATCATCGAGATCAGGCGGCTTTTCCCGAGTGATCGTAAGATCACTTTCTTTATCTATATAGCTTCTAGCTTCTGGTTTATGCGCGCGATGCTTGAGCGGCGCTTGATTTAAGTCCTTGTTTTTATTAACACGTGATGCGTTTTCAGCGCGTTTACGCCCACCTTTCGCGCCGTTTTCGGCAAGTTTTCGCGCCGTTTTCGCGGCTTTTTCAATCTCTTTATCTGCTCGAAAGTTTGAGATAAGGCCATTTTTGACATAGATTTTGCCATGTTCGATCAAGGAAGTTCGGAGAGAATTCCACTTTCTGACGCTCACGCCACAAACCCCGGCAAGCCACCTTGCGTCGTCAGGAATCGGTCCGCCGCGATCATAAATCAGGTCGAGGCAAAGACTGTAAGCGCCTTTTTCCTCAAGCGTGAGCCCGAGCGATCCATGTACAAAATCCGAGCCGTATCGTTTGTACCAAGGCCTGTCACTCATGCCACATCCTCAAACAAAAAAGCCACATTCACCGCTCATCGCCAGAAACCGGATCGCGGCCCTGAATAGCGCGGCTCAACTGCACACCGAGGTCATGAAGCATCAAATCGAGCCCGCCACCGATCTTGCCGCGGCCGACGAACACAATCTCATGCAGCGCCCCGGTTTCCCCGATCCGAGCCAGCGAAACGTCGATCGCGAGGCCGGGTTCAATCACCAGCGCGAAGGTCTCGGCCGGCAGGCGCCGGGGCGTGCGGATCGCGCAGTTGCATCTCGGGCAGGTCACCATCACAGCCACCCATCGGACCAGCACGGCTCTTTTCTGCGACACACAATGCACATCCTGTTATGTGATCCTTCAGATTTAAACGCAACGCCGCAGGTGACGCAGGAACGCATGCCGCCGCAGCCGGTCCGGGGCGCATAATTCCTTTTCAGGATCAGAAGTCCGCGCGCGGAATTACCCCCCCTTTTAATACGGGCCAGCGGCGTGCTCTCGCCGGTATCCAACAACACAAACCGCACGCGCTTGTCCACCCGTTCCACCGCCGCGACGCCGCGCTTTCTGAGATGTGTCATGGTCACGCTTACAGCGTCCGGGCAAAGCCCGGCGCTGGCGGCGATGTCGAGGCGTGTGATCGCCTCGCCTTTCTCAACAGCTTGACGTATTATATTCAGCACCAGCGCCGCTCGCGTTTCAGGTTTGGGCCAGTCGCCGGTCATGACAGCATCTTCCAATCACACAAAACCGCAGCCACTTCCTCGACCGATCGGCACACCGCATATTACGCACCCAACGCGGCCACACGATCGCGGAAGCGCCGCTGCGACGGCCTCAAATAAGTCTTGGCCGTGGCCGTCGATTTCGGCAGCTTGATCTCGATATAAGCCGCGCGGCCACCCGGCAGCACGAACGCCAGGTCCGGCACCCCGGCCACCACCCCCATGCGCTTGAGCTTGGCTCCCTGTCGCGGAGAGGTGCGGCGCTGGTTGGCGGTATGCCACCACACGCAATCGCGCTCGCGGGCGCGCAGATAGTCCGCGATAGCTATATGAAGAGCATCTTCCGGGTTCATTGATGAGCCGCGCTTAGTCAATCAACAACAACAGCATCAGAAACCCTGAATATGTCACAATCATCGCCGCGATGCTCAATGCGGTTATGCCTATCATTTTAATTGTGGATTCACTCATCTCACGATCTCCAGAACAAACAGAGCCATTGCCTTACGAAAGCAGTTGGATGCCCGGCAAAATCATTTCATTCCTCGCAAACCCGGCGCCTCACGACGCAAGAAAACTCAACTCAAGCAACATGATCATCGCCAAGATTGCGACCAACGCGGCCAGCCCGGCCCATTCACGCCTGGTCATCAGCCATCAACCGCCTTCGGTAAATCGCGGCAATCCACGACCTCTGGCCCGCGGCCGTCGGCCGGCAACCTGCAATGTTTCACGCGCTCGATCACCCCGAGATTTTCACAACCTGCGATATGGGTCTGGGCATATATCAGCTCTGCGATCAGATGGTTAAAACGACCCGCTCCGATCGCCGCCGGAGAGACGTGCTGAATCAGAATTGCAGCACCCTGCGCGATTTGCTTGAGTGCGTTAATTTGGTGTACAGACTCCATAGTCTTCCTTTCAGTTGGTGGACCAGGCAATTTTGGTTGCGGCCAGGGCCAGCGCCGCAAAGCCGATCACAATTTCAGCTCGGAATATCATCAGCCCCTCCATTCGCGATGGTTTTGAGGATGCTCATTGCGTGCATGCACACAGACACCAGGCTATCGATGTCGCTCATCAGCCGCGCCGCCTCGTCGCTATTGATATAGCCGTCCTCGTTGGCCCGGGCGTAATCCGCGAAGGTTCGCCCCAGCGTCTCCGAAATCCGGGACATATCGCGGTGCAGCCCGTCGCCATCCTCGACCGAGACCCGCAACAACACGCAATTGGCCAGCCCGGCCAGGCACTCAAGCACCGACAGGTCGCCGGACTCCCGCATCAGCTGCCCGATGATCCGGGCAGGCATGGTCTCGGCGTGATATATATTCTGGTAGCGCGAGAGTTGAGTGGCGCTGACCGAAACCCCACCCAGCACCGCGCTCTCAAGCCCGCCCGAGGCCCGAATCTGCCGCCGCGTGGCCGCCTTGATCGCCGCGATTTCGGTATCGGTTAACAGCCCCACGAAAAATTACCTCACATTTTTTCGCTGACAACACCCGCCGCGCGCATCACACTGTGTCTTCCGTTTACTCGGGAATCGGAGATTGAGGCGGGTTGTCGCGGATGTAAGCGCGGATGCGCTCTATGCTCGCCATTGTGATGCCCGCGCCGCCCGCCAAGCGGCCAACAAATTTACCGTCGTTCATGGCGCGCCGCCCGAACGTCGTCTCTGCCAAGCCAGCCTGCCGGCAATATTCTCGGATTTCGGAAATGAGGTCATCGCGCCAAGTCATGATTGAATTTTATAGTGGGATTATTCCCCCCGCGCAAGGGGAAAATGCCCCCGTGCGTGAAACGCGGTATTCGTGGGATAATTCCCGCATGATCGACTGGCGCTCAAGACTGAAGCAACGTATGAAAGAGCAAGGGGTAACGATGAAGCCCCTATCGCTCAAAGCTGGCCAAAATGGCACCTACCTGCGAGACATCTTCAGGAACCCGCGTCAAAGTCCCGGCATCGATGGTCTGTTGCGTGTGTGCGAAGAACTCAACTGGACACTTGGCGATCTGTTTGGTGCGCCGAGTGGGGCCATCAATCCCGGCGCCATCTCCAGCCAACTGACGCTTGATGATTTCGCGTTGAGACTTCAGTTGGCGTTACACGGCTCGCGGTTCATTTCGAGCAATGATCTGGCCAAATCATGCGATATCGACAAAGCCAGAATGGACAAATTGGCCAGCGGCAAATCCGATCCGACTCTCGACGAGCTCGCGGTGATTGCAAATCGGACCGGCGTCGACGTCGAGTTCCTGGTGCTCGGCCCGTCGCGCGGGCGCCGGGAGCAGGGCTCGACTTCCCCGCAAGGCCGGCCTGGCTCGTGCGATCTTTCCGACCGCGAAGTGTTCGAGACCGCGAAGGCGGAAGTTGAGCGCCAGTTCAAGGAATGGGGGCTGGAGCCTCTTGAGGCAACGGTTCTTCGCCATGTTCTGGAAATATACGCGCGGGCGGAGCGGCAGACCGGGAAATCCCTGCCCGATCTTTTACGCGAGATGGAGGCTCTAGATAGCGCTTGAGCTGATCTGTAACCATCGCGCGCAGCCGTGCGTACTGTAAAGCATTTATGATCATGGATGCAGTATGAACATTTCGTTGCCTTTGTTAAAACATTTTGTTGATGGCGCTCGCGATGCTTAATCAACAGAATGTTCACATGTTCAAAATCGGACCAGCATTGGTGCGCTGGGGCGCAGATCGTGGCGCAACGGACGCCGAAATAGCCCGCCGCCTCGGTATTTCTCCAGAGCGTTATGGCAACTACAAGCGCGGGGTTCGTCAACCCGATTTCGACATGCTGGAACGCATTTGTGATCGGCTGGAAATAACACCGAACCAGCTATTTGACATCCAGGGTGGCGATGTCGCTACCGCCGGTTCCTCCCAGCCGACCCGCGGCGACTTCGCGCTACGGCTTAAAGTGGCGCAGGGCAGCACGCCATTCCGCACCGCCGCCGCCTTCGCCCAAGCCTGTGACCTGCCAAAGCACCGAATCGTGGATTTGCTGGCTGGCCGCATCGACCCGACCCTCGACGAGCTCGCGGTGATCGCCGCGCGTACTGGTGTCGAGGTCGCATTCCTGGTGCTCGGCCCGTCGCGCGGGCGCCGGGAGCAGGGCTCGACTTCCCCGCAAGGCCGGCCTGGCTCGTGCGATCTTTCCGACCGCGAAGTGTTCGAGACCGCGAAGGCGGAAGTTGAGCGCCAGTTCAAGGAATGGGGGCTGGAGCCTCTTGAGGCAACGGTTCTTCGCCATGTTCTGGAAATATACGCGCGGGCGGAGCGGCAGACCGGTAAATCCCTGCCCGATCTTTTACGCGAGATGGAGGATCTAGATAGCGCTTGAGCTGATCTGTGACCATCGCGCGCAGCCGCGCGTACTGCAAAGCATTCATGCCGTTCCCCGTTTTTTCCGCCGCGCTTGAGCGCAGACGATTGTTTTTCACAACCCGCGAATCCACGCGCGCGTGGTAGGTGCGAGCAGGGTTTTCCCTGTATCCGGGGAAACGGACCGGATGCCCGTTCCGTCGTGCCACCGACGGTTCGGGTTCGTGCCGCCGAATCGGCGGACATCCCTTGTGTCATGGCTGGCGTATGAGCGCAATGCGGGAAAACCCGCAGGTCAGGGTAGGCCGGACAGTGCGCGAAACACGCGGGGGCTATCAAACTCATGGGCCCAGGCCCCGGTCTT
>JBHHWG010000105.1:0-6464 GCA_046756385.1 Sphingomonadales bacterium | reverse complement strand
CGACGACACGACGTTGACGTCGGTCACCGACGCAATGGTATTGATCGCGGTCTGGATGGACGACGTGATGCGGGTGAAGGAAAACCCCGGAAACTGGGACGTCACGGCGGCGGCGGATGTATCGCTAAGGCCCACATTACTGCTGCCGCTTTGAAAGAACCATTGGACCCCATATTGCAGATCGTCATTCAAGCTCACCTCGACAATCGCGGCTTCGATCAACACCTGGTGCGGCGCGGTGTCGAGCTGCTCGAGTGCCGTCTTGACGACCTCGAACTCACCGGCGGTGGCATAGACCAGGAGCGCATTGCTCTTTTCGTCCGCGACCACGCTGAACGCGCTGTGGCTGGCGACGCTGCCCGCGCCGGGGGCCTGGGGCCGGGACGGTACGCCGGCCGCACCTGTTCGCGATGCCGGGCCCCCGGTGAAGTATTTTCCGTTGGTCGGCGCCGTTCCACCTCCCCCGGCGGAGGCGCCGCCCATGATCTTGTTGAGCGAACCGGCAATATCCTCGGCTTTGCCATTTTGAACGTGGTAGATGAAAATCCTGCGGCCCGAGGCCTGTTTCGCGGTGTCGAGGCGCTCGACCCAGTTTTTCACATGTTCAAGAACTTTTGGACGCGCGGAAATCGCCAGAATAGCGTTGATGCGCGGCACCGAGATCAGCCGCACCATTCCGGCAAGCGGGCTCTCGGGTCCGGCGATAATCTCCTGAACCTCACCGATCAGGGCTTCGGCCTCGACATATTTTGGTATGTGGATCGCGAACGACATGCTTGCGAGCCAGTCGACATCGAAGACATCGATGATGTCTTGCATCGCCGCGCGCTCCTGGGAAGTCCCGGCAATGAACAGGATATTGCGCGCGGAATCGACGCGAAAAATCCCTTGCGCCGGTGCGAACGGCTGCAGGATTTTTCTCATTTCCGCCGCGCTAACATATTGCACCGGCACGATTTCGATGCCGAAACCCGGCCGGCGTGTCTGAGCCGGTCCATCCACAAATGTCAGACCAGCCCGCTTTGGCGCTTCGGCGAGTGGCAGGACCTGATACAGGTTATCGGCCTCGATCAGTGCCAATCCGTTCAGGCGCAGCGCGGTCTCGAGCGTGGGCAGGAGATCCGCCTTGGCCAGCGGACGGCTCGACTGCAGGGTAATCGAGCCGCTGATACTGGGGTCCATGGCGAAGTTGAGGCCGAGCATATCGTCCAGAACCGCCTTGAGGACTTCGCGAAGGTCGGCGTCGACAAAGTTCAAAGTGACGTTGTCGCTGGCGTCCACCGCGACCGGGCGTGGATTGAAAACAGCCTGATCGAAAAATATTCCGGTGCCCCGATAGACCGTCGACTGCCCGGCGTTGTCTTCCGTCACAGCACCGCTTGGCCTTGTTAGTTCCACGGTGCGCGACTGCTCGCCATCCATCGACGTGCTGGATGCCCCGCCACTGGGCAATCTGTCTTGATCGCCGGCCAGGGTCCCGCCGCCAAGTCTGTCCGCGCAGCCGGCAAACAAAACAAGGGCGCACCCCAAAAGCAATCCGGCAACATTTTTTCCCATGATTTTTGATTAGCCCCGTAAATTCCGGTGGTGGCGACGAGTTGCAACCACCACAGGCAATTTTCCCGCCGGTTAATTTACGCCGAGACGCTACCTGCGTCGCCCGCGCGCGTTTTTGCCTCGCCCGCCCGTTATAGGCGAGCGGTTGGATTTTGCAAAATCAATGATTTTCGTGACCCCGTGGCGCTGCAACATGACCTTATCCTCGGTGATGGCGCCAAGCTGCCAGCCTTCGATAAACTCACGCTCGCGCACCTTGTGGGACTGGCCCGTGTCTTGGTTCCGAAACATTGCACTGCGCCCGCTTTCGGAAAGGATCACGCCGACCAGCACAAATCTGTCAATCGAGCCCGATGTTGCCGATCGGTCCGCTTGAGGCGCCGGTTCGGGTTTTTTCTCGACGCGCGGGGCCGGTCGACGCGATGGGTTGAAAAGAGGGCGCGAGACGATCGCCGCAAAATGGCTAATCCGCGGTGCTGCTTTCGCCAGGCCCACCGATGTGGTCTCCGGATGCAATTGTGGCGCAGACCCGCCATGTCCAGGATCCCACGCGCTGGCATCCGCCATCGCTTGCCACGCGACTACGAGCCCGAGCGCCCCAGCGAGACCGACCAGCATGGCCGCCACACCGATGGCACTTTTGATCTTGCCCCTCATCGGCGCGCCAGCTTCGAATAGGCTTGAACATCCATGCGCACAGTGAGTTGTGCATCCCTTACGGCGGCCGGCCGTGCGTTCCGGGCGCCATCGGTGCGAATGCTGACGTCGCGGACCACTAGGACGGGCACATTATTTTCCAGAGCGTGGACAATCTTATGTAGTTGTTCGATATTCACGGTCATGATCGCGCGGACGCCGACGGTACGAAACGCCCCTTCCGCCTGAGCGGGAAGCGGTTGAATACTGGTCAGGCTCCCCCCCTGTGCCCCGACGGTTTTCTTCAAACTTTCCTGCAACCACGCTGCGGCGAGCGCCCTCGTATTCGCTTCGACAAAGCTTGCGGCCAGGATCGGATCCGCGCGCAACGCCTCTAACTTTTTCCTTAAATCTCCACGCCTCGACCCACTCTGTCGGGTTTCCAGCAACCGTGTTTGCAGTCGCGTCAGGTTGGTCCTTTGATCGCCTAAAATATGGATCAATGGGGAGACGGCCACAAACCAAAGCGCGGCGAGCATTGCCGCCAGTACGCCCAAGGCCAAACCACGGCTCAGCACGGAAGAAAAGGTCAAAGTCATTCTTGCAGGCCTCCGTTTACCGAAAACGACAGATCGAAACGCTCGAGCCCGCTGGCCGGCGCCCGGGTCACCGGTGCGGTGAAGTGGACGTTCTCAAACAGCGGCGCCGCCTCGATCAGGCCCACCAGCTGGGAGGCGTTGGGCGAATATCCAAGGATGCGGATTTCGCGATTGCGCATTTGGAACTCATGGAGCCAGGCGTCGTCCGGTAGCGCCTTGCTCAGATCGTTAAGCGTGGGCAAAAACACACGCGCACTCTTGCGCGATCGCAGGAATTCCAGTTTCGACACCAGATCCGACACCTCGCGATCGAGCTGTTGGGCCTCACGCGCCGCCTCCGCGGCCAATCCGATCTCGTGATCCAGATATGCCACGATCCGTTCATGCTTTCCCTCGGCGCCGGTAATCGCCAGCACGAAAAGCAGCAACAGGACAGCCGACAAGGCGAGATTCGTCACCGTCGACTTTTTTAGCTGCGCCGCGGAACCTTGCGAATAGAAATTGAAGCACGCGCCTTCGGCCGAAGAGTCGTCGCGCAGGCTCACGGCTGCCGGGCGTATTCCGGCACGGGTCGCGAAATCAACGGCCTGATCAACGAGGGCTTTCTCGACGATGGCCAGTTCCACAGTTAGCTGACCGGCTTTGGCGTCTCGGGCAATCACGCGATGGTCGACATACACCTGCGACGCCTTGAACGGCATTTGCCTGTCCAGCTGCAGTGCAAGGCTCTCACGCAGATTGGGCTCAACCGCGATCGGCAGGGTAATGGTCTTGCGGAGAGCCTGATGCTTGGGTAAGCGAATTACGACGGTGCTTTCTTTTTTGAATTCCGTGCCCGGACTTTCATGCGCTGTCGCTCGGGGCAGGCCGTCACAGCCCGAAACGTCCGAGCTTGCCAGTTCATGAAAACCGTTCTCGTCAAGCTTGCCGAAAACCACAGTCGACTGACCCAGATCGAGGACATATCGCGTCGGCTCACCACGGATCATGCGTCGCAGTTCTGACGGCAGCATGGCAATGAGTTCGCCAACCCACCATTGAACGGCCCGGGAAAGGAGCCGGGAGGCTCGCTCGAAATGCACGCTTTTTTGGATCGCAGTCACTTAGCGCCCCCGACAATTCTTGCTGACAGGATCAAAGACACAATTCGCATCCATATTCACGGCTGGTCTGATTATCAATTCGGGCCAAAGTCTCGGGTCGTCCTGTTTGAACACAACGTCGATGCGCACAAGTTCCGGCAAGCCATTGCGTCCCACCCAATCCTCCATCCACCGAGACGCCGGCTCACCGGAAGCTTTCCCAAAGTAAGAAAAGCGCACCTCACGGATGCCCGCCAAGAGCTTTTCCGCTGGTCCCTCGAGGGTCAAACCGGGATCGTTCTTTCCATTCCGATCTCGCACCCATGAAACCATCAGTGCGACGCCTCCGGCCTGTCGTTCGGTGTGGATTAGGAAGCGGAACAGCCCACCGGTGTCAATCTGGGTCGGCAGATTGGACGAGAAAACCATGCGGTCCCGAATTCCCTCGAACGGCCCCCGGCCGACCGCCGTGAACGGGCCAGCGTAAAAAGGCCTGGCGTCTTCAATCCGCCGGCGCAGAAAGCGTTGGGCCGTCTTGATTTCCTCGGACGCCTCCGCCTTGATTTCGTTTCGTGACCACGCCCGGACTCCGAATTGAAGGCTTCCCGCCAGCATTGCGGCGATTAGGCCGAGCATCGCCAGCACGATCAGCAGCTCTATCAGGGTAAAACCTGAACAATCCAGGTGTCGCTTGTGGCGTCCCTCAGCCATGCCCGGCACTCATTGCGGGGCCTTAAGGCGCATGGTCCGGAGCGCTATCAGTTGGATCTGACCATCCACGTCAAAAACGCGGAGCGTCACCGTAAAAGGCGTCAGAAATCGAGTGTCCGGCCCTTCCTTAAATGGCGCCATCTCGATTTGCCAGTGAAAGCCGTTTGCAAACCGGCCTGCGCTGTCTTCGACGGCAAGGGGAATTTCGACGCCAACGCGGGCCAGTTGGGACTGTGCCAGTGAAACGGCGATCTGCCTTTGCCCCGCCTTGTGAGCCCCGGTAGTTCCAACTGAAAAACCCTTGTAGATGGCCACCAGGCTTATCGACAGAATAGCGAATGCAACGAGCACCTCGACCAGCGTGAACCCCCGTGTTCGATTGACCATCGCCCTAACGCCCGATCGATATTTTGCCGGTGAGCCAGGACACCGTTATTTCGCGCGTCCGCCCGTCCTTTGACAGCACAACCCTTCCCCCGCTCGAGCTCCCATCGGGGAAAAAGCGAATAGTCGCGGCGCCATGCGTTGATTCTCCTCCTCCAGGTTGATGGCCAGGCTCACGAAACGACATAAAGACGCCGTCCGACAATTGACGGATCCGAGCATCACGCGAGATCGCATAGTGCCGATCGGCAGGGTGCAGCCGAGCCTCCATTTCCCGCCCCGAAACCACTGCGGTGTTTCTCAAGAACCTCAGATCGGCGGCTAGTCTGGCAGCATTTTGTTTGACCTGCGCACCTGACACAGCCGCGGAATAAAGCGTAGGCGCCGCGGTCAGGATCAGCATCATGATGGCAAGAACCACCAATAACTCAACCAGAGTGAATCCCGCCCGGTGTCTATGATGGTCGTTCATGACATCATGCCGCAAGATCGTTGACGCTCAGGATGCCGACCAGAACGGACCCGATAAGGGCCGCTACGATCAGGCCCAAACCGACCGTAAGCAGAGGGACCAGAATCGCCAACAGGCGTTCGATGGTGGTCTCGACTTCGCGCTCGTAGATCGTCGCCGTCTCCAGCAGCATTTCCTCCAGGCGGCCGGTCTCCTCGCCAACCTTCAGCAACTGGATCGCAAGGACCGGAAACAGCTTTGTACTGGCAAGGGGTTCGGCTAATCCCTGGCCCCTTTTCAAGCCCTCCCTGACACTTGCCACGGCCTCGGCCATCGCCAGGTTGCTTATGGTATCCTTGGCGATCCACAAGGCCTGGGTGACCGGCACGCCGCTGCTAAGCAGCGTCCCGAGCGCCCGCGCGAAGCGTGCAACTTCAGCTTTGGCCACAAGGCCGAATAAGGCCTTGCTCTTGAGCAAGTACCTGTCGATCACCAATCTGGCGCCGGGGCGCCGGGCGACCTTTGTCCCGCCTAACAACATCACCAGGAATGCAACCGGAAAGCTCCACCAGTAGCCTTCGAACACGTCGCCGATCGCCAATATTGCCCGGGTCGGCCACGGCAGCGAAGTCATGCTCTCCTGAAACAGCACTTCGAACTGCGGCAGCACGACAGTGAGGACGATCACCATCGTGATGAACACCATCGCCAGGATGATCGTCGGGTAGATGAGCGCCGACTTGATCTTGTCCCTGACAACCTGTGACTCGATCAGAAATCCGGCCAGACGCGCCAACACCACGTCCAACGCCCCGCTGCTCTCGCCCGCGCGCACCATGCTGACATAGAATCCCGGGAAAGCCCGCTGTTCGACCCCAAGGGCATCGCCAAGCGCCGCCCCATCACGAAGTCGCCCCAGGATGCGCCCCAACATCTGGCGCAGCGCCCCCGGCCTGGTCAGCTCAATCAGAATTTCAAAAGCGCGCTCAAGGGTCACGCCGGAGCGCAACAGGGTCGCGAGTTGTCCGGTCAGAAACACGATGT
>JBHHWG010000104.1:0-6539 GCA_046756385.1 Sphingomonadales bacterium | reverse complement strand
CCGAACTTGGCAACCTCGAGGGCCCCCTCGTGGTTGGCCTGACAGCCAGCCACGAACGGCTGGTGCACATACGCCGCAATCGCTTGCGCGCCGTGAATCAAAGCGCCGAGACCGAATATGTCGATCCCGAAAAAGTCCACCACGAGGTTTCCCGGGCCCGCCGCCTGTTCAGCGATCACGGCTGGCCGGTGATCGACGTCACCCGGCGGTCTGTCGAGGAAACCGCCGCGGCCATACTCAATCTCCATTCCGGGCGGGAGAACGCCAAACACCGGCCTTGAAAGTGCTCTAGGATTCCTTCATCCAGTCGAATTCGAAACCGGCCAATTTCAAACCGGACGCCGCGCGCCGTCGCGCTGTTTCCGGGCGGGCGACGATCGTCTGGTGGGAAATCGCTAGCCACGGATCGATCAAGAGCCGGTCCTGTGCCGTCCGAATGCCGGGCCGGGCCGCCGATGTCCGGCGAAACCGCACCCGATACAACATCGTCGCCTGCCCGGCGGCGTCGCCCGCCAGGCAATAGGGCGACAAGTCTGTTATTCCTTGAGCCGCGGCTGAGGCCGCCATCCGCTCCCCTTCCTCGCCCCGGACCCGGACCAGGAAATATTGGGTCACGCAATCGTTTTCACCGAGCACGGTCAGGCGGCGGTCGTCCTGGTTAGCGACCAGGATGCTAAATCGCAGCCCTTGCTTCTGGAGCAATTGAGCCGCCATGGCGGCCGCGCTTTTACGGCCCGAGGCATGCGGTGAAAATCCGTAATATTCAAAAAACTTGGCCTCGAGGGCATCGACATAGTCCTCACCACGCTCGAACAACCGGCGCTCGATATAACCAAGCGACCGGCCCAGATCCTTGATGGCGTTATCGGCGAGGCGTTCGACCTTGACGTGCATATGGCTTAAACGACAGGGACTGTCGGTCAACGGCCGGTTCCGCGCGATCAATTTGTCCGCGGCCCCCCGGTCGATCACCAGGGCGTAATCAAGGCCCACAAGCTGCCGCAGCAAAATCTCCGCATCGGGAGAATTCATCAGGCGTTGAGCCGCCCGGTATTTGGTCACATCGACATCCGGCGCTAATCGGCGGATATTTTTCCAGGCGACGCGGTTGGAATTGCGTAAACGGAAATGCTTTCTCAATTCGGGGGGTAAAGCACCGTCCAGCAGAATGATGAACGCCGTGTTCTGATAGACCGGCTCTTTGCTGGGCGCCGCGGTGCCGGGATAAAGAGTCGACTTGGCGACGTAGGGATAAGGCTCTTCATGGCGCTCGAAAGCAAAAAAACTCTCCGCCAGGCACCGTTCCAGCAGAAAATCGATCAGCCGGGTTCGAGCCGATGAATATGGATCGCTCCGCCGTTCCCGCCGCCCGGCCGGCTTCGTGCCGCCTCCGCCCGTTGGTATGGAAACGATCTTTTGTGTCGGCGTCATTTCACCCCTTAACCCGGCCCTAATCCGCAACCCGCCCGGCTGGACCCCGGCCGAAATCCGGATGAACGTTGCGAAAGCGCTATGTTTCAACGATAACAATAGCATGGCTCAACAGTTTCCTAAACCGCCGCCGGATGAAACACCGCTTGGCGCAAGGCGTACCCCAACGGTTGCCGACGTCATTTTGGCTTCCGCAAGCTCGGGACGGGCGGCGTTGCTTCAGGCGGCGGGCGTGACTCACCGGGCGATGGCCGCCTTTGTCGACGAGGCCGCCGTAAAAACCACAATGACCGGGGACGGCGCCGAACCCGGGGAGATCGCCCAAGCCCTGGCCGACCGTAAGGCCCTGGCGATTTCCGAGGTGAAACCGCGGGCACTGGTGATCGGGGCGGACCAGGTCCTGGTTTGCGCTGGCGCGATGTTTGATAAACCTGGTGACCGGGAAAGGGCGCGGGCTCAACTACAGGCGCTTCGGGGGCGCGATCACCAGTTGTTGAGCGCGGCCTCGCTGGCCATCGGGTCCCGGATCGTCTGGCGGCATCTCGATACCGCCCAACTGACGATGCGCCGGTTTTCCGACGGTTTTCTGGAGCGCTATCTGGCCGCAATCGACGACGATGTGCTGGCCTGCGCCGGATCCTATCAGGTCGAAGGCCGGGGCGCTCAACTGTTCAGCCGGATCGACGGCGATTTTTACGCGATCATCGGGTTGCCCCTGTTGCCGATTCTCGAAATCCTGCGGAGCCACGGAGCCATGCCGTCATGATCCCCACCGGAAGCGCGCGTCTGGCGGGGGTCGTCGGCTGGCCGGTTTCCCACTCCCGGTCGCCTCGGTTGCACGGTTATTGGCTCGACCGCTATCGCATCGACGGGCTCTATATGCCCCTGGCCGTCGCGCCCCGTGATTTTGAAACCGCGCTGCGGGCGCTGCCGGTTCTGGGGTTCAAAGGCGTCAATGTCACGGTGCCGCACAAGGAACAGGCCTGTCATCTGGTTGACCGGATTGATCCCTGGGCGCGCCGTGTCGGGGCCGTGAATACGATCACGATCGCCGCTGATGGCGCGCTGACCGGGTCGAATACCGACGGCTACGGATTCCTCGAAAATCTGAAGACCAGCCGGCCCGACTGGCGGGCTGGCGACGGGCCCGCGGTGGTGATAGGCGCCGGTGGGGCGGCCCGGGCGATCGTGGCCGCCATGGCCGAAGCAGGATCGACCGAAATTCGCCTGGTCAACCGAACCCGAAAACGGGCCGAGGCACTGGCGTTGGCGCTCAATTACGATTGTGTGTCGATCCATGACTGGAAGACGCGGGCGGCCATAATTGGCGGCGCAAGCGTCGTCGTCAACACCACGGTTCTCGGCATGACGGGCAAGCCGCCGCTGGATCTTGCGCTTGACGATCTCAAGCCGGACGCGGTGGTGGCCGATATTGTCTATGCGCCGCTGGAAACCCCGTTGCTTGCGGCGGCCAGAGCCCGTGGCAATCCGGTCGCCGACGGCCTTGGCATGCTGTTGCATCAGGCGCGGCCCGGTTTCAAATCCTGGTTCCGTGTCGAGCCCGAAGTAACCACCCAGTTGCGTGACTTTGTAGCGGCCGGGCCCGGATAGTCGAACATGGTTATATTGGGGCTAACCGGGTCGATCGGAATGGGTAAGACCGAAACCGCCAGGGCATTCGCCCGGCGGGGGGTGCCGGTCTGTGATTCGGACGCCCAGGTTCATGTCCTGCTGGCAAAGGGCGGCGCGGCGGTCGCGGCGATCGAAGCTGAATTTCCCGGGGTGGTGCGTGACGGCGCGGTCGATCGCGGACGTCTCGGCCAGCGGGTTTTCGGGGACGATGCCGCGCTCACAAGGCTTGAGGCAATTCTCCATCCCATGGTGCGACAGCGGCAGCGCGCTTTCCTGCACCGTGCCGCCATGCGGCGAAGCCCGCTGGTGGTGCTTGATGTGCCGCTGCTGTTTGAAACCGGCGGTGACAGATTGTGCGATAAAGTCGCGGTCGTCTCCGCGCCGGCATTCCTTCAGCGTCAGCGGGTGTTGCGCCGGCCGGGGATGACGGCGGAACGATTCAACGCGGTTCTGAAGCAACAAATGCCGGATCGGGAAAAACGCCGTCGTGCCGACTATGTAATTCCGACCGGCCTAAGCAAGGGCGCCATGGTCAGACAGGTGGCGGGACTTATCACGGTGTTGTCGCGTCGCCAGGGACAGAAATGGCGCGGAATAATCAGGGAATCAGGGAAGACGTGACAAATGAGAGAGATTGTGCTCGACACCGAAACCACGGGCCGGGATCCTGGACGGGGCGATCGAATCGTCGAGATCGGTTGTCTCGAGCTCGAAAACCACCTGCCGACCGGCAAGGTCTATCACGTCTATATCAATCCCGAACGCGACGTCCCGCCGGAGGTGATCAGAATCCATGGCCTGACCGAGGAATTCCTGAGGGATCACCCGACGTTTCCGAAAATCGCGGATGATTTTCTGAGTTTTATCGGCTCGTCGCCGCTGGTCATTCACAATGCCAGCTTCGACATGGGGTTTCTGAATGCCGAGCTTGAACGCGCCGGTCGCAAGGCCCTTCCCGGCGAGCGCGCCATCGATACCCTCGATATGGCCCGGCGCAAATTCCCCGGCGCGCGCAACAGCCTGGATGCCTTGTGCCGACGATTCGCCATCGACAACTCGGCGCGAGTCAAGCATGGGGCCCTGCTTGATTCCGAACTGCTGGCCGAGGTTTATCTTGAGCTTATCGGGGGCCGTCAGCGCGATTTCGCCCTGGCGTCGGCCGCTAAGCCAACCGCGGTTGCCGAAAGCCGCGCCCGGCCCGCGCGCGCGCACCGCCCGGATGCGGACGAACTCGCGGCGCATGAAGCCTTTGTCGAAACGCTCAAGGACCCGATCTGGCGCCGGTGACGGTGAATCGAGCCGAAAAGAAGCGGGCCCCATCCGGGGCCCGGCAACTTTTCAGGCTGTGTCGCCCGCCGGCTCGCCGGCTTTTTTGGCTTCCATGTGCTTCTGATAAAGCGTCCCGAAATCGATCGGCTCCAGCAGCAACGGCGGGAAGCCACCGTCGCGGGTCACGTCGGCGACAATCCGCCGAGCGAACGGGAACAGAATGCGAGGACATTCGATCAGCAAGAAAGCCTCAAGCGATTCCTCGGGCAGGTTGCGGATGCCGAACAGGCCCGCATATACCAACTCAACCAGGAAGCGCTGCTTGTCTTCATTCTTGGCCGCCGCTGAAATGTTCAGCGCAACCTCATATCCTTCCTCGCCAACGCGAGCAGCGTTCACATTGACTGAGATATCGATTTTAGGCTGTTCCTTGCCGAATTCCTGGAGGCTTTGTGGGGCGCCCGGATTTTCGAACGACAAGTCCTTGACATACTGAGCGAGAATGCCTGCCTGAGGCAAATTTTCGTTGGCGCCGTTGCCGGCTGCGGCCGCGTCGGCCGCGTTGGTGTTGTTGTCCGCCATGGTCCGTTTCCTGTAAACTAATGTGAAGTGTGGCTAGCACGGATACAAGGTTGAAACAAGGCGTAATGTCCTGGGCCGATATGTTGGTTCGTGGCCGCGGGCGCTGCCTTGAACTTAAAAAGCGGCGCCGGCGCAAATACAGGATTTGTCATCGATTTTTCTGATCTCCGCCGGACCGGGTCGCATCCCTGGTGCTGTCGCCTGCCCGGTGATCTGTCGGATCATCTGGCGGGTGATCCGGGATTTCGCGGTATTCCCCCTCGATCACGGTCGATCCCGGCGGCGGGTCATGTCTTTGGCCGTTGTGAGGTCGAGCGGCCCGGCCCGCCAGGCCGTGGATGCCGAACCGAAGCAAAACGGCCTTCGCCAGCCAACGCCTTACGGGCGGAATGAACAGCATGATGCCAAGGCTGTCGGTCAGAAATCCAGGCGTCAGCAGCAGCGCCCCGGCAACCAGCAGGCAGGCGCCGTCAAGGACATCGGCAACGGGCATCCGGCCCTGGGCCAGACTGTCCTGTGCCCGGCGCATGACCGCCAGACCCTGGCGGCGAAGCATTTGGGCGCCGATGCCGGCGGTCAGGATCACGACCGCCACAGTCGCAAAGCCGCCGATGAAGCCGCCGACCTCGATGAACAGGAGTATCTCGGTCAGCGGTACGACGATGAATATGAGGAACAAAAAAGGACCCATGCTTGTTCTTTCGTGTCAGACAGACTATCTATTCTGTACCCACCGACTTTATAATGGGTAAGCACGCGTGGACACGACTTCCGCCATTGTTGGCGCAAGCCGGATCGGAATTATGGACGAAGGTTTCCCTTTTCTCGAAATTATTTTTCTGGCGATGGCCGCCGGCGTTATCCTGTTTCGGCTTCACAGCGTATTGGGACGCCGTACCGGGCATGAAAGGCAACCGCCGGAAAGCTTTGGCGCCGATGAAAACCGTGCGACCCAGGACGACATCATCAAGGCGCCATCAGGCGCGGATGGGCTCGATGCCCAGGGCGATCGGATTTCGGATCTTGAATTTGCCCCCGACACCCCGCTCGGCCGTGAACTGCAACGGATCGTCCGGGCCGATCCGCGGTTTGAGCCCGGCGCATTTCTGACCGGGGCCCGCGCGGCCTACGAAATAATTGTTGAAGCCTTTGCCGCCGGTGATCGTGACCGGCTGCGGCCGCTACTGGGCGACGAGGTCTTCCAGCAGTTCAGCGCCGCCATTTCGGAACGCGAGAAGGACGGCCTGACCAGTGACACCCGGGTCATCGAGATTGTCGCCGCCGACCTGGACCGCGCGAACCTAAGGGGCGCCACCGCCGAAATCACGGTCCTGATTGAAAGCGATCTGCTGAGCGCAACCCGGAACAGGCACGGTGTCATCGTGTGCGGCAATGCGTCGGACGCCGAGCGTGTTCGCGAAATCTGGACCTTTGCTCGCGACACCGAAAGCCGCAATCCTAATTGGCTGGTGATATCCACCCAAAGCGAGGACTAATACCAAGGATCGCTGATGAAGGTCCATAGAGACGGCTTGCCGAGGTTGTCGGCCAGGAGCGGGCGGCGTGGCGATGCGGGGCATCGCGAGCCGTGCGCGACGCCGTCCGAAAGCCTCGGCAAGCCGCCG
>JBHHWG010000103.1:0-7383 GCA_046756385.1 Sphingomonadales bacterium | reverse complement strand
GATTGTTCGAGGCCCCGGTAAGGCCCGGCACGACCTGCGGCAGGGTGTTCAACAGTTCTTCGACGTTCACCGTGCCCGACAGACGGAATTCTTCCGACGAGACGACGGAGACCGGGCTCATGCTGGTCAGGTCTGTCCGGGAAATGCGTGAACCGGTCACCGTGATTTCTTCGACTTCGGCGACCTCTGCCTCCTCCTGAGCGACCGCCGGCAGCGCCGACATCGCCATTGCCATTCCGGCGCTCGATAACAGCGCGGTTTTTAGCCAATTGGGTCGATAAGTTTCGTTACTCACGTTTCTGCTCCCCTAATTTTTGGATTCAGTTATGTGAAAATCCGGCCGCGTGGCCGGGTAAGCGGAACTAACCGATACACTGGTTCTACTGGCGAAGATTCTACGGACGAATTTCGACACGCTGCAAAATCGGCAGTCGAAGAATCTAAAGCGGCTGTTGCTGAGGAATCATCTCCCTGTGTCGTTTTCGTTCTTGGTCGTTTTTTGCCCGCCCTTGTCGGCGGGTTGTCGCGCAATCATTCGCGTGGGGGCTTTTATACACTAATTTACAAAGAAAATGCAATATAAAGACAGGTATTGGTGTGGTAGTAAGTTGTGATGTGAGACAAAAATATCACAGTCGGAGTTTGCTCAGTCAAAATAAAAGTTATTCATTTCGCTAACGGTTTTCTCAAGAGTCGTAAAAGACCGGATTCCTCATCCTGCTTGTTTAGTCAGTCGTGGCTTTGGGGCCTCTTTTCGTGCATTGGCGGCATTCGGCATCCAGCACGACGCAGGCCGTCCATGTGGGTTTCCAGCGTGGTGCTCGTAAAGTTCGTCATTCGCGCCGTAATCGGCTATAACGGCGAGCGGAAATTGGGTTCAGACCCTAAGAACAGTTGAGGGGATTGGGAATGCTTCGCGTCAGCGCCTTGTTTGTTTGCTTACTGCTGGTTGGGACCGCGCATGCGGCGGATAACTGGGTCATCGTCCATGCCGGCACGCTGCTTGCGGTGCCCGGGGAGGCGCCCAAGTCAAACCAGAGCGTCATAATCAAGAACGGCAGGATTGAGGGCGTTCGATCCGGCTTTGTCGATGCAGCGCGATTTGGGCGCGACGCTAAGCTGATCGATCTTTCGAAGCGCTTCGTCCTGCCCGGGCTGATCGATAGTCATGTCCATTTGACCGATGAACTGGGGCCCAAAAGAAAGTTGAATTCGGTGACCCTTTCGGATGCGGACTTCGCGCTGAACGCCACGATGTTTGCCCGGCGCACTTTGGAAGCAGGCTTTACGACGGTTCGCAATCTCGGGTCCGGGAGCGGCCGCGCCGTGCTGGCGTTGCGTGACGCCATCAAAGCGGGGAAGGTCCCGGGGCCGCGGATCATTGCCGCCGGAAGTACTGTGACACCGACAGGAGGGCATGGTGAAATCCACGGTTTTCGCGAAACTGTCCTGGAAGCGTTCCATTCCAGTGCGACGTGCGACGGGGCCGACGATTGCCGACGCGCGGTTCGGGCCCAGGTTAAGCGTGGCTCGGATGTCATAAAGATCACAGCCACGGGTGGGGTGTTGTCCGAAACCGCGGCCGGCACCGGACAACAGTTCACAGATGACGAGCTCAAGACGATTATTGAGACTGCGCACGCGCTGGGGCGCAAGGTGGCCGCTCACGCCCATGGCGCCGACGGGGTCAATGCCGCGTTACGCGCGGGAGTCGATTCGATCGAACACGGAACTTATCTCGATAACGAGAGCATTAAACTTTTCAAGAAAACCGGTGCTTATCTTGTGCCGACCATGCTGGCCGGCGAGACCGTGGCGACGATGGCCAGCAACAGCACGTTCATGCCACCCGCCATTAAGGCAAAGGCCTTGCAGGTCGGGCCGCGACTGAAAACCATGGGCCGGCGTGCCTATGAGGGCGGTGTGAAAATGGCATTCGGCACGGACTCCGGCGTCAGCCAGCATGGCATGAATGGCCGGGAACTGGTGATCTTGAAGGAAATCGGCATCCCGGAGGCCGACGTCATCGTTATGGCCACAATTCATGCCGCCGATCTGTTGGGCTTGTCTGGTGAAGTCGGTAAGATTGAGCCGGGCATGGCCGCCGATCTGATCGCCACAGCCGGTAGCCCGCTGGAAAACATAGAGGAACTGACCCGGGTCATTTTCGTGATGCGCGACGGGACTGTCCATTAGGAACAACGGACAATGAGAAATCGGCTAACCGGATTTGGTGCAACAAGCTTGGCCCTCGCGCTGACAGCGCTCGTTTTGCTGATCGGAGTTCAAACCATGGATGTTGCCGCCGGCACTCCGGAACATGACCACGCACACAACATAGCCATCGTTATTCATGGGGGCGCCGGGACAATTCGCAAGGGCGACATGACACCCGAGAAGGAGGCTGCCTATCGGCAGGCCCTGGAGGATGCGTTGCAAGCGGGGTACAGAACTCTGGAACAAGGTGGATCAAGCCTTGACGCGGTTGTGACGGCGATCCGTCTGATGGAGGATTCGCCCTTGTTCAATGCCGGCAAGGGCGCTGTTTTCACCAACGACGGCAAGAACGAACTTGATGCCTCGATTATGGATGGGCGCAGCCTTAACGCCGGCTCGGTCGCTGGGGTTTCTCATATCAAAAATCCGATCGCGCTCGCCCGGCTGGTGATGGAAAAATCCGAACATGTCATGTTGACGGGCGAAGGGGCGGAGGCCTTCGCAAAAACTCAGGGCGTGGAGCGGGTCGATCCGTCTTATTTCTACACAGAGCGGCGATGGCGGGATCTTCAGCATCGCATCAAGGATTCGAAACACGGCACTGTCGGGGTGGTGGCGCTCGACCAAAATGGTAACCTCGCCGCCGGTACGTCCACCGGCGGAATGACGAACAAGAAATTCGGTCGTGTGGGGGATTCACCGATTATCGGCGCCGGCACCTATGCCAATAATGATTCCTGCGCCGTCTCCGGGACCGGCCACGGCGAATATTTTATCCGCGCCAATATCGCCCACGATATCTGTGCGTTGGTTGAATATAAGGGGCTCAGCGTCACCGAAGCGGCGGACACGGTAATTCACCGAAAGTTGACCCGAATGGGCGGGACCGGCGGCGTGATCGTGCTGGACCGGAAGGGCAATCACGCCATGGTCTTCAATACCGAAGGCATGTATCGCGGATATCTGCGCCAGGGCGGCGAACCGGAAATCAGGATATATAAAGAGTGAAAGACCACGGCCGGGCGTCAGCGCGGGATAGCCGGGCCGTCCGACACCATTTCAGGAAACAACGCCGGGCCGCTCTGTATTTTCAGCCACCCGCGGCAGGAAAATCTTGATCGTGGTGCCGTGGTTCAGCTTGCTGTCAACTGAGACGAAACCGCCTGACTGTCTTACGAACCCGTACACCATGGCCAGGCCCAGGCCCGTGCCTTTTCCCTGCTCCTTGGTGGTGAAAAAAGGTTCGAAAATCTGCTGCGCGACTTGAGGCGACATGCCGGCGCCGGTATCGCTGACTGCTAACGTCACGTACTCCCCCGGCTCCAAATCGGCATGAGAGGCGAACTGTCCATCGACAACGGTGTTATCCGTGCTAATTGACAGCGTCCCGCCTTTTGGCATCGCATCGCGCGCATTGACAGCCAAATTGATCAGGACGCTTTCCAGCTGTACCGGGTCGGCGATTGTCGGCCACTGATATTTCGGCGTGGTGATTTCGATCCCGACTTTGTTTCCAAGGGTGCGCCCGAGCAGCTCATGCATGCCGCGGACGAGCTTACCGGTGTCAATCTCCTGCGGCTCAAGTGATTTCCGGCGTGAGAACAGCAAAAGCCGGCGTGTCAGTTCGATGCCGCGCCCGGTGGCATGAAGCGCCGCGCGGAGGAATGTATAGGTCCCTGTATCCTCGGATGAGTACTCATCCAAAAGCTCCAGGTTGCCTTGAATGATTGTCAATAAATTATTGAAATCATGGGCCAATCCGCTGGAGAGTTGTCCGACCGCCTCCATCTTTTGGCTTTGACGAAGCTGTTCTTCCGCAGCCTTGCGCTGTGTTATATCAACGATCGTAAGCTGGCGGGCAATTTCGCCGTCCCATTCAATTTCTCTCGCTATGCAGGTGAGCCAAGCAGTGGAATTGTCCCGGCGAATCGCCTGAAGTTCGAATTGATCGGTGATCTTTTGAGCGCGAAAATCCTTGAACCGGTCCCATTCCTCCTTCGACACAAAACTCTCGACGCGTTTGCCGGGCAGTTCATGAATTTCAAACTGAAGTATGTCGGCCACCCCCTGATTTGCGTAGATAATGCCGCTGCTGTTGTTGTAAATCAGCACACCCTGCAAGGAGCCTTCAATCAAGTTACGGAACTTCGCTTCGCTGCGGCGCAAGGCCGCGATAGTGGCTTTGCGCTCGGTAATGTCCACCATATGGGCCAAATAGCGGACTTTGTCCTTTCCTGATTTGGCGAGTAGCGGCACTGCGCTCAGATCGCAGGCGATGCGGCGACCGCCGCCCCCGATCAGGGTTGCTTCGCTCCTTAGCGCCCCGTCAAACAGGCATGTTTTCAAGCTGGTCGGCTCTTGGGCGCCGTCCAGAATGAATAGCGGAAACTCTGTGCGCGCCATGGTTTCGATATCTGGAAAACCGCACAATTCCAGACAGGCCGCGTTGGCATAGATCAGCTTCCCTCCATCATCGTGAACCAGCAGGGCCTCGTGTGCATTCTTGACCATGGCGGCGAACATCGCGAGCTCCTCGCGATGAGTTTTGGAAACTCGGTGCAGCAGGTTGTTCAAGGCCAGGATAGTCTCATCAATTTCCCGGGACCAGCGCGGGGCAAGAACGTAGAGGTCGGCATGGGCGGGGTCTGAAGAGGCTTCATTCAGACTCGAGCGCAGCGCAAGCAGCGGTGCGAGCGTCGTCTTCCCGACGATTACCATCGTTATCACGCAGACGAACACCGAAATGAGCAATACCAGCCCAACAATTCGCCACAGGAAAGCACGCAACTCGCCGTTTATCCAATCCGCATTCAGCCGGCTGATCACGAGAAACGGCAGCGATGTTTCGCTCGGCCTCCAAACCACTTCATAACGGGCGCCATCGGCTGTCAGTCGGCTTATGTTTTTGCTGGTTGCGGCGTCTTCCAACCCAAGTTCAGGCAGCTCGCCGAAGCTACCGATTTCAGTGCCGTCGAGTGCATAAATCGTGGCGCCGCGTAAATTTGTGTGCCTGGTGAGGATTTTTCCGGTAATCAGCAGATTCCGGGGGCTGCCGTGAGCTTGCAGGAGATAGGCGGAGGTGAGTGCCGTCCGCTCCACATCATCAAGCCGGATCAATAAATCCCGCTCGTAATTCTTGTAGGACGGAACAAGTATCGCCGCTTCGATGATGATGATGCTGACAAAGACGGCGGCGACCACCCGCTGGCCCAATCTGCTGCCGAGCAGAGTGCGGCGGCACGAAGCGCTCGAATCCTTCCCCATGATTCTTGTCCCCACCCACTAGCGGTTCGGACTTGCGACGCGTGTCATTTAAGAAACCTGTCGCCCGCGATGCTGATAGTGAAAAGGCTGTGTAGCATGAAACCGATTTCAATTGAATAGGTGGTACCAATCTATCATTGTGTCTTGCTATGTGGAACAGTCGGTTGTGGTGTTCACGTTAAGTTGTTCGCTGGACAGCGGCGCGCAGCGCTGGCAGGACCTCATCTTCGAACCATGGATTATTCTTGAGCCAGGCATTGTTGCGCCAACTCGGATGCGGGAGAGGCAGGAATCCAGGGATGTAGCCGTGCCAGTTCCGCACGGTTTCCGTGAGATTTTTTTTGCGGCGGTCTCCCAGATAATACGCTTGGGCATAGCCGCCCACCAACAGGGTCAGTTCACGGTTGGGTAATCGACCCAACAGCTCGGGATGCCACTTCGGCGCGCATTCGGGCCGGGGTGGAGCGTCGCCTCCGTTGTTGTCGTATCCCGGAAAACACAGGCCGATGGGAATGATCGCGATCCGTTTTTCGTCGTAAAAGCTGTCGCGATCAAGGCCCAGCCATTTCCGCAGGCGGTCTCCGCTTGGATCGTTCCATGGTATGCCGGTTTGATGCACTCTGATGCCGGGGGCCTGTCCGACGATAAGCAGCCGGGCATCTGCGGATGCTCTTAATACGGGGCGTGGTGGAAAGTTCATGTGCGCGGCGCAGGCGGTGCACGACCGAATCCGCTCCAGCAGGCCGCTCATTGAGGCAGTGGATTCCATGGTTCATTACAGTACCGGCTCGTGCTGAGAACGGCAATAATTTGGTTTGGTCTTCGCGCCCGATGGTGGAAATGTCGGATTTCTTTACAGTCTTGTTCCGCTTTCAATATTGCGGCCGTCTAAGTGATTGAATTTTATTGGGTGGTCCGGGATTTGCTTCAGTGTGTCTGGAAATAATGTGTCTGGAAACATTTGACGGGTTCGACATGATGTGACGACCAAGCGATCGCAATATGGGAAAACTCGCACAAGAGGCCGCGCGGAGCAGGCGGGAGCACATCAAAATGCGGCTCGCGCTCGGCATGGCCCTGCTGACCATTGTGATCGGCGTTTTGGATGTGGCTTCCAGTAATGCCGTGCTGCAAGCCGGCGCGGGCTTTGAAGTCAACCCGCTGCATCGCTGGACCCAGGAATATATGGGGCGTTGGTGGGCCGTTCCCAAAATGCTGTTTCACGCTATCGCGGCGGGCATGGTGGTATGGTTTCCAAACAGGGCGGTGCTTGGGGCGATGGCGCCGGTCCTGGTTCTCACCAGTCTGGTCGTTTGGCACAATTACCAACTGGCTGTGTAACCACGTTTCAGCGGTGCGTTCGTCGCCGTTCTTCCTGATCGTCCGTTTGATTGAGCGGAGCCTGCCTTCGACATCACTCAATTCACGCGCGGTCTCAACCGTGCCATCCTCGACTCCGCCTCGTTTTGAAAAAATGACAATTTATCAAATAAAACACTAAAGAATAATAAAATACACCATCTCAGATGAATGGCTTAACGCTGCGAACACGAAAAATTGGTGCTATATCAGTGACTTAAGCATCATCAGCGAAAGTGGCACGGGATATGCAGTGAATGGGGCGAATGAAGGACATGCCGATTTTGGCATCGTGTACAGGAGAGACGAGATGACCCCGTTCATGGACATAAATGGCCCGATCGAGACGGTGGGCGGATTTGGCTTTGACCGCCAGGAGAGCGGTTTCGCGGCGACCCCAAGCCGGTCACATCTTCGGCGGTTGCATCGATCGCGGCGGCGCTGGGCGGCCAGCGGTTATCGCAGCTAGGGTTTGATGCGGGAATCAGACGGAACGGGCGACAGGATTTCACCGACACGGCGCGGGCGTTATTGGCCCCTCAC
>JBHHWG010000102.1:0-7425 GCA_046756385.1 Sphingomonadales bacterium | reverse complement strand
GTTACTCGGAAAATCGGGAATGAGATTGAGGATACTCTCAATGTTATTCTCAAGAATACCCGCGCCGAAACGCCGCGCTCGGACATACGGTCGCCTGGATATGTCCACCTGAAAGACGCGATCGGAGTCAAGATGGCGCGCGACCGGCTGTCTGGCCGGGTCGGTTGGTCAACGAAAGTCATCGGCAAGAAGCTGTGGCGCAAGGCCGGTTGGCGCGCGCGCTTTTTCCTGTTTGGCACCAAAGGCGGAGTGATCCTGAGCGGTCGGCGCAAGGGCGCCCGGATACCGCCGCAGGCCGGAAACGACACCCTGGGCCGGGCGATCGAGCGGAATGTGGAGCGGTTTTTTAACCGGGTGAAGGCAGCGTCGCGCCAGGCCTTTCGCGAGGGTGATCTGCTGTGACCGACGCGCGCCTGGCCTTGCAGACCTCAATTTTTTCGACGTTGAACGGCGATGCTTCTCTGGCTGCGAATGTGACGGGAATCTTCGATGGCGCGAGCCAGGGACAGGCATACCCCTACATCGAACTCGTCGAGGTCGATAGCGACGACTGGTCAACAAAAACCTTCGACGGCGAGAAACACAGGTTTGTGATTAACGTCTGGGCTAATGGACCGGGCAAAAAGGAAACTTACGAGATTGTCGAATTGATAGACGGCCTTCTGAACAAGGCGGCGTTGAGCCTGACCGGCCATCAACTGGTCGAGATTCGCCGGCAGTCGCGAAGTGTAACGAACGACGTACAGGAAAACATCGTCCAGGGCCGCATGGTTTTCCTGGCAACCACGATTGAAAATTAACGAGGATTCTGATGGCCGAAAAAGGACTAGCATTTCTGCTGCGCGCACCCGCGACCGGGATCGCCGCGACATTCAGCGCCACAACCGACAAGGCCACCGCCACCGCACACGGACTGGCCAACGGCGATCCGGTGTTTTTCACGACCACGGGCGCATTACCTGCGCTCGTGAGCGGGACTCTTGATCCAAACACTGTTTATTACGCTGGCAATGTCACAGCCAACACCTTTTCGATTCATCCGACCAAGACCGATGGCGTGAATGCAACCAACGGCCTGGACCTGTCGGACACAGGCTCTGGCGTTCATACAGCCACACCGCTGAAAGTGATCGCCGGGCTGCGATCAAATTCCTTCACTCTCAATGGCGAGAGCGTCGATGTATCCACCAAGGATTCCACCTGCCAGTGGCGCGAATTGCTGCCAGGCGCCGGCCAGATTGCGATGTCGCTGTCTGGGTCCGGGGTCTTTCAGGATAACAGCAACGTGATCGATCTGCGCGCCGACTGCATCGCCCGCACGGCGAAAATCTACTCTGTCGTGTTCGAAAGCGGCGATGAATATTTCGGCCTGTTTCAGGTCACGTCGGTTGAACAGGGCGGCGAGCATAACGGCGAAGTGACATATTCTGTATCGCTTGAAAGCGGCGGTTCCATCTCTCTCAACATCAATATTTGAGGTAAATCATGGCTGAAAAAGGCTTAGCGTTTCTGCTGAAACTCGGGAATCCCGGCACGGTGATAGCCGGCCTGCGCTCAACAAGTTTCACGATAAACGGCGAGACCGTCGATGTTAGCAATAAGGATTCCACCGGCCAGTGGCGCGAATTGCTGGCGGCGGGCGGGCAGGTCTCGATGTCGGTTTCCGGGTCGGGGGTGTTCCAGGACAACTCCAACGTCGCGACGCTCCGCGCCAACTGCATCGCTCGAACCCTTGATGCCTATACGCTGATCTTTGAATCCGGCGATACATACACAGGCAATTTTCAGGTCACGTCGGTTGAACAGGGCGGCGAGCATAACGGCGAAGTGACATATTCTGTATCGCTTGAAAGCGGCGGCCCGATCACCTTCGCGGCGGTCTAGTAATCGCGCACAAAAGAATAACCAGGAGCAATTCAAATGGTCAACCGCGCGCGCGGCGAGGCTACGATAAGTCTTGATGGCACAAACTACCGGGTCTGTGCCGATTTCAACGCACTTGCCGAAATGGAGGACGGCATGGGGCTCGACTGCCTGGATGAGCTGGGGCCACGGCTGGAGCGTCCGCGAGCAAAGGACATCATCGTCTGTCTGGGTGCACTGATCCGTGCAGGCGGTGGCGACATCAGCGATCGGGAAATCGGCGCAATGCTAACACCCGCGAGCTTCGCGGATGTGCTCGAACAACTCCACGACGCCATCGGCGCTGCCTTTGGTGAACCGGAAAACCCTACCAGGCCGCCAGCGAAGAAAAGGTCTTCGACTGGCAGGAAGTGATGGGCTATGCGTTCGTCGTTCTGCGCTGGCCGCCCGGTCAATTCTGGAAGTCGACTTTGCGGGAATACAATGCGGCCGTGCGGGCCGCAGATAAACAGTCCGGCGATGTCGAAGCCCCACTGAGTCGCGACGAATTCGCCGCGCTGAAGGAAAAACATGGCTAGAAACATTACTGCGCGGCTTGATGCCGACATCAAGCTGTTTCGCCGAAACCTGAAACGCGCGGACAATCAGCTTGGCCGCTGGTCGCGAAAGACCGAGCGGGTGACGCGGAAGATAGCACGTGATTTTTCGCGCATTGGCTCCGGGCTCACGCGCAGCGTCACGCTGCCGCTGGGGCTCGCGGGTGTGGCGGCCGGGCGCATGCAGGTGAGATTCGACGATTCGCTCACCAAAATTGTGAGTCTGGTGGGCCTCTCGGAAAAAGCCGTCGCGCGTTTTC
Source organism: Sphingomonadales bacterium (assembly GCA_046756385.1). GTDB lineage: Bacteria > Pseudomonadota > Alphaproteobacteria > CAZZKF01 > CAZZKF01 > JBHHWG01. Next base: position 4,706 of record JBHHWG010000102.1, on the reverse strand, counting down.
GCGAGGAAATCCTGAAAATCGCGCCGGCGGTCGGCAAGGGTCCGGCGGAACTGGCGGAAGGGTTGTTTTTCGTCACCTCGGCGGGCAAGCGCGGGCAGGCGGCGCTCGATACCCTTATAGCTTCGGCCAAGGGCGCAGCGGCCGGATTGGGCGATGTCGCCATAATCGCCGATGCCGCGACCAGCGCCACCAATGCCTATGGCGACGAGAATCTGGCGGCGGCGGACGCGGTCGGCGTTCTCGTGGCGACGGTGCGCGAGGGCAAGGCCGGAGCCGACACCATCACAGCATCGCTGGGCCGGGTGATCCCGGTTGCGGCCCAGCTTGGAGTTACTTTTAACGAGGTAGGCGCGGCCCTGGCGACCATGACCAAATTCGGTCTCAATGCCGAGGAATCCTCGACCGCGCTGCGCGCGACGCTCACTTCCATTCTCAAGCCTGCGGTCCAACAGGAAGAAGCCGCAAGAAAACTTGGTCTGTCCTTTGCCGATCTGCGCAAGCAGCTCGGCACGGAAGGTTTGCTGCCGGTCCTGAAACGCATCAAGACCGCGATCGGCGAGGACGACGCGGCTATTGCTAAAATCTTTCCAAACGTGCGGGCGCTAACCGGCGTGCTGACACTCGTTGGCAAGAACGCGGCCATTGCCGACCAGGTATTTTCCAGCCTCGCCACTGCCGGCGTCGCCGATCTCATAAAAGCATTCGATATTGCGGCAAAATCCTCTGGCTTAAAATTTCTCAAGACTACAGCGCAGATCAACGTCGCTATGATCCGCTTGGGCGATATTATAATTCCAAAAATTCTACCACTCATCCAGCGCATGGCGGCTGCGCTGGCTCGCTGGTCCGAGGCTCTCTCCACTCTCTCAGAAAAAACCAAGGATGTGCTACTCGCGACCGGTGCTTTCACGCTGCTTGTTGGACCGATGTTGTCAGCGATTGGTTTTATGGTCATCGGGATTTCGGGTCTGGCGCGGGCGTTTGTGTTTGTCGCCCGCAGCGCGGTCAAGTCCGCGCGGGTTCTGCTGTTGGCTGTTAGCGGTATGGTCAAGGCTGTCTCGGCTGGATTTACCCGGCTGCTGGCGCTGGTCGGTGGCGTGCCGCTGGCGATCGGCTCGGCAATCGCGGCGGTGGCCGGCGCGCTGTTCGTGTTCAGGGACACGGTCATTGGATTTGCGAAGGGACTGATCGACGCGCTCCAGAAATTCTTCGTGGCCAACTTCAACAACAACATCGTCATCCCGTTTAAAAAACTACTGCGATCCATCGTCGAGATATTACCTGACAGCGTGGTCGATTTTCTCGGGCTTGAGCCAATCAGGGTTCCCGACCTGATCGAAAGCAGTTTTGTTGATGACATGGGCCAGGTGATCGCCGACGCCGCCGTCAATGCCAGGCGCGAGGCGGCGGCCTTCGGGGCACTGTTCGCCGGTCTCGGCACCAGGGCCAAGAACGCGTTGCAGGCGGTTCTGCCGGCGGGCATTGGCGAGCTCTTGTTTGGCGATGGCGGCATCGAGCGGTTCATGGAGGATGTCGGCGGCGCGTTTGATGAACTGGGCGAAAAGTTCAAAGAGCTTGGTGTGCGCGGAAAAGCCGCGGGTGATTCCACCGGAGACGCCATGGTGGAGGCCGGGCGGGCGGTCAAGGATGGTGTCGCGAATTCGGTCGAAGACGCGATTGTTAACCTTCGCTCGCTTTCGGATGCCGCCAAATCAATCGCCCGGATTATACGCCAGGAAATACTGCGGGCCGCAATCGCCAAGCCAATCGGCGATTTCATCGGCACGGCGATCGGCTCGTTGTTTCCGACGGGCAAGGCGGGCGGCGGCGATGTCCAGCCGGGCGTGCCGGTGTTGGTCGGCGAGCGCGGACCCGAGCTTTTGGTTCCGAAAGTTGCGAGCACGGTGCGCAACTCATCTGACAGCCGCACACGGCTGGGCGGGCCTGTCGTGAACCAGACAATCAACATGAGCTTCACCTCTGACGTAAAAAATTCCGTGCGCGCCGAAATCCTGACAGTGGCCCCGGCGATCGCACAGCAGGCTGCGGCCTCGGTGACCGAGCAGTTGAAGCGGAGCCGACGGCTATGACTATAACATTTCCTCGCAGTTTGCCTGCGGGCCTGAAAATCACGGCCTCGCGCTTCGGGCTCAACTTCAACACGGTAGTGCATGAGAGCCCGGTCAACAGGGTCATCCAGACTCAGAGGCGGCCTGGTAATCTGTGGAGCGGGGTCTACAAATTCGCACCAATCAAGGCGGCCGCCGAAATCAAGGCATGGCTGGCGTCGATGGAGGGGCCGGCTGGCACCTTTCTGGGTTTCGACCCGGATCACCGATTGCCTGACGGCTCGGCCAGTTCGGCAACGAGCACGCCATTGGTCCAGGGGGCGTCCCAGAGCGGGACCTCCATTGTGACGGATGGCTGGGCGCCGAACGTGGCCGGCCTTCTCCTGCCCGGAGATTACATCCAGATCGGCAACGCCGGTTTGGCGCGGCAGTTCAAGATCATCACTGAACAGGTCGATAGCGACGCACTCGGCAATGCCACGCTCAACTTCCAGCCGCCGCTGCATAAGAGCCCTGCTGACAACGCGGTGATCCTGTTCGAAAACCCGGTCGGGGTGTTCCGGCTTGACGACAACCTTGCCGTCTGGGAGGCGAACAAGGCCGGGGTGCATGGCTTCGCAGTCTCATTTGTCGAGGTGCCAGAAACATGACCGACCGCAGCATGACCGCCGCAGCCAGTGCCGAGACCGAAGCCTCGTCGATCATCCCGGTCCTGTTTTGCGAGCTGATGTTTGAGACTCCGGCGCGGGTGTGGTCTGGGCTGGGGCCGATCATGGCCGCAATGCCGGGCGAAGCCGTCCAGACCTGGGACGGGGTCGGGGACCTGGGATCGATCGACGCGGTGGCCGAAACCGCCGATCGGCGCGAGAACGGCATGCAGCTCACCCTGAGCGGCATCGACCCGGACCTTTTAACCTCCGCGCTGGAGGAAAACTATCAGGGCCGCTCGGCCAAGCTGTGGATTGCGTTCCTCGATGCCAGCCATCAGGTGATCGGCGAGCCGGTTTCGGTGTTTGGCGGCATCATGGATGTGATGTCGGCGGCCGACGGCGATGAGACCGGGGCGCTGTCTGTGCAGTGCGAAAGCCGGGATGTTCAAACCCGGCGCTCGTCAACAAGCCTGCTGACCGATCAGGAACAACAACGCCTTCACCCGGGGGATAAAGGGCTTGAATTCGTGATGGAGCTGCAAAGCAAGGAAATCCTGTGGGGCATGCCGTCGCCGAGACCGGCCGCCGGCGGGCCTCCCAACCCGTTTCGAGAATTCGCGCGATGAGAATGCGAAAGTCAGACTGGCCGGAATTGCTGGCCAGGGAAGTCGAGGCCGCCGCTGAGCGGCCTTTTTGCTGGGGCAAGCACGACTGTTGCCTGTTCGCCGCCAACATCGTCAAGGCGATGACCGGCGACGATCCCGCCAAGGCCTTCAGAGGCCGCTACCGAACCGAGTTTGGGGCCAGGCGGGCGCTCAAACGGTACGGGTCGGGCACGCTTTACCATACCCTGCGGTCGCTGTTCGGCAATCCGATTCCTCCCGCCCGCGCCTGGCGCGGGGACCTTGTGTACATGGTCACCGAAAACGGCCCGTCGGCCGGCGTGTGCCTGGGCGCTATCGCCGCTTTCGCCTCCGACGGCCTGGCTTTCGTGCCGATGAGCGAAACCGCAAAGGCGTGGAGAGTGGGTCATGGGTAAGGTGCTCAAAAACGCCGCCGAACGCGTTGCTATCGCGGCGGCGGTGGCTCTAGTTTTTACGCCATTCGCACCGGCGATTTCCCCTCTTCTCGCAAAACTAATCATCGGGGTCGGCGCATCCATCGCGTTAGGCAAAATATCAAGTTTGGTGGCGAAACGACCCCGGGTCGATTCCCAGCGTGGAACAAAGGAAGAAGTCCGTTCCGCCGTCGCGGCGCGCACCATCGTCTACGGCCGGGCGCGGATCGCGGGCACGATGGTTTATGCCGGCACCCATGGAACCGATAACAAATATCTGTCGATGGTGTTCGTGGTCGCGGGTCATGAGATCGAGGGCTTCGAGAAGTGGTTCCTCAATGATGACGAGGTGACGCTCGACGCCGACGGATTCGTCACCGCCGGGCGGTTCGCGGGCAAGGTGCGGATCACGCCGCATCCGGGCACGGCGACCCAGGCCGCCGATGCGGCGCTGGTCGCCGATGTCACCGAATGGACCACCGCTCATCAGCTCAAGGGCCTGGCCTATTACGTGGCCCGGTTCGAGTTCGACCCCGAGGTATTCACCAACGGCCGGCCCCGGATCAACGCGGTCGTAAAAGGAGCAAAGCTGTTCGACCCGCGCGATTCCACCATCGCCTGGTCGAACAACTGGGCGCTGGTGATGCGCGATTATCTAACCCGCGATCCGCTGGGCGCGCGCATTCCGACCGCCGATATCGACGACGCCGCGATCATCGCCGCCGCCAATATTTCCGACGAGCTGGTGACGCTCAAGGCCGGCGGCAGCCAGCCGCGCTATACCGCCGACGGCGTGATCGATGTGCGGCAGGTTCGGGAATCGGCCATCGGCGGCCTGCTGTCCGCCGGGGCCGGGCAGCTGATTTATCAGGGCTGCAAGTTCACGCTTTATGCCGGCGCCGATAGCCCGGCCGCGATCACGCTCGACGA
>JBHHWG010000101.1:0-7496 GCA_046756385.1 Sphingomonadales bacterium | reverse complement strand
AAAGCGGTCTGGTGATCATCGAGTTCGCCCAGGAAGTAAGCGATGTGGTCGGCACCACGACCTCGGGCATCGACTCCCCCACGATCCAGCAGCGCAAGATCGAGAGCACAGTGGCGGTGCATGACGGCGAGACCATCGCGCTCGGGGGGCTCATTCGTGAAAGCGAAAGTCGGGGCAACAGCGGCGTGCCATTTTTGAAAAACATCCCGCTTTTGGGCGCCGCCTTCCGGTCGGCCAACAGAGCCAGGCGGCGCACCGAGCTCCTGGTTTTCATGACGCCCCACGTGATCCGCAGCCTGCAGGACGCCCGCGACACGACGGACTATCTGCGAGGCCAGCTGAGAGACATGAACCTGGATGGCATGCTGGAGCAATAGGAGCGCTGCAACATGGAAAGGACGGGCGAGCGCGGCCTGGCGCTGATATCTGTGTTATGGCTGATGCTGCTGCTTTCGTTGATGCTTGGGGCGGTGTTGACCACAGCCCGGGTGGGCGTGAAAATGTCGGGCGCCGCAGCCCAGCATGTCGAGGCCGCGACGATCGCCGAGGCCGGCGTCAATCGTGCGATCCTTGGTCTTTTGAACGACAACCGCAGCCAAAGATGGCAGCCCGACGGCCGGCCGCATAATTTTCAATTCGCCGGCCGAACCGTCAAGATTTCCGTTACCGACGAGGCCGGCAAGTTCGATCTCAATGCCGCGGCCGACGAATTGTTGGATCGGTTGTTCCAATCCGCGGGCCTTTCGCCGGAGGATAGTGCGCGGTTGGTCGACGCGATCGGGGATTGGCGTGACCCGGACGACCTGCGCCGCCTCAACGGGGCCGAGGCGGGCACATATCGCTCCGCCGGGCTTGATTACGGGCCCCGCAACGGCCCGTTCGAGGTGGTCAGCGAGTTGCGTCAGGTCCTTGGCATGACCGACGAACTCTACCGCTGCGTCGAGCCGGCGCTCACCCTCCATTCCGGCCGCAGAACCGCGGATTCGCGCGTAGCACCGGCACCGGTGAAAAAGGCCCTGGGCCTCCGGGAAGACCATACGACCGGTGCCCCCACGGCATCGGGCGGCCCCGGCGTCGTCGCCATGGCCGGCTCCCTCGGCGGCCGCGCCTTCACCATCCGCGCCGAGGTCGCCATACCCGACAGCGCGCCGCTGCTCCGCGAGGCGACGATCCGGATCACAGAAAATCCCAGGGAGCCGTATTGGATCCTAAGCTGGGGAGGCGGCCGGTCAAATCAATCGCACGCGACCGAGCTTTGTGAGAAGCAACTCAACCGATTGGCGATGAATTAAGAAAACGACCCAGGGAAGGATTTTGCCAGCAGTCTGCGGATAACACTTCATTTCCAAGCCTCAGACAAATCAAGCATCAAATGTATGTTGAGCGTCCGGCCTACAGGCAGTTCGAGAGCCTCTCTTGGCCACCGCTCCTATTTCCTCATGCGAGTGTGATCCTAATCTCTGTTTTGGCCGGTCTTAATGGGGTGCGGTTGACGAATTGCCGCACGGCGCCATGCTGGAAATACACGATAACCGTGTACCATTTTTTGCCCGCCCAACAAAGCTTGCTCGTTTGAAGATGCGGCCGTTGTCAGTCTTGATGAGGTTTTTTGATGCAAGCCATCGTGTTTAAATGATTTTTCATAGTTTTTGGATTCGCGATCGATATCTGATGGCAATGACATGATTTGCTGTGCAGCGGCCCTGGAAAACAATGGCTCAAGGATTTAAGTTGACATATCTAGTAATGCGAGCAATTAGTAGCGAGGAATGATTTCTTAGAACGCTAAAAAATAGGCGTGGAAATGGTGAGAATCGTTTGGGTTGAAATGTCCATTTTATGATGGGTCAGGCCGAGCGTTAATATTTCTTGTCGTGTTTCGTCTTTTGGGGGCTTTATATGTACATCGTTTTAAACTGGGTGGTTGCGCCAAGGGCAATCCGGTTAGCGCTGGTTTGGGTTGTGCTTCTGTTCTGCCTCCCTGTACAGGCAGGAACTGTAACCTATGTCTACGATGATTTGGGTCGGCTCACCAAGGCCACCTACGACGATGGCTCGGTGATCGATTACAGCTATGATCCGGCCGGCAATCGCACGCAGGTCGCGACGACGGCCGGCACTGGCGGAAGCCCAAATAACCCTCCATTGGCCGTCAATGATTCTGTCGTCACCTTCAAGAATCAATCCGCTACTTTTGACCCGAGGGTTAACGACAGCGACCCCGATGGCGATCCTCTGACCATAACAGCGACCTCGAATCCGAGCCATGGCAGCGTTACCATTTTGAGCGGCACGTCGCTGCGTTACACGCCGAACACCGGCTATCTCGGTAGCGATTCGTTCACCTATACCATCTCGGATGGAAACGGGGGAACCGACACGGCGACGGTATCTGTTACCGTCGAAAGCCTGTTCTAGCCAGATTGGCGTCTCTGAAAAAAAGCGTCACTGAAAAAATGCCCGGCTAAAGGGGCTATCGGGAGAAACACGGTCATGCGTTTGTTTAAGCAAATTTCTGAAGCGGGCAAAATATTTGCGGTTCTTGCCGGAATTGTGATTCTGGTGTCACCTGCAAATAAGGCTCAGGCCGAACTTCCGGCGGTCAAGATTGGGACGGCCTCGCTTCAGACCCCGTCCGCGGCCGATAGCTTTTATGGTGCGGCGACGCTGCGCACCGACGATCTGGGCCGGGGACGGCCGGCGGAGATCAAGGAGCTTGCACGGGCGCTTCGCCACGACGCCGATTTGATTTACCAATTCGTTCGCAACAGGGTTGAGATCACAGCGATTTACGGCCTGCAAAAGGGTGCGCTGGGTGCGCTGACAGACAAGCACGGCACCGCATTCGATCAGGCCCATTTGATGGTCGAGTTGCTGCGCGAGGCGGACGCGGTTGGGGGGACGACCTATAATCCGACATACAAGGCCGGGACGATCACGCTCAATCAAACCCAGTTTTCCGACTGGTTCGGCATCTCCAACGCCAAGGCGGCGTGTCAGTTCCTGGCCGATGGCGGGATTCCGGCAACGGTGAACGGCTCCACTAATTGTTCGACCCTTGCCGGCAATGTGTCGTCGGTTGTCATGGGGCATATTTGGGTGCAGGCGACGGTTGGCGGTCAGACGCTACTGTTCGATCCCGCCTACAAAACCCACATCTTCAAGGCGGGAATCGATCTGGCGACGGCCATGGGCTACACGCCGACAGGCTTTTTAGGCTCGGCGTCCACCGGGATGATCCAATCGACCGCCAACGGAGTTGCTTACGTCAAGGACGTCAATAATGCGGGCGTGGTCTCGACCCTCGATACCTACGCCACCAATCTGCTCACTGACCTGAAAACCAACCACCCGGATGACGTGATCGAGGACATCGTCGGTGGCGGCGAGATTACCGACGTGACGATCCCGGCGGGCGGCGCCGGCGTTACCAGCCTGCCCTACACCGCGAGCGTGCAACACAGCTGGACCGGGGCCAGCGGCATCCCGGATCAATACCGTACCCGGTTTACGGTTACATTCGACGATACCCGGCCCATGAGCGGGGCGGTCAGCCATGCCTTTTTCGTCGACGAGATTTATGGCCGGCGGATGGAACTGGTGCCCGACAGTACTGTTAACCATTTCAAATCGGAGAATTCGGCACTCCCGGCCGGCACTCAATTCAACGTCAAACTCCAGGTTGACGGTCTGACCGTGGTGACGCACACCAGCGGTCTCATAGCGCCGTCGCGCGGCGGCTACTTTGTCGATTTGGTCGTCAACCACCCTTACGCCGCCAATGCCGGCGCCTATATGGATGAGACCGTCGAAAAGCGTATCGACATCGTCACCAACGCCACGATTGTTCACGGCTGGGGCCATGTGAGCGGCAATCTGATGAGCCAGTTCGGCGAGGAACTGGGCAAGGACACCGAGCTTGGTTATGTCGTGCCGTTCGGGAGCGAGCCGGAACCGGTCCAGATCGGCAATTTGCAGGAAGGCGTGAAAATCAAGCTCGGCGCCAACTGGCTCGCTCAGTTCAGCCGCATGACCGCGCTGCAGGCCGAGATCGGCAGCGGCATGACCCAGCACCACCATTCGCTCGGTACTGTGTTTGCGCAGACCTTCGTCATGTGGAGCTGCCAGAGTTCACCCAATGAATGTGTTTTCTGGGTCGGCGATCAGGGAATGCGCATCGACGTCGAAATCGGCCTGAGCGTGAACAGCGAAACCGCGAACGCCACCGACCGCGCGGCGCTGATCCACGGAGTCGCGGCCTCGGCCTCGGCGCTCGAAGGCAGCATCATGGAACAGATGCTCGACGCCGTGGATACCGCGTCGACCGCCGAGCGGTTCGTCTGGGCGGAAGCCGAGTCGTCAACCTCCGAATCCGGCGTCACCATCGATCCCAGATACTATCTGTTCACACCGGCGGACATCGGCAAGGTCGAAGCCTTGATTCTGGCCGAGGGCCTGGCATGCGACGCTCCCACGCGTCCTGAGTATCTGAGTTTCGCATGCAAGACCCATGGTGCTATCGAGGGCTATTTGAACGAAGGCTACAACGTTCTCGCGGTCAACGATTCGTTCCTGGGCCCAGGCTATCATCTGGGGTTCCAATCGAGCTCTCCCGGTCAAGGTGGGTCCGGCCGCGAGCCTACTATTCAACGCGGCGGCGCTTTCTTTGCCTATAAGCCCGACGGCAGCCAGATCGCCCATATCGTCGATCATTGGAATTCGGAGTTCAAAGGCGGCGGCGCGGCACTGTCCAACGATAATCAGGACGAGGTCGACCCTGCGAAGTCGGCCGAAATCCTCAAGGACCGGTTCGAGGACCGCAGCGTCCTGCACGGCGTCGATCTGGCCACCGGGCGGCCGAGCTTCTCGATACCCGAGATAAGGTCCGTGGGCGCGGGCTCGTTTCCCTATAAGCTCTCCTCCACTCCTACCTTTCGCAACGGCTTCATCGACGAGGACGGCGACCCGGAGGCGACCTCCGGCGGCTGGAAGGACAGTAACGAGGCTTTCGCTGCCATTTCCGGTGGCGGCATGGAAGGGCTGGGGGCGTCTTCGCACTTGAACGCCGCAGGGTCGATCGTCGCCTTTTTCGTCGCCCAGGACCTGTACAAGCAGAGCGCGGCGCTTGACCATCTGGTGCTGCTGCCGTTCGTCAATCACTGGTGGCTCGGGCATATGAGCCACAATGTGGTGACCTTGACCGAGGGCCACTCGGCGACCCAGTTCGTCCGGCTGGCCGACGGCAGCTTCAACGCGCCCCAGGGCCGCACGGCGAGCCTGCAGCAGACCGGCGCCCCCGCCGCCGTCAGATCGGCTCAGTGTTCCTTGAAGCCGCTCAATCGCCAATGGGATTATTCCGGCGTCTCCTGGTCGATCACGCTGGAAGACGGTTCGGTCCAGAATTACGGCTATAAGACCTGGCTCGACCCGATCGACCAATGCATCAGAAAGCGCCGCTTCGTCCGCGATAATTGGATCTTCCCGTTCGGGATCACGGTCACTTACTCATACGATGCCGAGGCGCGGCTTACCCGGCACGACAATGGCTTCGTCAGTCTTGGTGCGTCGGGTTCGATCACCACGCCAGCGGGCGATGTGTGGAGCGTCACCAGCGGTTCACTGCCCGCCGGGTCCAGGCCGCGTCCGCAGCAGGCGTTGCTGGGCTCGGTGTTCGATCCTCATTCCGCGACACTGGCGTCCCTGGAATATGCCTACGACCGTACCGGCCGGGTCAAAACGGTGAAGGACGCGCAAGCGATCGCCGACGAGGCCGCCGCCGCCCCGAGCCCACGCGGCGCCTACAGCTTCTACATCGCCGAGGGCTTCCGGGGTGAGCGGGTCGACCCGATGGGTGGCGCGTTCACGGTATTCTACGACAATAAAGGCCGGGCCGACGCGTTCCTGGACGAGCTTGGTCGCACCGTCACCGCCGAATATGACAATCATGGCCGGGTGATCAGGCGGGTGTTCCCGGAAGGCGACCAGTCGCTGTTCGAATATGACGCCCGGCATAACGTGACCAAATTCACCGCCGTGGCCAAGCCCGGCTCGGGGCTTGCCAACCGGGTGGCGCAAGGCGCTTATCACGCCACCTTCAACAAGCCGCTGTGGGTCAGGGACTTCAACGGTAACACCACCAACTTCACCTTTGACGCCACCACCGGGCTGCTTGTGACCGCGACCCAGCCGCAGGTCACCGACGGTCTCACCGGCCTTCCCGCCAATCCGACCTGGACCTTCACCTATAACGCGCGCGGTCAGCTCCTGACCAGGACCGATCCCACGGGGCTCGAGACCACCAACGCCTATTACACGTCCGCCGATGGTGAGGGCGATCTGGACGGCTTCCTCAAGACCGCCACCGCCGATAGCGCGATGGGCGGGTTCGGGTTCACCACCTATTTCGGTTACAACAGCGCGGGCGACGTGACAAGTTTCACCGACCCGCGCGGCACCGCGCCGGTGTTCGTGCCGGCCAAGCCGGCGGAGTGCCTGTCGTGGGAGCCTGAGCTTAACACCTGCATCCTGTGGTCGGATCCGGAACCCGCGCGCTGGGATTTCGACCCCAACTACACCACCACCATGGCCTATGACGCCGACCGGCGCGAGACCAGGGTCACCGATCCCCTGGGCAATTACACCCAGAACATCTATTCGGGCGGCCGGCTGACCGCGGCGGAGCGTTATGACGCGGCCAACGTGCTGCTGCAAACGACCAGCATGACCTATACCGCGACCGGCAAGGAACTCGCCATCACCTCGCCCGACGGCGCGGTCACCACCAATGCCTATGACGATCTCGATCGCCTGCTGACGGTGACCGATCCGGTGGGCCGGGTCACCAGGAATATTTATGACGCCGGCGGGCAGCAGCTTAAGGAAATCCGCGCCTTCGGCAGCCCGCTGCAGCAGGATTACGCCACTTATGCCTACAGCGTTAACGGCCAGCAGACGAGCGTTACCGACGCCAACGGCAATCTGACCGAATATTTTTACGACGGTTTCGACCGGCTGATAAAAACCCAGTTCCCGTCGAAGACCACCGCCGGGGTATCGAACGCCGCCGACACCGAGACCTTCACCTATGACGCGGGCGGCAATGTTCTGACCAAGAAAACCCGCAACGGCGACGTCATCACCAGCGTCTATGACGCCCTCAACCGGGTCACCTCCAAGACCCCCGGCCTCGACAAGGCGGTCAATTACCAGTACGACCGCGCCGGCCGCCAGACCGACGTGCGTTATGCCGACGCCTCCTACATCATGGCCTCGGCCTATGACGGCGCCGGGCGGCTGGCCTCGGTCAACGACAACGCCCGGGCGGTGAGCTATCAATATGACGCGGCGTCGAACCGCACCGAGGTCATGTGGCCGGACGGCTTCACCGCGAACTATTTTTACGATGCCCTCAACCGGGTCACCGCGATCACCGAGAACGGGACCGACCCGATGGTCGCGGCGCTGGCGAGCTATAATTACGACGCCCTGTCGCGGCG
>JBHHWG010000100.1:0-7530 GCA_046756385.1 Sphingomonadales bacterium | reverse complement strand
GATGGATCGAATGAACAACCTCTTGAGACATCACAGCTAGTCCTTGACCCTATTGGTTGTTTTCAACCAATATGATCAGCGTCCACCAAATCTCCCAAATCTCAGTGAGTCGTTCTCATCGAGATTTGGTATTAATCGGAAAACGCGCCGGCAATGACGCTCGCCATCCTTCGCGAAAAGGCGACAGGATCGGGAAGCGCCTCGCCTTCCAAAATCCGCGCCTGATCGAGCAGCAGATGGGAAACATCGGCGAGCTTGTCGGCGGCGCCCTCGCCGCCTGCAATGTCGGCCAGTCTGGCGATCAGTTCATGTCCGGGATTGATCTCCAGAATCGGGGCGGCCTTGGCGTCGAGATTTTGATGCATCTTCAGGACGCGCTGCATATGCATGTCCATATCGCCGTCATCGGCCACCAGACAAACCGGACTTTCGGTGAGACGCTCAGTGCTGCGCACGTCCTTGACGGCCTCGCCCAGGTTTTGCTTGAGCGCGGCGATCAACGTGCCGATCGCAGCCTCGGGAGCCTTTTTCTCGTCGTCCCCATCGCTCTTGTCAGCGCCCTTGAGCCCGGCGAGTTCGGCGGCGCCCCTGGTCACCGAACTGAAGGGCTTGCCGTCGTAATCGGCAACCGCCGACAGCCAGAAGTCATCGACCGGATCGGACAGCAGCAGCACTTCGACGCCGCGCGCCGCGAAGCCCTCCAGCTGGGGGCTCCGGGCGATCGACTGGCGGTTGTCGCCGGTGATGAAATAGATGCTTTCCTGACCGTCTTTCATGCGGGTTACATAGTCATCGAGCGAGGTCAGTCCCTCGGCGGTCGTGCTTTCAAAGCGCGCCAGCTTGAGCAGCCGGTCGCGCACGGCGGCGTCCTCGTAAATGCCTTCCTTGAGCACCGCGCCAAAGGTTTTCCAGAATTCCAGGTACCCCTCGGCATCCTTCCCGGCGCGCTCCTCGAGCTCGGACAGCACCCGCTTGGTGACCGCGCCCCGGATTTTCGAAAGCACCGGATTGTTTTGCAGCATCTCGCGGCTGATGTTGAGCGGCAGATCCTCGGAATCGATAATGCCGCGCAAGAAGCGCAGATAGCCCGGCAGCAGCTCCTCGCAGTCATCGGTGATGAACACCCGCTTGACGTAGAGCTTGACCCTCGTCTTGCGCGCCGGATCGAAAAGATCGAACGGCTTCGTCGACGGGATGAACAACAATACCGAATATTCGATCACCCCCTCGGCCTTGAAATGAATGTTGTGCCAGGGCTCGTCGAAGGCGTGGGCGGTATGGTGATAGAATTCCTTATACTGTTCCGCCGTGACGTCTTTCCTGGGGCGGGCCCAGATGGCCGACGCCGCATTGACCGTCTCCTCGTCCCGCACGTCCTCCTTGATCTCAGCCAGGGTGATCGGCAGCGAGATGTGATCGGAATAGGTCTTGACGATATGGCGCAGGCGTTCCGCGGTCAGGAATTCGGTCTGGTCGGGCCGGACATGCAGGATCACGGTCGCGCCGCGCCCGTCCCGTTCGGCCTCGGCGATGGTGAATTCGCCGGCGCCGGCCGAGCTCCATCGCCAGGCCTGTTCGCCGCCGGCCCGCCGGCTGATGACGTCGACCTTGTCGGCGATCATGAAGGCCGAGTAAAAGCCGACCCCGAACTGGCCGATCAACGCCACATCCTTGGCCGAGTCGCCGGTGAGATTCTTGACGAAGGCCGACGAGCCCGATCGCGCGATGGTGCCCAGATTCTCGATCATTTCATCCCGGCTCATGCCGATGCCGTTATCGGCCACGGTGATCGTGCCGGCCTTGGCATCCACGGTCACGATGAGCTTGAAATCCGGATCGTCGGCGGTCAGCGCCGGATTGGTCAGCGCCTCATAACGCAGACGATCACAAGCGTCCGAGGCGTTCGAAATCAGCTCCCGCAGAAAGATTTCCTTGTCGCTGTATACCGAGTGCACCATGAGGTGCAGAAGCTGTGCCACTTCGGCTTGAAAATCGAACTTTTGCTCGTTTCCTGTCGCATTCGCCATCGTTGGGTTGATCCTCTTTTAAAGCGCCCGTATCGGAGTGAGCCGCCAGATTGTTGCAAATTTGATTGCGCCGGATATGGGGTGCGCGGCCCACCTTCGTCAAGAGGTGACAAGCATTCGAGCTGATTTGGGTCAGTGACTATCCGGCACTATCGTCCCCGGCTTGTTCCGGCCGGATCAGATCGCCAATGCGCTTGACCAGCTCGGCCCCCTTGTGCGCCGGCAGCTTGTAGGCCCAGCCGGCCACCCGTTTGTTGATATCGGCGGCCTCGGCCTCGCCGTCTTCCGGTGCATTTGACAGCACGATGGCGCCTTCCTCGGGGGCCGCGGCAATCAGGGACGCGTCAAATTCGGCCTTGAATGTCGACCAATAATCCTGCCCCGCCCGGATCGTTTGCACCGTTATCCGCAGCCCGTCAAAGGTCGTGAAAACGGTTTGTGTCGCGGTCGAAAAATCGAGCGCGTCGGCCGGCGTCACATCGTCGAACCGCACCAGCCCCAGCGCGGCCCCCAACCCGTTGGGCGCGGTGGGGCTGAGAAGCGTGGCCCCTTCCGGCCATGCCAGAACCGTGAAATCCGCCTGGTCCGGCGCGGCGCGCATCACTTCCAGCACTTCGCCATCGCCATGTTCGACCCGCGCGTCACGGGCGCGGGCGCGGTCGATTTCAATAAGATCGCCGTCCAGCCACTGGGCCGAATCCTGATCGACCACCGGAAGCCCCGAAACCAGCCAGACCCGTGCCTCGGCGGGCCGGCGCACATAGGTTCCGGCATCCTTGCCGCCGGCGGCATATTTGCGCCTGCCGATAATCAACGCGAACAAGGCCTCGCCTTTCGCATTACGAAGCTTGACCAAGGCGCCCGTTCCGTCCTCGCCCGGATCGCCGACCGCCATTTTGCCGTAATTTTCGGGCTTCGCGGTTTTGGGCTCCAGCTTTTCCGCCCGGACGATGCCGCCGACCAGGGCCTTGATTTTGCCGAATGCGGCCCGATAGCCGGATTTCCCGGGGAGGACCCAGTTGCCGGCCTGATCCCGCGTTATGGAGAACGCGGCATCGGCGGCCTTGATCTCGACACTGGCCACGTCGTCAACCTGGCTTGCCAGTTCCGGGGCCAGGGGCTCCGGCTCAAAAGCCGCCTTGTTCGACGGCCCGGCAAATCGAGCCGCGACGGTGGCCGCCACAATCACCGCCAGCGTGACAGCGGCGAAGAGAAGGCGTTGTTTCTGTGTCATTGATTCTGTTCCGGCAAATTACACTTAAAGCCCGGCCCGGCGTCGGCGCAAAACCGCCATCAAGACAGCAAGCGCCATGATCGAGAGTGGCACGAGCCCGATATTGACGAACTTCACCGTCGCGGCCAGGGCGTCGATATCGCGGCGCAGGTTACGCTGCACCTCGCGCAATTGTTTGCGAGTGGTCAACATTTCCGTCCTGAAAGAAGTTATCTCGGCCTCCTGCTCCGGGGTCAGCAGCAGCGAACCGTCGTCGGGCTGGTCGCGCTGCAAATCAGCGATGCGCTCCTCGGCCAGGCGCAATTTGTCCTGCAACGTTTCTTCCTCGGCCAGATATTGGGCTTCGGCCCGCCGGCGGATGTCATGGACCATGGTGAATGAGCGGGCCGAGACGCCCCGGCTGCGCAGGCTGATAAGCTCGCTGGAGCCGGCCAGGTTATCGATGCCGTTGATGACGAAATTTGCGTTGTCCGCGATGGGCATCACAATGCGCTGCCCGAGAAAATTCTGAACCTGCGCCCAGAACCGGTCGTCAAACAGATCGGTATCGGCAACCAC
The DNA here is from genome assembly GCA_046756385.1 of Sphingomonadales bacterium. Lineage (GTDB taxonomy): Bacteria > Pseudomonadota > Alphaproteobacteria > CAZZKF01 > CAZZKF01 > JBHHWG01. The sequence goes on along the minus strand of JBHHWG010000100.1, from coordinate 3,711 downwards.
GATCACATTGATCGGGCCATCCGAATGCGCCCGGTGGGTCCGATTCGCCTGGTCGCCACCGGCCTCTTTGTCTTGCGCCTCGTCCAAAGCCGGCGCACCCTCGGGAAAGGCGCTGTCGACCGCGCCGGACAGCCGCGCGGCGATGACATATTGCTCGCCGGTGGGCCGGAAATCGCGCAGCAGGCCCTCGGGATCAGGCATCGGGCCGATATCCTCGGACTTGAGCAGCATGGCGTTCGAACTGGAGGTGATGAGAGGCTCAAACCTGGTGGTGGCCCCCTCCAGGGCCGAGAAATAACCGGCGCTGCCCAGATTGAGCCCGCCCAGATTCCCGGTCACCAGATCGTCTCGGCTCAGCCCCTGCTCGGGCACCGATAGCCAGACGACATAATCGGCGACCTGACGCCGTGACGCACCGGCCGCCAGCGTCACCCGCTGGGCATATTGCCGGTCAGCGACAATTTCATTGCCGCCCAGCGCGACCCCCCAGGCCTTGAACAGAACCGCAAGGTCGGACGCGCGCGCGCCGCCGGACGGCGGCATGCCGGGCGCCATGGGTTGCGCGCCCATTTCCGAATGGGGATCAACGAACACCATTGCCCGGCCGCCGCCAAGCACGAACTGGTCGATGGCATGGAGCGAACGATCCCCGAGCTCGCCCGGATTGACAATCAGCAGCACGTCGATTTCATCATCGATCGCCGTGAATTCCGGACCCAGTGACCGGATTTCGGCCTGCTGGCCAAGTTGTTCATAAATGATATTGGGCTGGGCCTGGCCCTGCATCGCCGCCTGAATGCCACCCGGGCCATATTGCAACGGCAAGGACGTGATCAGGCCAACCACTGTTTTTGACGGGTTGCTCAGGCCGTGGATCAGTTTGGTCAGGTCATATTCCAGAAACCGCTCCCGTTCGAGCGGGAAAAACGGGACGATTTGCTGGTCGTCAACGCTGTTGGCGCCCACCAGACCAAAATACAGCACCTCCCCGTCGGCGGTCGGCGCGCCTTGCAGGCCGTGGGCGACAGCCTGATCCTCGGCCTCGGTAAACGGTTCGGGATCGATGAATTCAAGCCGCAGCCTGCCATCGGACAGGCTGGCATATTCCGTCAGCAGGTCGCGCACCCGCTGGCCGTAATTCTTGATCCCGATATAGGAAGTAGCCAGCTTGCCGGAGAAAAAGAGACGGAGTGTCACCGGTTCATCGAGGCTTGCCAGCACGGATTTGGTTCCGTCGGAAAGCGTAAACAACCCGTCCTCGGTCAGATCCATCCGCGCCGAGCGGAACAGGGTTCCCGACAGCACATTGAGTGCCAGGAACAGGGCGGCGGCGAGCACCAGGATTGCCGCATCGCTTAGACCTTTGCGCGTCATTGTCCTAACCTGCCTTCTTGAGATCGACGACCACGGCGTTGGCGAACAGCCACACCGCCACCAGCGAGCCAAAATAAATGATGTCACGAAGGTCGATCACACCGTCGACGATGGCGGAGAAGTGCGTCGGAAAGCTGAACGAGGCGATCGCATCGACCAGCGGCTGAGCCGCCCAGCCGGTGAAGAAGTCGAGCACCATCGGAAGCCCGCTGACCGTGAACAGAAAACAAACCACGATCGAGATCACGAAGGCGATGACCTGGCTCCGGGTCGCCGCCGAAATACAGGACCCGATCGCGAGATAGCCGGCCGCCATCAAGAGACTGCCGATATAGCCGGCGACGATCACCCCATTGTCGGGATCGCCGAGCACGTTGACCGTTATCCAGATCGGGAAAGTCAGCGCCAGGGCGATCGCGGTGAAGGCCCAGGCGGCCAGGAACTTGCCGAGCACGGCGGCGCCCAGCGGGATCGGCAGCGTGAGCAGCAGCTCGATGGTGCCGCCGCGGCGCTCCTCGGCCCACAGGCGCATCGAAATCGCCGGTATCAGGAACAGATATAGCCACGGGTGGAACGAGAAAAAAGCCTCAAGATCGGCCTGCCCACGCTCGAAAAAATGGCCCAGATAGAATGTGAAAATGCCGGTCAGGAACAGGAAAATGACAATAAAGACGTAGGCGAGCGGGGTCGCGAAATAGCCCGCCAACTCGCGCCTGAAGATGGCTCGGGTGCCGGTCATGCTCGATCTCCCTGTCGTATGCTGATATCACCGGTGGTGATGGCGCGGAACACGTCATCAAGCTTGCCGGTCTCAACATGAAGGTCATGAATGGACCAGTCGGCCGAGCGGGCGGCGCGGCCGATATCGGCGGCGATACCCTGACCGTCCCGGGGAAAGGCCAGGTACCGTACTTGCCCGTTTTTAGCTTCCATGCGCTCGACCCGGGCGACCTTGGCCATATTTTCAAGCGCCGCGCGCGCCGACTGGTCATACCTTCGATCGACGACGATCGACACAGCGTTGTGATAGGGTGACCGTGCCAGAAGTTGATCGGGCGTGCCGTCGGCGACGATTCGGCCCCGGTCAATGATGATGGCGCGCGAACAAACCGCCTCGACCTCCTCCAGGAGATGGGTCGAAATCACGATCGCCTTGTCCTCGGACATGCGCCGGATCAGCTCGCGCACGTCATGTTTCTGATTGGGGTCGAGCCCGTCGGTGGGCTCATCGAGAATGAGAACCTTGGGATCCGCCAAAATCGCCCCGGCAAGACCAACCCGCCGTTTAAACCCCTTCGACAGGGTGTCGATGACCTGATCGAGCACCCCGCCGAGGGACACCCGGTCGACCGCCATGTCAACCGCGCGGCGGGCTTCCGCGCCCCGCAATCCGCGCACCGAAGCCACAAAGTCGAGGAACCGCGCCGGGGTCATGTCGGAATAGAGCGGCGCGCCTTCGGGAAGGTAGCCGATCTTGCGCTTGGCACTGAGCGGCGTATCCTCGATGTTCAGACCGCATACCCGGACGCAGCCTTCATCGGCGCGCAGAAATCCGGTGATCACTTTCATGGTTGTCGACTTGCCAGCGCCGTTCGGGCCTAAAAAGCCCAGCACGCCGCCCTGGTCGAGCGAAAAGGTCACATCGTCCACGGCGACAATCGAACCGAACCGCTTGGCGAGCCCCTCGACCTCAAGCATCGGTGGCATTTCTTAATTTCCCCCGTTCACATGTCCGACATCGCGCCCCGAACGGGCCGAAATCGGCATCTCGAAGTTACCAGTGGCTGTTTATAAGAAACCCCGGAGGCCGCATCAAGTCCCGAGACAAGGCAAAAAAAGCCCGGTCACGTTGTGGCGGAAGGGGGCTGTTAGGGGGCAAATGTCCCACCGCAACCATGACCGGGCTGACGAGGCCAACGGTTAAGACTATGGAGAGGCTTTGCGGCGTCAGTTTGCCGGAATTGGGGCGAAATCATGGCATTCGCACTTGCCTCCGATTTGCCGCTTTCCCCGCCGCGCGCGCCGGCGCGGTGTTTTTCGATCGCCGCGAGCTTGCCCTCATACTCAACCTTTATGCGACCAGGGTCGCGGCCGGCGAATGGTGCGATTACGCTATCGGCCACGATGGCCGGACCGCCGTGTTTTCGATCTATCGGTCGACAAGCCGGGCGCCGCGGTACCGCATTGTCAAGAACGCCAGACAAAGACCCGGGCGTGGCGCTTATTCGGTAATTTCAGCCAGCGGCCAGATCCTTAGGGTCGGACAAACATTGGCCCAGGCGCTGAAAATATTCGAGCCGAGCCGCCTCAGTCTTGTAGATATCCATTAGAGAAACG
>JBHHWG010000099.1:0-7792 GCA_046756385.1 Sphingomonadales bacterium | reverse complement strand
CTTGCGTTTGCCGCCGTAAATGACCGCCGGGACCAGCCCGGCGCGGCGCGCTGCCCGGGCGGACCCCTTACCTACCCGATCGCGTAGTTGCGCGGAAATCGTACGTACTTCCGACATTTCCGTTATCTCCAGTCAGTTTAAGTTTTAGCGCCGGCCTCCAGGGGTGCCGACGCCGCTTGGATGCCGCCTTTTACAGGGCCGGCGATAAAAACTCAATCGAACAAACTCGAAACCGAAGTTTCTTCGCTAATCCGGCGAATCGCCTCGGCCATCAGCGGAGCGATCGATATTTGCCTGATATTGGTGCACAGCCGAACCGCGTCGGTGGCCTGAATGCTGTCAGTGATCACCAGTGACTTGAGTGCGGAGGCCGAGACCCGCGCCGCCGCGCCGCCGGACAGTACGCCGTGGCTGCAATAGGCGTACACGGATTTTGCCCCCTGCTTCATCAACGCATCGGCCGCGTTGCACAAGGTGCCGGCTGAATCGACGATGTCATCGAGCAGAATACAGGTCTGGCCGGACACGTCGCCGATGATGTTCATGACTTCCGATTCTCCGGCGCGCTCGCGCCGCTTGTCGACGATCGCGAGGCCAACATCGAGGCGCTTGGCGTGGGCCCGAGCTCTCACAACGCCGCCGACATCAGGCGAAACGATCATCAGCTCATTGGTTTCGAAATTCTGTTTTATGTCCTTGACGAAAACCGGCGCCGCAAACAGGTTGTCGGTTGGAATATCGAAAAAGCCCTGTATCTGACCGGCATGCAGATCCATTGTCAGCACCCGATCGGCGCCCGCGGTCGTGATCAAATTCGACACCAGCTTGGCTGAGATGGGTGTTCTCGGTCCGGGCTTGCGGTCCTGCCGGGCATACCCGAAATACGGAATAACCGCTGTAATCCGACGCGCCGACGCGCGTCTCAGCGCATCGATGCAGACCAAAAGCTCCATCAGATTGTCGTTGGCCGGGTAGGACGTGGTCTGAACCACGAAAATGTCCTTGCCCCGGACATTTTCATGGATCTCGACGAAAACCTCCATATCGGAAAAGCGCCGCACGCTCGCTTTGGTAAGCGGAATATTGAGGTAGGATCCAATCGCCTCGGCCAGAGGCGCATTGCTGTTACCGGTCAAAATTTTCAAGGATTCGCCTCCCAGGGACAGGCCATGCCGCCACCCGGCGGCGACGGGCGCAATGTATCAAGGCGCCGTGGGCCTGTAAATGGGTGGATGCGGCGAAAACAGCCGGCAAAAAGGCTCCTGAAACGCTCTAATAGGTCACCACCGTCCTTATCGATTTGCCGTCGGGCATCAGTCCTTGGCCCTGGCTTCTCAGCGCTCAGCGGGCCAAATGCCGGGTTCCGCGATAAAGAGCGTGGCGTTCAGCGCGCAATACAGCTTGCCGGAATTCCAGCAGGATGTCGGTCAGGGGATCACTGCTTTGGGATCGCTCGTCGTCGAGTTCAGCAATGTCCTTCTCGATGATGGCCAGAGATGCAAAAAGGTTATGGCGAACACGCTGATCGGCGGAGGCGCTTGCAAATATCAGGCCCAACAGCCTGTCCGAATGGATCGGACCACTCGACGATAGCGCTTTCTGGATCAAATCCAGCAGGCGGGTGTGGCCAGTCGCGGTCAGGGAAAACACTTTGCGGGGAGGGCGGGAGCCCACTGTTTGCGTGGTGACGGCCACGCAATTTTGTCGGGTCAGGCGGTCCAGGGCGGCGTAGATCGTTGACTTGCTGATCCGGGCCCACTGACGATATTCGCGCGATACGATCTCCTGATCGATCTCATATCCATGACGAGGCCCTTCTTTCAGAAGCCCCAGTAACACCATATCCGCGTGACTCATAGCCGCCCCCGGCAAGGATTAGTCTAGAGGGGATTAGTGTCACAAATCGCTATTCTGTCAAGGACGTTCCCGGAATCGGTCGCTCTTTTTTCGCAATTTCCGTGTGTCAGTGGGTGGCGTTTCGGTCGTTTGCATGGTGGCGCGGCCGGGGGCGGGGAAGCAGCGTCGGTCGCGATGGCTGGACCGCCCGGTGCAGATCGTGGTTAATTCCGAAACCAGGTTCGCTGACGCTGTTTAGACGCCGCCGGTAAATCTGGGTCGCTTCCAACACGCGCTGAACGTAATCGCGGGTTTCCCGGTACGGAATCATTTCGATCCAGTCGACGGGGTCGGTCACGCCGTTGCGTGGGTCGCCGAAGGTCCTGAGCCACCGATTAACGGCGTTGGGCCCCGCATTATAGGCGGCGAGCGCGAGGATATAGGACCCCCGGTATCTCTCCAGCAGGCCGGTCAGGTAGCCAGTTCCGATTTGCGTATTATAAGCGGGGTCGGAGAGGAGGCGGTTCTTGTTATAAGCGAGCTTCATGCCGCGAGCGGTCTGGAACGCTGTATAAGGCATGAGTTGCATGAGACCAAGCGCGCCGGCCGGGCTTTTCGCCTCCGGGTAAAAACCGCTTTCCTGCCGAATGACGCCATGGAGCAGCGGCCCCGTGGCGGATAATGTCGGAGCCAGCGCCCGCGTCGGATAATTATGGTCCGCCATGGCGATACCCTCGGACGCCGAGGCCCGCGCAACCATTAGCGCCAGGTCCGGCCTGCCCGTGTCACGCAAATGTTGGGCCAGCAGATTCCGGTCACGAGGTTCCCCGACCTTAACGAGCAAGCTCCGCACGAACGGTCTGAGGCGCCGATGTTCGCCGATCTCGGCCAGGGTTCGGCAAACATGCACAAGCTCCCTTCGGGCAAAGGCGGCGATTTCATCGACTGTCGGCGTCGGGACGGCTGCGTCCGCTAATGCTGGTGGGGGGCCGACCTCAAGGGCAGCGAGTTGACCATAGAAAGAGGAGCCGTGACGTGCGGCCTTTTCGAACCATTCCGTGGCCCGCGGCTTGTCGCCTTGCGCCTGTGCGGCCCGACCGGCCCAGAATGTGGCGCGAGCGACGCTGACGGGTAATCGCACCACGGCGTACGCCCGTTCGAAATGGCGAAAGGCGGTGTCGGGCTCATTCAGGCGGGTCAATGCAATCCATCCCGACAACCATTCGGCCTCGGCGATGCGCGCTCTGACCGCCCGTGGCTGGCCCGCGATTGGGTTGCCTTGCGCCTGCCAATCCGCCTCCCGGGCCAGGCCATGGCGGCTCGCCAATTCATAAGCATCGGCGATGCGCCCCTCAGTCAGCGCGTGACGCACCTGGATTCGGCGTTCAAACCACCATTTATCGGGGCGCACCAGTTCAGCCGGGGTCCGCGGTGCGGTTGCCAAAAGCTCTTGCGCCCGTTCGTGAAGGCCCTTTTTCCGGCGCCAGCGAATGCGCTCGTAAACCAGGCCCGGATGATCCACCAGATGCGCCGGCACGTCAGCGATGGCCTGATCAACGTTCCAGGTCCGGCGTGCCAGCGCGAGACGGGCTTTACCCAATGCCGCGATATCAGCCGGCGCCAGCGGGAGCGCGCGCCGCGCCGCGCCCGAATTGCCGTTCCACAGCATGTGATCGAGCCGGCGGGCATGGAGGTCGGGCGTCAACCTTGCGCCAAGGCGGCGCCGGATATCGCGCTCCCGTTGGGCACTGAACGATCCTGTGATCCAGGCTTCCCGCAGCCACCTGTCGCCTTCCTCCGACCGGCCCGTTGCGATCAATGCCTGGCCCAGCTTGAGACGGCCTTCGCCGCTTACTGGCGGGTGGCGGGAAAACCAGTCGATTATGGTTTCCACCGGGGCGTCATCGTCGAGCGCCAATTCGGCGCGTCGTGCCAGTCTTACCCTATGCGGCCAATCGGGATTGGCATCCAGAAATGCGCCGATGCGTTCAAAGGACGCTCCGCTGTCGGGCTCCTGGAGGTACAGCCATTCGATTACCCTGGCCGGCGCCGGGTCCGAGGCTTGGGCGGAGGTCGCGAATGCCTTTGACCAGTCCCGCTGCTTAACGGCCTTAAAGGCCGCTTGATATAATGACAAATCCTTGGAATTGAGCACTTCCTTGGAATTAAGCACCGGGGCAGCGTTGGCGTTTGATAGAGCGACAGCCGCAAATATTGCGACAGCGATCAGCCCGCTTGCGATGAAGGCGGGCACGCGGCTTGCCGGACGCGGCCGAGGCCACCTCGGACAGTCGATCCGCGGATCGATCATGGTGGCGTTGCCTTCATGTCATTTTCGACTTTCTGTTGAGAGATCAAAGCCTTATCCACAATCACCTCGTACCATTGGAGAACATATCCTAAAAAGACGGCATAAACTCGGTCTTTTCCAGAAAGATGTGGCAAAACGGCTTCAGGTCTGTAGTTGGACACTCATGAACTGGGAGAAGGGATATTCCACACCTGAAATTCGGCATCTTCCGCGCATTATATCGTCTTAGAGCGGGTTTCGTGAACACGGAGTCGCTATAGAGGATTCCCAAGAAGCGCCATTCGTGATTCTGTGTGCCAAGGTCAAATGGGAGGCAGATGACATGGCGCGCGCTTATAGTTTGGATATTGGTCGACGAGTGATTGATGCGATAGAGGGAGGTCTGTCGACGCGTGCTGCGGCGCGGCACTTTTCGATTGGCATTGCGACGGCGGGCTTCTGGTACCGGCAATGGCGTGCGACGGGAGACCTGCGGCCTGGACGCCAGGGCCAGCCGGGAGGCTCGAAGCTGGATGCTTATGAGGGATTCATTCTGGGCCTTGTGGCAGTGAAGAAGGACATTGCGCTTCAGGAGATCGCCGATCGGTTGGCCGAAGAACATGGTGTTCGGGCGGCGCCATCAACGGTCCGCTTTGCCGTCCTGTTCGAGGACCGTTTTCCTTCCTCAATGCATTGAGGAAGGAAAAACATGACCCGGTCACTTACACGGAATATCGGATACTGCCCTTTTTTCCCTGATCTCTGTCGTAACCTCCGCTTCCCCAACGCTTTCTATAACATCTCTCCGGCCATCACCGATGGCCTTCAGCATCCCCAGGACCAGCGTAGAGACAATGTTCTTCGATCTCCTGCGCCGGAAGCCTCAGGGGCTTGCCGCTGCCTTTTCTGGTCTCGTAGTAGCGATAGCCTCGGGCACCCTTCACCGCGTGCGAGGGGTCATCGGAAGGCCTTCTCGGTCAAAGATGATGCCGGCTAGCAAACTCGGGTCTTTCGCTTTGGCGGGCCTCTGATGGCCGACGCGGTTTTGGTCCAGTGTTTCATGGACTCTGTCCCAGAGCGCCTGATCGATGATAGCCTGTTGTTCGCCGGGATAGCCTGTGCCCTTGTGAACGGCGTCACCCAAATAGATTCGGTTGCCAAGGATCTTGTAGATGGCGCCGCGGGTCAGCGGATTGCCTCCGAATATGTTGCCGGCCTCGCTGGTTCGGTGCTTGCTGGCGATGCCCCGATCATCAAGCTCTGCCTTGAGGACGCGGACGTTTTTAGCTCATGAAAGCGCGTAAGGATCAGGCGAACGGTCTCGGCCTCTTCATTGTTTATGATCAGCTTTCGGTCCTTCACGTCGTAACCGAGCGGTGGGTGGACTCTACTCAGTCTTGGAGGAAGATTCAGGGCTCACGTCACATCGTAGCGGACATCAATCCCGCGATCAGCCAGCAGATCCTCAACATCCCGGTGGCTCAGCTTGAACCGAGAATAGAGCCAAACCGCATCTCACGTTGGAAACTGAACACTTGCAATCGTGAATGGATACCGTAATGTCTTTTAAGCGCTGGCTTGAGGTGCCTGTGGAGCTTAAAAAATCTAACGCCAGGCTATCAGTTCAGGAAGCATGACTTTGTCTGTCAATCGCCGGTTTTGGTACGCGGACGGCTTTCACACTGCGACCATGCGTCGAACAACAAATGATTGAGTGGGGGTATGGCGGACGGTGCTCAGGCAGTGGCTGGTGATGGGGATGATCTGAAGCGTTCGTTTCAGGACTATCTTGTCGGTCTGGGCAAACTGACGCCGCAAACGCTCGACCGGGCCCGGCATTTGCAGGTCGAGAGCGGCGAGCGGCTCGAGACGATCCTGACCAAGCTTGGAATGATAACGGAGCGTGATCTGGCTGAGGCCTTCGCCGATCATCTGGCGCTGCCGCTGTTGACGCGGGATGATTTTCCCGCTGAGCCCCTGTTCACCGATCGCGTCAGCCGGAAATTCCTGCATCAGTCCCAATGCCTGCCGGTCGAGGAACGGCCGGAGGGGCTGGTCGTGGCGATGGCCGATCCACTGGATCCGTTCACTGTGCAGGCGCTGCAGTTTCTGGCGAAGAAAGAGGTTCTGCGAAGGGTCGCGACGGCCAGCGACATCAGAGACGCCATCGAGCGGCTTTATACCGGCAGCCAGTCGTCGATTGACGAGATTTTCGACGAGATCGGCGAGGCCCGCGACGGCAATAGCGGCGAGGACGTGGAACGGCTCAAGGACCTGGCCAGCGAAACTCCGGTCATTCGGCTCGTCAATCTGCTGATCTCCCAGGCCGTCGACGCCCGGGCCTCGGACATCCACATCGAGCCCATGGAGGATCGCCTCCGGGTCCGGTTTCGCGTCGACGGAATTCTGCACGATGTTGACGCGCCGCCCCAGCGTCTGAGCGCAGCGATCGTTTCCCGGGTCAAGATCATGGCCAAACTCGACATTGCGGAACGGCGGCTGGCCCAGGATGGCCGAGTGCGATTAGCGGTCCGGGGGCAGGAGATCGATTTCCGGGTTTCGACCACACCGACCATGCATGGCGAGAGCGTGGTCCTTCGAATCCTGGACCGCACCCGACTGGCGCTGGATTTCGCGGCGCTGGGCTTTGAGGGGGAAGCCCTCGGGGCCTTTCTCACCATGCTCCGCCAGCCCCACGGCATCATTTTGGTGACCGGCCCCACAGGCAGCGGAAAAACGACCACGCTTTATACGTCGCTGCGCGAACTCAACACGGCGGACAAGAAGCTGTTGACCATCGAGGACCCGGTTGAATATCTGGTTGACGGAATTAATCAGGTTCAGGTCAACAGCAAGGCAGGTCATGGCTTCGCGACCGCTCTCAGGTCGTTTCTGCGCCAAGATCCAGACGTCATAATGGTGGGCGAAATCCGCGATCTTGAGACCGCGCGGATTGCGGTGCAGGCGGCACTGACAGGACATCTGGTGCTGTCCACGGTTCATACCAACGATGCGGCGACGGCGGTGACGCGTCTTCTGGATATGGGGGTCGAGGATTTCCTGGTGACCTCCACCGTCACCGGCATAGTCGGACAAAGGCTGGTCCGCACCCTGTGCACGAATTGCCGCCAGGCATACGATCCTGATATCAGCATGATCGAAAAGCTGAATTTGCGGGCAATGTCGTCACAACCCCGCATCAGGCTTTTTAAGCCCATCGGATGCGGAAAATGCGGCCAAACCGGATATCACGGCCGGACCAGCATTTTGGAGGTCCTGGTCATGTCAGACCCGTTGCGCAGTCTGGTCATGGCGGGGCCGGAGGTCGGCAAGATCCAAAAATGCGCGATCGCCGATGGAATGCAGACCATGTATTGCAATGGCTTGGCCAAAGCGCTGGCCGGTGTGACGACCGTCGAAGAAGTTTTGCGCGTGACTCGGGAGGCCGGGTGATGGGGCGCTTCCGCTATCGCGCCGTATCGGCCTCGGGCGAGGTTGTCGGCGGCGAAATCGAGGGGAGGGCGCAGGATGCGGTCATCGATCGGCTGATCGAAATGGGGTTCACGCCGATCAGTGCGGTCACCAGCGACACCGGCGGCCTTCAGCGCAGACTTTTTCAGGACGTCAGTTTTTCAACACGGGTGTCGCGGCGCGACATCGTGTTTC
>JBHHWG010000098.1:0-7842 GCA_046756385.1 Sphingomonadales bacterium | reverse complement strand
TCGCGGCGGTGCAGGCAGCCGATGCCCCGCTGGCGAAAAAGCTGGAGGCGGCCGGGTCGGCCGGCACTTTTGGCTTCAGCCCGGAAACACGCCGCCTGCTGGAGCAGGGTCTGGCCCTGGCGCCATCCCTGCTGAATGAGGCGATCGCCGCTTTGGCGGAGCCGCTGTCCAAAAAATCCGAGGAACGCCTTCTAAAATACTTCCCGCTTTTGGAAGATCGGCCCTTCGATGCGCTCGGCGACATCACCAATGTTGCGAGATCCGTCAAATCGGGCCTGGAGGCCGCCTTGGACCGTACCGGGAGGCCCTTTGATGACATGTTTTTCGCCAAGTTCGCCATCGGGAACGCAAAAAGTGTCGGCCAGATATTCAAGGAAAATAAAGATCTCATCGCCTTCGCGGTTGGGGACAACATATTCGTCGAGGGCGTTCGCTTTGCTCTGTATGTTGACACGACGTTGCAATCGGCGCGCATCATCATCCATGAAATTATGCACACTGTGTTGCCAAGCACCGTTGAGGAAGAGGCCTATTTAGAGGGCGGCGTTGAAAATCTTGATCCGCGCCGGGTGATCCTTATGCCATGACAGACATCAAACCGGGAGCGGATTTTGCCATCGGCAATAAGTCACATACCCCGAAACCAACCGCAAGCGGTGAATCAGTGAAATAGATAACCCAGTGTTTTTTAGGAAATAGTGGTCGGGGAGACTGGATTCGAACCAGCGACCCTCTGCTCCCAAAGCAGATGCGCTACCAGGCTGCGCTACTCCCCGACGGGCACTTTGACTGTCTTCTAGGGGGTTCCCAGGCGTTGCGCAAGGGATTCCGGCGTGAAGCCTGCTGCTGCGGGGCGGGGTTCTCGCCAAGGGCTTTGATTTCGCTCGCAAATTTGTCATACTTTTCGCTTCATGGTCGCGCGCGACGGTCTGGAAAAACTCATCGGGCGGGGACATGCCGCAAGTTGAAGCCGAGACGAATATCCACCCCGAAGACCCGCATGATGCGGCCTCACGCGCCGCGGCCGCGCGCAATCGCGTTCGGGTGCGACTGTTTGCCATCCTGTTCGCGCTGACCGCCACTTTCAGTCTGAGCTACAACTTCCTGCGCGCCCCGGTGTATATCAGCCACGCCACGCTGCAAATCGCGCCCCCGCTGTTGGAAATCACCGCCGATAACGCCGACCCGGCGCGGGTAGCGGCAGCGCAGCGCCAAATCCTCACCACCGGCCCGATCCTGGGCGTGCTGCTCGAACGACTGACCGACAGTGGTGCGCAAGGCCAGCCGTCCGCGCAAAATGTGGCTGGCCTGCTGAGCACGGTCAGCGTTCATCAGATCGAGGAAACCGATTTGCTGGAGCTGAGGGCCGAAGGGCCGGACCCGGCTTTCCTGCCGGTGCTGTTGAATGGCTGGATCGAGGTCTATCTTTCATCGCTGGCTTCGAAACAGGAGGCCGAGACTGCCCTGGCCGACTTGGAGCAGGAGCGGCAACGGGCTGAACTGACGCGCCGGGTCGACGAAAAGCGCAAGGAGCTTGACTGGTTTCAACGACAAAACGACATTGTTGCGATGGAGCGCGAGGAGAGCCATGTCCTGGCGCGCCTGAAGGATTTGACCGCCACATTGAACGACGCCAGTGCGGCGGAGGTGATCGCCAAGGCCCGACTCGACGCCATGCAGGCCGCGATCGCCGCCGGCGAGCTCGTGGCCCGCGACAAAGAGGCAGACGTAATCCTCGATCTGGATCGGCGCGCGTTTGAACTTCGTGAGCAACTCCAGGAGCTGGAGCAGAAATACACGCCGCAATACATCGCGCTGGATCCCGACATCAAGGTCATGGTCCGGCAACTCGAACTGGTCGAAAAGCAACTGGCGGAAGAACAAAAGTCGGCCGGTTTGGCCGCACTTGCGGATGCCACCCGGACATACGACGCGGCTCATCAGTCCGCCGCGTCACTACGGTCGCAACTCGCGGATTACCGCAAGATCGCCACCGATTTTACCGCCCGCCTCGCCGAACATCAGACCCTGCGCGATGAACTGGCTTTACTTGAGGGGCAATTGAGGACAGTTCAAGCGCGCCCATTGCAGAGCCCGGCAAACCCATCGGTCCGCCATCTCCGGTTTGAAGTTGTCGAGCCCGCTTTCGAACCCCTGGCCCCGGCTCGCCCGCGCTATTGGCGTGACGCGGGAATTAGCGTGGCGGGCTCCCTTGTGTTCGCTGTTCTGGCGGTCCTGCTGTTTGAGTTCCTGAATCGCCCCGCCCGATGAGTTGACGGGCTTCGCCCCACTGTCACCGCCGGGGATGGACCTGCCGCTTGACCAACTGTCACTTACGCATCCGGCAATGGCCGCGTTGCACCGGGCCTAGAGCCGCGCCTATTCGACTAGCCACATCAGCCTAGCTGACAGCGACCAGCACTCAAACTACTCGACTGCCGTAAACAAAGGATGCCGCACCATATCGCCCGGCTGTATCCCCAGCCGCTCGGCGGTCCCGGCACCAAGCTCAAGCGCCGCTTTCGCTGGTCCGGCGGACCGCAGCACCGTTAGCGAATGAGGGGTCGTGTCACGGGCGATATTAACGATTCGTCCGTCGGCGCTAATGAACAGAATGTCGAGCGAAATGAAGGTGTTCTTCATCCACATGCCGATCAGTTGCGGCGGCTTGAACTCAAACAGCATGCCATGATCGTCCGCCATTTCCCGACGATACATCAGCCCGATGCGCTTCTGCTCGGGCGTGGCGGCGGTCTCGACCTCGAATTGATGGTGGCCGGTTTTTGCTACGATAGTGAGCTTGGAGAGCGGCAACTCATCCTGCGGCCCACTGGCTTTCGCAAGCAGCGGCACATTGGCCGCGGCCACAAAACAAGCGACCATGACCCATTTCACAACGGCCCAGGCTGCACCGGCCTGGGCGCCGAACGCTTTACGCAACATCTGAGCTCATCCCCTTGAAGCGCCATGAAATACACGGCTGGATCACCACCTTAACACGAAGAGATGCTAATCCGGCAAGGGACAAAAGCCCTACTGAAGCTGGATTTCCACGACTTGCGGGCCCTTTTCGGTCTCGCCGATTCGAATCCGCACCGCCTGCCCGGGCAAAATCTCAACAATGCCCGATCGTCGCAGAATTTCCATATGAACGAAGATGTCCTGGGTGCCCTCGCCCCGCGACACAAAACCATATCCGCGGACGCGATTGAACCACTTTACAGTAGCGTCGATAAAGTCACCCTGAGCCTCCGGCGCGGCATGCCGAAAATGGCCCGGCAGCACAGTGTGCCCCGGCCCGGACGGTTCAACAGCCTGGCTTGTATCGAAACTGACTATTCTGACGACTTGCAGTCCCTTTGCCCTACGAACGGCCTCGCAAACCACCTGGGTGCCTTCCGGCAGACTGCGTCTTCCGGTGTCCTTTAATACGGTATGATGCAACAGAATGTCACCTGACCCGTCATCGGGGACGATGAACCCGTAACCCTTAGCCGTATCGAACCATTTCACGGATCCGCGGCTCTCGACGACCTCTTCGGCCGCCTCGCCACCGGCAAATTCGGAGCGGCTCTCAGCCTCTTTTACAGTCATAACAAAACTCCCCGATAACGGGAAAGTGCACGATAACATGCTTTAGTTAATTCATCAAACAAAGTGCGTCAATAACTCGCAAGAAATAATATGTCCCGTAAAAGTGAGCGAAACCATGGAAAGTTCTGGAAACACCCCCCCACATATATTATTAATCCGCGCAACCGGGGGCGAGGAATCCGGACGGTGCCGAATCCGCGAGTGGCCGCATAAAATCGAACAACGAGTCCGTTACAGACGCGTGCTGATTTTCGACCGATGGGAAACATAGCCCGTCATGCAGAATTGTTATCCAAGGGAGGTTACGTTGGTGCGATCGGTAGTTTTGCTTTTGGGCGCCCTGTTTTTGGCGGCGATGCCGGATAGCGCGTGGGCATCTGAGGGCGGCCCCCTCATCCTTCACCAAACCGCGAGTGCCATGGGCTTCCTGGCGCTGGGCACGTTCGGCGTCGCATATGCCCTGGTGATGGTCGAGGAATTCACCCACCTTCGCAAATCCAAGCCGGTGATTCTGGCCGCGGGCATCATCTGGCTGTTGGCGGCGTTGACCGCCGGCCAGATGCCTGAGGTCGCCAACGACGCCGTCGAAGGGGCGTTCCGCCATACGTTCCTGGAGTTCGCGGAACTGTTCTGCTTCCTGCTGGTGGCGATGACCTACATCAATTCGATGACCGAACGGGGTGTGTTCGAGGCGCTGAGGGCCTGGCTGGTGGCCAGGGGCTTCGGCTACCGGAAAGTGTTCTGGATAACCGGCATTCTGGCGTTTTTCATCTCTCCGATCGCTGACAATCTGACCACGGCGCTTCTGGTGTGCGCGGTGGTGATGGCGGTCGGCGTCGGCAGCCCGAAATTCGTCGCCCTGGCCTGCATCAATATTGTTGTCGCGGCCAATGCAGGGGGAGCATTTAGTCCGTTCGGCGACATCACCACACTGATGGTGTGGCAAAAAGGTATCGTGTCTTTCCAAACCTTCTTGGTGCTTTTCGTGCCCTCCGTCGTCAATTACGTGGTGCCGGCGGCGATCATGCACTTCGCCGTCCCCGACGGCGACCCGGAAAGTCACGGCGAACTGGTGCCGATGAAGGTGGGCGCCAAGAGGATCATCGCGCTTTTCCTGCTGACCATCACGGTCACCGTGAGCGGCCATCAGCTATACCACATGCCGCCGGTGTTCGGCATGATGACCGGCCTTTCCTTCCTCCAGATTTTTGGCTTCTATCTGAAGAAAGTGGAACACCGCCGGGCCGATGTCGATGGCATCGGACAGGTCGTGGCGTTCGATGTTTTCCGCAGGGTTGCTCAAGCCGAGTGGGACACGCTGTTGTTCTTCTACGGGGTTCTGATGTGCGTCGGCGGCCTCGCCATGTTTGGCTATATGGCGGAAATTTCGGCCGTGATGTATGGCGATTGGGGAGCGACCAACGCCAATATCATGGTGGGGATCTTGTCTGCGATCGTTGACAACATCCCGGTGATGTTCGCGGTCCTGACCATGCACCCGGATATGTCGCAGGGCCAGTGGCTCCTGGTCACCTTGACGGCCGGTGTCGGCGGCAGCATGCTGTCGATCGGCTCGGCGGCCGGGGTTGCGTTGATGGGCCAGGCCCGCGGGGTCTACACTTTCTTTTCCCATTTGAAATGGACCTGGGCGATCGCGCTCGGCTACGCCGCCAGTATCGCGGTGCATATGTGGGTCAACAGCGGCCGCTTCTAGCAGCATGGAAATGACAGGCGAATACCGCATCCCAGCCCCGCGCCAGCGGGTCTGGGATGCGCTTAACGATGTCGAGGTGCTGCGCCAATGCATTCCGGGCTGCGAAAGCGTTGAACAGCTCTCGGACGTTGAGATCAAGACGGCGGTGACCGCCCGGGTCGGGCCGGTGAAAGCCAAATTCACAGGCACGGTAACACTGTCGGATCGCCATCCCCCGAACAGTTACAGGATTGCCGGCGAAGGCAAGGGCGGCACGGCGGGTTTCGCCAAGGGCGAGGCCGTGGTGACCTTGGCCGAAGACGGTGGCGACACGGTGCTCACCTACACGGTTTCCGCCACGGTCGGCGGCAAGCTGGCCCAGATCGGGTCCCGATTGATCGACGGCGCCGCCAGGAAGATGGCCGACGAATTCTTCGCTGCCTTTGCCGCCATCGCCGGCGGCGAGGCGGCCGCCGCCGAAGAGGTCGCGCCGGAAATCCCCGAGAAAGCGCCGGGATTGAGCCCGTGGGTCTGGATCCCCGGTCTGATCGCACTGGTCGGCCTGAGCCTTTATTTTTTCGGGGTGGCGAACTGAGCCGCGCGCATCAGTCCAGGGTTGGAACCGGCGGCGAAGACTTTCCTGTATCAGTTCAATCTTCTCCCCTTCCGCCGCTTTGTTCCCTTCTCGCGGCGCGGTGGGCAAGGACAAGGGGGGCAAGACGGTATCCGGCCCGACATCTGCCTCGACCTCGGGGGTTTGTGCCTTGCTATTCGGAATTTGGTTCCTGCTGATTGTGGAAGCGGAAGCTTCGGGGGCGGCAACGCCAATCGACCAGGGGCTTGGAAAGTTCCTGGTCGCCACAGTGGCTGTAAAGGCCGGCCCGCCCATTGCAATGGAATTCATCTGCTCGGTTACAACCTGCGCCTCAGGTTGGCAGCATAATCGCCGTAATTATCGCATTACAACAATTTATTTATGAACGACGCGAATACATCCGCCGCGGAGCCCCCTGCGCTCACCGTGACAATCTCTTGCCGTCGGAACGGCAATTCGATAAACTGTTTGTGACGTTTGAAAGCGTCTTGAGAGCGGTCCCCGCTCCCGTTTGAGCGGTTTCGTTCGCCCTGTCCGGGCGTGCGGAACTTTCCTTTCGGTCGGGAGTGAGTGAATAAAATACCCGTTCGCGGGGAATAAGCTCACGCGTCTCTCAACGCGCTTTCAAACTCCCGGTCACCAGGAGAGGAAGCGTGTTATGGGGCGCAAAAGAACTGAAATCATCGACTTCAAGGAATCCGTGGGCCTGGTTATTTTTCTGACCCGGCGCAAGAAGAATCTGTCGCTGGCACAGCTTGCCGCCTTGTCCGGCATTCCCGCCCGGCAGCTTGACCGTTATGAGCGCGGCCGCAGCCAATTCGACCTCGGCGCCCTGCTGCAAATCGCCCGCGGCCTGGACGTTTCCTTCGTGACCCTTCTTCCCGGCGGATAAAAGAGTATCTGGGGTCAATATAGGTTTTCAGCCTTTGGCGCTTTTGGGACGCCCGGGCCGGCGGGGTTTTACGCTGCGGCCGATGGTCTTTTCCAGCTTTTTGAAGAAGGCGTCGTCCCCAAGCGGATGTCCGGTGCGCCCATGACCGCGAATGGTTTCCAGCGTCGCATCATTAATGCCGCCGGCGAGAAACGCCAGCCAGTCGGGCACGCGGTCAAGCAACGGCTCAATCGTGGTTACACTGTCGGCTTGCCCGTCAAGATGAGCGCGAGCCGATGACCAGCGCCACTCCTGGGGACGCTCCACCAGTCCGGCGCGGACCGGGTTCAACTCCACATAACGCGCGCAGGCCAGCAGATAGTCCTCGTCCATGGGGAAGGAGTGGAAGCGCTCCTGCCACAGATGGCCGCGCCAGCCCTCACGCAAATTTATTTCCCGGGTGTAGCGCCGATGGGTTTCGCCAAGCGCGGCGCGCAAGCCGTCCTCACTCGTCGGCGTCAAGATCAAATGCACGTGATTGGGCATCAGGCACCAGGCCCAGACCTGGGTGCCCGCGCGCTCGCACCCCTCGGCAAGCAGCTTGAGATAGAGCCGGTAATCGGCATCCCCGAAAAAGGTTTCAAGCCCCCGGTTGCCCCGCTGGGTCACATGATGGGGGTGGCCGGGGATAACCAGTCTTGCCAAACGTGCCATGGCTGCCTTTGATAAACCAGTCGATGACAAAGAGCAAGAAAACTATATACTGTCCCCGGATATACTGTCCCCGGATATCGGATACTGTCCCCGGATATCAGAATGTGCGCGACGATCATTCATTTAGGAATTGGAACCCACGCTATTAACGTGTAACATTTTATTGTAAATATGCTGAAACGCGCATTCTGGGGGAGGACGCCATGAAACACCTGGTCTTACCTATCGCGATTTCTACATTGTTGGGGGCTTGTGCAGCGCCGACTACAAGGCAGTTCAACATTGATCCCGGCCAAGCGGCGATCGAAGCTAAAAAGCAACAACGGCTGGTCTTGCAGACGGCCACCGAAGAAAACAACAGACTTTCGGATGTCT
>JBHHWG010000097.1:0-7852 GCA_046756385.1 Sphingomonadales bacterium | reverse complement strand
CCAGGGCGGCATATAAACAGCCGAACTTGATTCCGATTAAGTTAAAAACGCTCTAGCCGGTGAAGTTGGCGCATGGATCTCAATAAGATACCGATTTTCGGCATGTTGACCGAAAAGATGTCGTGGCTAGGCCGCAGGCAGCGGGTTCTTGCCGAGAACGTCGCTAATGCGGACACCCCCGGCTACCAGGCAAAGGATATCGAGAAACCTGATTTCGGGGAGTTGCTGTCCTCGGCAACGGGCCAGGGGCTTCAGCTCAAAGCCACCCAATCGGGCCACCTGGCGGGGACCGCCACCGGTAATGGGGACCACGGCCAGTCGTTCGAAGGGACGGAGGCATCGCCCAGCGGCAACTCGGTGGACCTGCCGATGGAAATGATGAAAATGGGCGAAACCCAGATGGAATATGCGACCACGGCCAGTCTGTATCGCAAGCATGTGAAACTGATCAAGACGGCCTTGGGCAAGGTGTAATCGCGGCTGACGCCGCACCAGGATTTAAGGTTGATGCCGTTGGACGGCGTATGGCGAGGGACCGAAAATGGATTTGATGAAATCGATCATGATTTCGGCGGCCGGTATCCGGGCCCAGAGTTTTCGGGTGCGTGTCATTTCCGAGAACATCGCGAATGCCAGTTCGCTGGCATCCGAACCGGGCCAGGACCCGTATCGGCGCAAGGTGGTTTCGTTCAGTAACGAGCTCGATAAACAGCTTGGCGTGCCCATGGTCAAGGTAAGCAAGGTGGACAGGGATCAGTCGGAGTTCGGCCGCAAGCTTGATCCCGGACATCCGAGTGCCGACGAGAATGGCTATGTGAAACTGCCCAACGTGAACGGACTGGTCGAATCCATGGACATGCGACAAGCGCTCAGAAGCTACGAAGCCAATCTTAATTCAATTGAGGCCTCGAAGCAGATGTTGATGCGCACGGTCGATTTGCTGCGCGAATAGTGGAAAGCTAGAGCGTTTTTAACTTAATCGGGGTCAAAAGGAGGGTGTTTAGATGTTGTCCTGGCAAGTCGTTAAAACGCAGCATAGCAGCGCTATGCAAGGCTTTAAGGGGGCCGCCAGGGCGGCATATAAACAGCCGGACTTGATTCCGATTAAGTTAAAAACGCTCTAGCCGGAGAATAAGATGAAGTTAGCTAACGCCGACGCCGCGCTCGCATATGCAAACGCATTGCAACGCGCTCAGTTGGACCCGGGCGGCCCCGGCGATATCGGCTCAAGTGAGGTTACGGGCCCGGGGTTTGCCGACCTGGTGCGTGACGTGGTCGAGCAGTCGTCCGAAAATCTGGTGGCTGGCGAGAAAGCCACGGTGGAAAGGCTTACCAGCGATACGGAAATTATCGACATAGTGGCCGCCGTGACCAATGCGGAAGTAACGCTGGAGACCGTTGTCGTGGTTCGTGATCGGGTCATCAAGGCGTATCAGGACATCATCCAGATGCCGATCTGATCGGCGTTCAGTTCGAATATTTTAGGAGAGGTCAGTGGACGGGGGGCAACTGCTCGAAGTTGCACGCGATGCTATTATGGTGCTGCTGACGGTGGCCGGGCCGGTCATGGTGGTTGCGCTGGTCGTGGGCCTGATCATTGCGTTTTTTCAGGCTCTGACCCAGATCCAGGAAATGACGCTGACGTTCGTCCCCAAGATTCTGGTTATTTTTTTGGCGCTGATCCTGTTTCTGCCGCTCATGGGGCAAAGCCTCAGCGGTCTGATGGACCGCATCGCCGAACGCATTGTCGGCGTCGTGTAACGGGCGATGTTGGGCCAGATTCTTCCGGCGGAGATTTTCGGCTTTCTATTGGTGTTCGCCCGGCTTGGCACCATGATCATGGTGATGCCGGCGCTGGGCGAAAGTGCGATTCCGGGGCGGGTCAGGTTGTCCATCGCGCTGGCGGTGTCCTTGGCGATTTATTCGGTGGTTCGGGGCGCCGTGCCCGAAGTTCCGGGTGCGCCGCTTGGCATTTTTCTGGCGGTGATAACCGAGATATTGGTCGGCCTGTTTATCGGCGCCAGCGCCCGATTGATTATGAGCGGACTGCATGTCGCCGGGACGGTCATCGCTTTCCAAAGCGGACTTGCCGCCGCCCAGAGCTTCGATCCCACCCAAGGCAGTCAGAGTGCGATCATCGGCACGTTCATGGTTTTGCTCGGCGTGGTTTCGGTGTTCACCTTCGATCTGCATCACATGTTGCTGTGGGCGATGCGCGACAGTTACAACCTGTTCCCGGTCGGCAGCGTGCCGCCGGCGGGAGATTTCTCTGAAATGGCGGCCAGCACCGTCTCGAACGCATTCATGCTGGGCATTCAGATCGCCTCGCCATTTTTGGTTTATGGCCTGGTTTTCAACATGGGACTTGGCCTGTTGGCGCGCCTCATGCCTCAGTTACAGGTATTTTTTGTCGCCATGCCGCTTAACATCCTGCTGGCGTTCGCGATCATGGCGATCGTAATTGGCGCGGCAATGACCTGGTTTGTCGACTACTTCGAAAACGCAATTTCCCGCTTCGTGCTGTGATTGGGGAGCGAAGGTAGAT
This sequence comes from Sphingomonadales bacterium, assembly GCA_046756385.1. Taxonomy (GTDB): domain Bacteria; phylum Pseudomonadota; class Alphaproteobacteria; order CAZZKF01; family CAZZKF01; genus JBHHWG01. The sequence goes on along the minus strand of JBHHWG010000097.1, from coordinate 5,307 downwards.
CATGGCGGGCGACGAACAAGACGAATCACAAAAAACAGAGGAACCGACTCCGAAGCGGCTTGAGGACGCGCTCAAGAAAGGCGACGTCGCCAAAAGCCAGGAGGTCAAGCATTTCTTTGTTATTCTCGCCGCCACTTTCATGGTGACCATGCTGGCCGCGCCGATGATGACCAGCCTTTATGCAACGCTAGGGACCTTCATCGCCACGCCTCATTTGATCCCCATGGGACCGGGCGACATGCAAATGGTCAGCCGCGGTGTCGGCGCCAACATTCTCAAGGCCCTGGGGCTGCCGCTGCTGTTGTTTGTGGCCGCCGCGATCATCGGCAACGTGATTCAGAACAAACCGGTTTTCACGCTCGAGAAAGTAAAACCCAAATTCGAGAAGGTGTCGCTCCTTAAGGGCCTCAAGCGCATGTTTTCGATTAACACCTTCATGGAGTTCACCAAGAGCATTTTCAAGGTCGTGGTGGTCGGCAGCGCGGTTGTGGTCCTGGTGCTTCCGGAGCGTGACCGGCTTGAACAATTGGTTTCCTACAATGTGGGCGCCATGCTGGAGCTGGTCGGCGCGCTTGCCACCCGCATGCTGATAGGAGTGGTGGCGATCATGTTTGTGCTCGCCGGCGCCGACTTCCTGTTTCAGAAATTCCAGCACATCAAGAAAATGCGGATGACCAAACAGGAGGTTAAGGACGAACACAAGCAAACCGAGGGTGACCCGATGGTCAAGGCCCGCCTGCGACAAATCCGTCAGGAGCGCTCTCGAAAGCGGATGATGGCGGCGGTGCCCGAGTCCGATGTCGTGATCACCAACCCGACCCATTTTGCGGTGGCGCTCAAATATGATGCCGAGACGATGGCGGCGCCCCGACTTGTAGCCAAAGGCGCGGATCTGATCGCCAGACGCATCCGTGATTTGGCGGTCGAAAACGAGGTGTCGATGGTCGAGAATCCGCCGCTGGCGCGTGCCCTGTTCGCCACGGTGGAAATTGACGAGGAAATCCCGCCTGAGCATTACAAGGCCGTGGCCGAGATAATCGGCTTTATCATGCGCGCGCGGTCACAGGTGGTGCGCAGTCCGAGAGTTACATAAGGATCCGGCCTTGACGCGGTGGCCAAGCTATGACTTCTAGAAGACAGTCCGCGAACCTGAAAGGGAGTTCAGTGTCCGAGGCCGCGACCCAGGAATCCCAACGCCGGGACATGTCGATCGAGCGGTCGGCGCCGACCCACGGCGCTGTCATCGATTTGGTGACCCGTCGGGCCCAGCATGCTGTGACAGTATTCGGGGCCCTGATGGGTTTGGCGCTGATTGCCGTTGCCATGCGGCAACCGTTTGACGAGCCCTATTTGTCGGGAATTCTCATGGGAGCGGGCGTCGTGATCGGGGGGGTGGCGCTCATTTTTGGCGGCGTTTTCCTGCCACGGCTGAAAGCGGCGCTGCGTGAGCGGGAACTGGCCTTTCTGTGCGGTGAGGTAAGTGCCCGGGCGGGCCCTGCCGTAGTGACTACTCGGGACGGGTCGATCGTTATGGCCAATGGTGGCTATCGTGAGCTCATTGCCAAATCGGGAACCGGCGGCGCTGGGCCGCTGTCGTTGCTGCACAAGGGCTCTGAAGCCGCCGAACAATTTGCCGCGAAGCTGCAACACCTTGAATCCATTGACGGCGACCAGCAGCCGGTAGCTGAGATCAACTTCGGGTTCGGGGAAGGCAGGATGCTGCGATTCTCGGTGTCCTCGATCAGGGGAGTCGAGGGACATCTTTTGTGGCTCGTGAACGAGGCGGGGAGCGGATTGTCGCAGGAGGCCACCAGCGGCTTGATCGCGCTGGCCGGATGCCTCGACAGGTCGCCGGTTGGGCTTTTCACCACGGATGACGCCGGAATTGTCCAATATGTAAATGACACATTGGCGGCATGGCTGGGTTCCGGGCGAGACGAGTTATGCACCGGCAATGTCGGGCTTGAAAAAATTCTGGATGGGGACCGCGCCACCGTTGACTTGCTTTGCCGGCCGGTGGAGGACGCTGACAGTCCGCAAGTCATCGGCGCCCAGCTAAAATCCAGGCGAGGCGGCGTGATCAAGACCGAAATCACCCGCACCAATTTCCATTCGACCCGCGACGGCGACATAAACCTGTATCTTGCGTTTCGCCAGCCCGAAATGGGGGGGAGTTGGCGCCAGCTTATGCGGCAAGCCACGCAACGGTTTGAGCGGTTCTTCGATCACGCCCCGATGGGCATGGTTTTTATCGACGAATCCGGCAAGATCATCGAGGGCAACGCCGAATTCCGGGCTCTGGTTTCCCTGGCCGAGGGCGAGGAGGCCGGGCAATCCATCATCTCGTTCGTGCAGGATGAGGACAAGGCGGAGGTCGAGGCCCGGCTTGCCCGAACCGGACGGGGCGAGGCCCCGCGCAACGTCATCGATATCCGTTTGAAGGGTGTGCCGGAAAGGGTTATTCAACTATACGCAAGCGTGATTGAGGAGACCGCCGACCGCCGGCGGATCATCCTTTACCTGATCGATACGACCGAACAAAAAAGCCTTGAGTTGCAGTTCGCCCAGTCCCAGAAAATGCAGGGCGTGGGGCAATTGGCCGGGGGCGTCGCTCACGATTTCAACAATCTGTTGACTGCCATAATCGGTTTTTGTGATCTGCTGTTGATGCGCCATAAGGCTGGCGACCCGTCCTTTGCAGACATCATGCAGGTCAAGCAGAACGCGAACAGGGCCGCCAATCTGGTGCGGCAATTGCTGGCCTTTTCACGTCAGCAGACGCTGCGAAACAAGGTGCTCATGGTGACCGACGTGCTCGCCGAAATTTCGAACCTGTTGGCCCGGCTGATTGGCGAGAATATCGAGTTCAAATTGATTCATGGGCGGGATATTGGTCCGATCAAGGTCGACCAGGGGCAGATAGAGCAAGTCATCATCAATCTGGCGGTCAATGCCAGGGACGCCATGCCCGATGGCGGCACATTAACGATACGAACCATGAGCGTTTCGGCGGAGCAGTCGCGGGAATTCGGGTACACGTTGTTGCCGAGCAACGATTATGTCCTGATCGAGGTCAGCGATACCGGGGTCGGCATTCCCAAGGCGGATATCGGCAAGATTTTCGAGCCGTTCTTTACCACCAAGGAAGTCGGCGAGGGCACTGGCCTTGGTTTGTCGACAGTTTATGGCATCATCAAGCAAACCGGCGGCTTCATCTTTGTCGTGAGCGAGCCGGGCAAAGGCGCCGCATTCCGGATTTTTCTTCCGGTCCACCATATGGAAACAGACGAAAGCGAGGGGAAAACCGGCACGGAAACGACGGCGCCGGTTGGCGATTTAACCGGCAAGAGCACGATCCTGCTGGTGGAGGATGAGGATGCCGTCCGAATTTTTGCGGCCCGCGCCTTGCGTAACAAGGGCTATACGGTGCTTGAGGCGTCCAGCGGCGAGGCGGCTCTGGAGTTCGTCAATCACCACGACGGACCTATTCACCTTTTGATCAGCGACATCGTCATGCCCGAGATGGACGGCCCCAGTCTCGTGCGTCACGCAACCGAGCGCCGCAAGGACATGAAAGTAATTTTCATCTCCGGCTATACCGAAGACGCCTTCCGCAAGAAAATCGACCGCGAGCAGATCAGCTTCCTGCCCAAGCCCTTCAGCCTCAAGCAGCTCGCACTCACCGTAAAGGAAGTGCTGCGCGACTAGAACGCTTTGTACGTTCGGCCCGGATCGAGGGGGCGGGGACATGGAGCGAACATAACCGGGATACAGCTTATCTCACAGGCCGTTGGCTTTTTCCTTGCCTATGAGAACAAACATGGTACATTGTCGCCAATTGCATCCTTTAGGCGACTGTGGAATAACAGGGGAGCTAGTCATGGCGGGTACCAATCTGCGAATAGTCGGCGATGGGAAAATGGATAAAGAAAAAGCATTAGGGGCGGCGTTGAGCCAGATCGAACGGGCGTTCGGCAAGGGCTCGGTGATGAAACTCGGGCAACGGGAATCGGCGATCGATATCGAGGCCGTGTCGTCCGGCTCCCTGGGACTCGATATCGCGCTCGGAATCGGCGGTCTGCCGCGCGGCCGGATCATCGAGGTTTACGGGCCGGAAAGTTCAGGCAAGACGACCCTGGCGCTTCATGTGGTGGCTGAGGTGCAAAAGCTCGGCGGTGTCGCCGCGTTCGTGGATGCTGAGCATGCGCTCGATCCGGCTTACGCGCGTAAGCTCGGGGTCGATGTTGATGAATTACTGATTTCTCAACCTGACGCCGGCGAGCAGGCGCTTGAAATTGCCGACACGCTGGTGCGCTCCGGCGCGGTCGAGGTGCTGGTGATCGACAGTGTCGCGGCGCTGACGCCACGCGCCGAGCTTGAAGGTGAGATGGGTGATACCCATGTCGGGCTGCAGGCGCGGTTGATGAGCCAGGCGCTGCGTAAGTTGACCGGCTCGATCGCGCGCTCCAAATGCATGGTTATTTTCATCAATCAGATACGTATGAAAATTGGTGTGATGTTCGGCAATCCCGAAACCACCACCGGCGGCAATGCACTGAAGTTCTATTCCTCGGTGCGTCTCGACATTCGTCGTATCGGCCAGATTAAGGACAAGGACGAGGTGGTCGGCAATCAGACCCGGGTCAAGGTCGTCAAGAACAAGGTGGCCCCGCCTTTCAAGGTCGTCGAGTTCGACATCATGTATGGCCAGGGAATTTCAAAACGCGGCGAATTGCTGGACCTTGGCGTCAAGGCCGGGGTCGTGGAAAAGTCGGGTTCCTGGTTCTCCTATGATAGCCAGCGCATCGGACAGGGTCGTGAAAACGGCAAGCGCTTCCTGGCCGAGAATCCAGATATCGCCGATGCCATTGAATTCGCGATTCGAAAAAATGCGGGCCTGATTTCCGAAGCGATCATGGGCGAGGCAGTGCCCCGCGCCGACGAAGACTGAGTTTCGCCAGAAAGGGCCGGCGACGGCACGTCCACGCGGTGGCCGAACGCGATGTCGGGGCGCCCGAGCCCCGGCGGTAGACTGGCCACGGTCAGGATCGGGGACCCGCTGGACAGCGCTGCGGTCAAACGGTAAAACCAAGGCTTGCAAGGCAAGCCGCCTGGGGTGCGATGACGGCCGGCAAGGGCCGGTTGTCGCAGCTTGGGCGGCGCTTTTTTCAGTCTCTGTTGGCCCGGATGCAGATTATGACGAGCACCAACGAAATCCGCAGCGCGTTTCTCGAATTTTTTGCAAGCCACGGCCACAAGATTGTGCCGTCGAGTCCGCTGGTGCCTCACAACGATCCGACATTGATG
>JBHHWG010000096.1:0-7897 GCA_046756385.1 Sphingomonadales bacterium | reverse complement strand
GACACGGACAAATTGGTAATCGCCGGGCGCCGCTTCAAAAGCCGTCTCATCACCGGCACCGGCAAGTATTCCAGCTATAAACTAAATGCCGAAGCCGTCCAGGAATCAGGCTGCGAGATCATCACCGTGGCGGTGCGCCGGGTTAATATCGCCGATCCGTCCCAGCCCATGCTGGTCGATTATCTCGATCCCAAGGTCTACACCTATTTGCCCAATACCGCCGGCTGCTACACGGCAGAGGACGCGGTGCGCACCTTGCGGCTGGCGCGCGAGGCAGGCGGTTGGTCGCTCGTTAAGCTCGAAGTCCTGGGCGACCGGAAGACGCTGTATCCGGACATGCTGGAAACCGTCCGGGCCGCTGAAATGCTGGTCAAGGACGGCTTCGACGTCATGGTCTATTGCTCCGACGATCTGATCCTCGCCAAACGGCTGGAGGATATCGGCTGTTGCGCGATCATGCCCCTGGCCGCGCCGATCGGATCGGGGCTCGGCATTCAGAATCCTGTGAATATCCGGCTAATTGTGGAACAGGCAACTGTTCCGGTAATCGTGGACGCCGGGGTCGGCACCGCTTCCGATGCCACGGTGGCCATGGAGCTGGGTTGTGACGGGGTGCTGATGAATACCGCCATCGCCGAGGCCCGGAACCCGGTGGTGATGGCGCGCGCCATGAAGAGCGCGGTCGAGGCGGGGCGGCTGGCCTATCTCGCGGGCCGCATGCCGCGACGCAAATTCGCGGATCCGTCGTCTCCACTGGCCGGATTAATCTAGGTTGGAATATAGAGACGAGGCGCCGCGTGGCCGAGGCTATTGTTCGCGGGTTTCGGCAATTACGGCATCGAGATAGGCACGGTCGACGAAGCCGGGAATCAGCGTGTCGCCGATTACGAACGACGGCGTGCCGCTGATGTTCAGGCTTCGTGCGAGGGACATGTTGCGTTGGATGATGGCATCGAGCTCCGGGTCGCGCATGTCCTGCTCCAGCCTGGCCATGTCGAGGCCGAGTTGGCGCGCCGTTTCAATGATGCTGTCGGTCGAGAGCTTGTCCCGGCTTTTCATCAAGGCGTCGTGAAACTCTTCGAACTTGCCCTGCCTGTTGGCCGCCAGGGAAACCCGGGAGGCGTACACGGACACCGGCCCAAGGATAGGGAATTCCTTATAAATGAACCGAACGCCTGAATCTTCCTCGCGCAACTTCACGAGGGTTGGGTAGGCTCGCTTGCAGTAGGCACAGTTATAGTCGAAAAACTCGACAATCGTAACGTCGCCGTCCGGGTTGCCGGCGACCACTGAACCGGCCTCATGAAAAAGTTGGTCGCCGTTGGCGGCGATGCGCTGGCGGGCGGTTTCGCGCTCCACCTCCTGCTGGCGCGCGCGCAGCACCTCGATGGCTTCGGTGATGACCTCCGGGTGCTCGACGATGTAGCGGTGAATAACGCGTTCGATGGATGGCGCCTTCGGGTTGTCCGCCGTTCCGGCCGCCTGTTCCCGAGGCAACAGCGTGAGTGCACTGACGCCGATGACGCTGCTGACAATGACGGCGATGATCGCCGAACCTATAAAATTGCTATTCACCGGTTCAATTTCTGCTTTATCGACCTTGCTTTTCCATTAGCTGGGTCGCGAGATTTACAACGTCCTGGGCCCGCCACCAATCTGGCGAATCCTCGGAGATTTGAGTGGCGGCCCGTTCCGCGAGCCCAATCGAGTCGCGAAAGCGGCCGGTTAAAAGGTACCTTTCGGCCGTCGCCAGATCGGCAAGTTCCTGCCTGCCGTCCCGGCTATAGGCAATTGCGAGCTGATGCCAGGCGAAAGGATTATAGGGATCGCGCTGGTTGGCTACCTTCAGGTGCCGGATGGCTTCTTCATTGAGCGACGGATCCTCGCTCGCGATGATCGCCTGGGCGAAAGAAACCCGCAGCAACGTCTCGCCAGGCGCGTATTTGACCGCATTACGGTAGGGCTCAATCGCCTCGGTGACCTTGCCGCTTTCAAACAGGATCTGGCCTTTGAGTTCGTGGAAATAGGGGTCTTTCGGCTTCTCGTCGAGCAAGCTGTCGGTTGTGGCAAGCGCCAGCTCCATTTCCGCCGCCTTGTGAAACGCCACCGCCCGGGCGTAGCGGGCGTACAGGCTCCGGTCGGTCCGTGGGTATATATTGAATGTATCCTGGGGGTCGAGCAGGAAGCCGCGAAGCTTTGCCCGCATCCGATGATGCCGGTCGATCAATTCGGGGCTGGCCGGTTTGTCCCAGTATGGGGACCGGGTTGCGCCATCGAACAGCCGGGTTATCCGTTGGCGTGTCAGCGGATGGCTACGAATGTAAGGGTCTCTGTTCGTCGTGATCTTGATTTCCTCGCTGATCAAGCGTTCAAAAAATTCAATCAGTCCGGTGGCGGATTGTTCGCTGGCATTGAGAAAGGTCAAAGCGGCCTGATCGGCCGAGGATTCCTGGGTTCGGCTATATTTGAAAAAGGCACGCTGGGCGAAACCGCCGCTGCTGCCGAGTAACGCCGCGCCCGCATCGGCGGCTCCGGCCGCCATGGCCGCGACGCCGGCGAGTATCGAGATCATGGATACCGCGGTGGCACTGCGGAATGCGTCGCTGGACCGGGCCAGATGACCGCCGGTGATATGGCCGGTTTCGTGGGCCAGAACCCCGATCACCTGTTGCGGATTTTCGGCCGCGAGAAGCAGGCCGGTGTGCACGAAGATGTTTTGTCCGCCGGCGACGAAGGCGTTAAGCGACCTGTCGTTTACCAGATAGATCGAGATCGCGGCATTTTCGAGACCGGCGGCCTCGAAAATCGGCGCGGCATAAGTCCTGATCGTGTTTTCGATCTCGGCGTCGCGAATCAGCGCGATGCCGCGACCTTGGGACAGGCTGACGGTCGGCCAGGTGGCGATCAGCCACAGCGAAATCAATATGGCAAAAAATCGGTGCATCTAAAACACTCCGCGTCAGCACCGCAAGGGAATTGGCTTCAGACCCTAGGCAACCCGGCACGACGGGTCAACGGGAAACAGTAAAACCAGCCGGGATCCGGCGTCCATCGACGACTGGAGATTCCAACCGGTTTTACTAACAGATTGATTCAAAAGCGGTCTTCCGTCCACATCAAATCGCCGTGAAGCGCTTGCGGTTACGCAACCAGCGTGAGACGCCCGAAAGCCTGGGCCCCCGCGTATTAGCGGGAGGGGCTCTGCCACCAGCCGCGCCGTTTCGGGGCGGGCCGGGCCGGTTTTTCGGCCGCCGGACTCTGATCCGCGCCACTTTCCGGTTCCCCGGCCGGGGGCTGTACGACGACAATGGGCTTTTCCGAAGCGCTCGGCGCTTCCAAAGCGGGAGCTTCGGGCCCGGCCGTCTCGGCCTGCGCCGGTGCCGGTTTCGGGCTGCGGCGCCGGGTGCGTTTCGGCTTCGGCGCCGGCTCAGGCGCCGTTTCGTCGCTGGGCTGATCCTCAGCCTTCGCGGCCGCCTTTTTGGTCACCCGTTTACGAGTTGCGCGCTTAGGCTTGGGCTTCTCAGCCGCCTGCCCTTCCTCCGTGGCCTGATCCTTGGCCTCGCTACCGGTCTCCGCGGTCTGGACGGAAGCCTCTGCCGGCGCTTCGCTGCCGGGCCCAGTTTCCGGCCCAGCTTCCGCTTTTGCCGGAGCCGCCCGTTTGCGTCGCCGACGTACCGGCTTTTTCTCCGGCTTGGATTCGGTCTCAGGCACTTCACCTGCTACGGCATCCGCCACGGTAGTGGTCGCCATTGTGGCGTCAACAGTGCCCGATTCCGCGGTTGGCGTAACTGCGGGCGTCTGCGTGGCTTCTTCGACCGGCTGCTCCGTCGTCGTGCTGTCAAGTGGCGTAGCCTTGGTTTCAGCCGCTGCTCTGCGCCGACGGCCGCCGCGCCGCCCTCGACGTCGCTTGGGACGCGCCGGTTTTTCCGGCTCGCCGCCGTCTTCGCCCCCGGATACGGGTTTGGCGGCATCGGCGGCATCGGCGGCATCGGCGGCTTCACCGGCCTTTACGGCCTCAGCGTCGGAACTTGCAATCCCGTCCGTGCCACGGCCTCTCCCTCTGCGCGATCTGCGGCGGCGGCGTTTGCCTTCCCGTTCCTCGTCCTTGTGGGCGCGGGGCTCTTCGGTCTCTGGAGCGGCCTCCGCCGGTTCGCTTTCCGTCTTCTCCGTGGCAGGCGCCAATTGCGTGGCCGGAGCGGCGCCCTCGCGGTCGATTTCGAACTGCCCGGCGAACAAACAACTGTCGCCTGCGATATGGACCATCAAGCCGTACCGGTCTTCGATACCCCGAAGCTCCTGTCGCTTTTCATTGAGCAGATAGTTGGCCACCTGGGTTGCAGTCCTGATCGTCAACTTCGAGCAGCGCTGCCTAACGCCTTCCTCTTCGACAGCCCGGAGGATCTGGAGCGTCGCTGACCCGGTCGAACGAAGCCGGCCCGCGCCCTCGCAACTTGGACACAGGATCGTGCTGGCTTCCAGTAACCCGCGCCGTCGCCGCTGGCGGGACATTTCCAGCAGGCCGAAATGGCTGATCGGTCCCACCTGCAGCCGGGCGCGGTCTGTCTTGAGACGCTCCTTGAGCCGTCGTTCAACCTGACGGTTATGTTTGTTTTCCTCCATGTCGATGAAATCGATCACGACCAGGCCGGCCAGATCGCGCAGACGCAACTGCCGGGAGATTTCGTCGGCGGCTTCCAGATTGGTCTTGAGAGCGGTTCGCTCGATCGAAGCCTCGCGGGTCGAGCGACCGGAATTGACATCGATCGCGACGAGCGCCTCGGTCATATTGATCACGATATAGCCCCCCGACTTGAGCTGGATGGTCGGGCTGTACATCGAGTCAAGCTGTACCTCTATCTGATAGCGGGGGAACAGCGGAATCCGGTCTTTATATTGCTTTACCTTTTTGGCGTGGCTGGGCATCAGCAATCGCATGAAGTCTTTCGCCGTGCGGTACCCTTCTTCGCCTTCGACCAGAACCTCTTCGATCTCGCGAACATAAAGATCGCGGATCGCGCGCTTGATCAGGTTGCCTTCCTCATGAATGACCGACGGAGCATTGGAGTGCAGCGTGAGGTCGCAAATGGCTTCCCACTGCCGCATCAGGGCGTTGAGATCCCGCTTGATCTCGGTCTTGGTCCGCTTCATGCCGGCGGTGCGTATGATTGCGCCCATTCCCGGCTGGAGATCGAAACTGGCGAGTACGCTTTTAAGCTTCTTGCGGTCGCCTGGATTCGAGATCTTGCGGCTTACGCCGCCGCCCCGCGGGCTGTTCGGCATCAGAACGCAATAGCGGCCCGCGAGCGATAAATAAGTGGTCAACGCCGCGCCCTTGGTGCCGCGTTCCTCCTTAACCACCTGAACCAGAATGATCTGGCGCTTGGATATGACGTCCTGGATGTTGTAGTGCCGGTCCAGCCGCTTGTTTGACTGAATGACCTGGTCAATTTCGTCCTCGGCGCCCAGGGATTCGACCTGTTGAGGCTCGCCGGAATCGTTATCGTTGGCATCACCGCCGCCCGGGCTGGCCGCTTCCTGTTCCTTCTCCTCGACCTCGCGCGCCTCGTCTTCGGCTTGGGCCTGTTGCTGCAACAGCGCCTCGCGATCCTCGGTCGGAATTCGATAATAGTCGGGATGAATTTCGCTGAACGGCAGAAAACCATGCCGATTTCCGCCGAAATCGACAAAGGCCGCCTGCAGTGACGGTTCTACCCTGGTGACTTTAGCGAGATAGATGTTTCCCTTGAGTTGTCTCTTATTGGCGGCCTCGAGGTCGAATTCCTCGATCTGGCTGCCTCGAACGACCGCAACCCTCGTCTCCTCGCGATGGGCGGCGTCGATCAGCATACGCATGGACATATAATGGTTCTCCACGACAAAGAGTGCCGGCGAACTCGTGATGCGGCGCCAGCACTGTCGGTTGATCTGAAAATGATGTCCCCTCGCGCCGCGACAAAAGTGCGCGGTGCGCGTCTGTCGCGCTGACGCCTTTGCCGTTTAGTCGCGGTGTCAATGTTCGCAAAGGAGACAATCCTTATGAAGTGTCTGTTCTAAAATCCTGTTGTGGCGGTCATCAGCTGGCCGCCGGTCATCATCAGCTAAGAGTCGAGAAGGTTTGGCCGGTGCTTCCGACCATTGAGTCGCGAACCGCGCGCTCCGTTTTAAAGACCCGTCTCGACCGCGCGCATGGTAGTTGCGCGCAGCTTCTCACATGACCATAGGCACATTAATAGGCACAGGCGCGGCCCGCTTACAATCAAATTTCTGGCAAAATTCCGGTTAATTTCCAGAAAATGGACGCTGAGCGCAAAAATTATGCCGTTTGGCCATTGCAAGGGACGGGCAAGTAAACTTTAATCTTGCATCCGAAGTTGGCAGAGCCATTGAGCTAGGTGCCTACGAACCCACGTGGTGTTGGCCTGTGTGGCGTTGCTTTGGCCAGGATTTGGGATCGGGAAGGAAGGAAATGCCCCGGAAAATTCGAGGACGAGCCACGCGAAGCCGGGTAATTCTCGCCAACACCGCACGCCTTAATGAGCATACGTTCTAGATGTTTCGCCCGGCCAGTCAACTTTGCTTCGTCGCCGTCATCGTAACGGTCGTGCTGCTGGCGCCATTCGCGGCGTTGTCCGCGCCGGAGGCGACTGAGGTCCGGATCGGGCGGCATGGCCAAACCACACGTTTCGTGCTCGATTTGTCGGAGAGCGTCGACTACAACATTTTTCTTCTTGCCGACCCCTATCGGATGGTGATCGACCTGCCCGGGATCGTGTGGAAGATCAAGCCCGGGAGCCGCGGCCGTAGCACCGGCGCCATCGAGCTGTATCGCTATGGACTTTTCCGGCCGGGGACCTCGCGGATCGTTCTCGACCTGTCGCGACCCGCGACCATTGGCAAGGCGTTCCTGATCCCGCCCCGGGGCGACGGGGAACCCTATCGCCTTGTGATCGACCTCAAGCCCGCGGAACGGAAGACCTTCCTTGCAGAGGCCGCCCGTCGCAAAAAGACAAGGCGCGTCGCGCCGGTTCCGGCGAAAAAGGTGGCGGTGGAGACGCCGAGCCGCGTCAACAAGCGCCCTGTCATTGTAATTGATGCCGGCCACGGCGGGGTTGATCCCGGCACCTCGGGCGTCAACGGGCATTCCGAGAAGTCAATCACGCTCAAGGTCGCTCTCGAACTAAAGCGACAACTTTCAAAGAGCGGCCAATATCAGGTGGTCCTGACCCGCTCGCGGGACATTTTCGTGCCGTTGCGCAGAAGGGTCGAGATCGCCCGAAGCGCCGACGCCGATATCATGATCTCGCTGCATACGGACGCGCTCCGCAAGTCAAAAGCCAATTCGAAAGTGCGAGGGGCCACGGTCTATTCCCTGTCGGAACGGGCGTCGGACAGAGAGGCGGCGGCGTTGGCGGCCAAGGAGAACAAGTCCGATGTGATCGCCGGCGTCGATCTGGATGGTGAATCGCATGTCGTCGCCAGCATTCTGATCGATCTGGCGCAGCGCGAGACGATGAATTTCTCGGCGGAACTGGCTTCGTTTGTGCTTCCCGAACTGGGCAAGAAAGTAAAGCTCAGGAGCAACAGCCACCGGTTCGCCGGTTTCCGGGTCCTCATGGCGCCCGACGTGCCGTCGATCCTGGTCGAAATGGGATACCTGTCCAACAGCCGGGACGCCCAATTTCTGGCGTCCAGTGCCGGCCACCGGACAATCGCCGAGGCCTTGCATGCCGCAATCCGCAAATATTTCGCGGACCACAAATCCTAGGTGGAAAGCACTCTAATTTGACGGCAAGTCCGCGCCTGCCTTATCACGGTCACAATTCGGGCCTAATTTCGGCTTATACCAAATCTCGATGAGGACGACTCACTGAGATTTGGGAGATTTGGGAGATTTGGG
>JBHHWG010000095.1:0-8001 GCA_046756385.1 Sphingomonadales bacterium | reverse complement strand
CAAGGCTGAAATTCCTTATGGCGCCTATTGGAGCACGCCGTTCGTGAAATGGCAGGGCAGTCTGGCCAACCTGCACGCAATAAAATTCGCGGCCCAGGTCGCGAAAAACGAACTCGACAAACGGAATATATCCGCCGCTGCCTTTGACCATGGTGTTCTCGGCATGACCGTGCCGCAGCAGCATTCCTTCTATGGCGCGCCGTGGTTGATGGGGCTGATCGGCGCCACGGAGGTTGGCGGACCCACCGTTTCCCAGGCATGCGCCACCAGCGTCCGTACCTTGCAGTCAGCAGCCCAGGAGATTGAACTGGGCGCGGCAAGCTGTGCGCTGGCGCTGTCCTGCGACCGGGTTTCCAACGGCCCAATCGTATATTACCCCAACCCCAAGGGGCCCGGCGGCACCGGCGCTTCGGAAAACTGGACCCTCGACAATATGGGCTGCGACCCGATGGGCCGGCATTCGATGCTGCAAACGGCCGAGAATGCCGCTGCCAAGCACCAGATAACGACCGGCCAGCAGCACGACCTGGTGCTGCGCCGTCAGGAGCAATACGCGCAAGCCACCGCGGGCGACAACGCCTTTCTCAAGCGCTTCATGACGCTTCCATTCGATGTCCCCGATCCCCGGTTCAGAAAGACCGTCGGCTCGATCGACGGTGATGAGGGGATTTTCCCCTCCACCGCCGACGGATTGGCGAAATTGAGACCGGTGATGGACGGCGGCACGGTCACCTTCGGCGGCCAGACCCACCCGGCCGACGGCAACGCCGCCCTGATCGTCACGACAGCCGAAAAAGCCCGCGACCTGAGCAGCCGGCCCGAAATCTCGATCAATTTGCTGGGCTTCGGCATGTCCCGCGCCGAAAACGCCTTTATGCCCGAGGCCCCGGTCCCGGCGGCTTTACGGGCGCTGGAAGCGGCGGGTCTTACAATCGATGATGTCGACGCGATCAAGACTCACAATCCCTTCGCCATCAACGATTTGGTGTTCGCCAAGGAAACCGGCGTCGATTTGAACGCCATGAATAATTTCGGCTGCTCGCTGATCTGGGGTCACCCTCAGGGGCCAACGGGCATGCGCGCCATCATTGAGCTGATTGAGGAACTGGCGATACGGGGCGGCGGCGCCGGCCTGTTCACCGGGTGCGCGGCGGGCGACACCGCGGCAGCGGTGGTGTTGAGAGTGACCGACAGGAGCTGACGCGCCATGGCGCTAAAGATCGGAATTGACGTTGGCGGCACGTTTACCGATTTCCTGGTGACCCGGGAGGGACAGGAGCCGCGCATCTTCAAGGTGTTGTCGACGCCCATCGACCCCTCGATCGGGGTTTTGAACGGGCTGAAGGAAATCGCGGCCAGCCTGGAGCCGCCCCGTTCCCTGGAAGAGCTGGCGCCTGAAATCGAGACCATCGTGCACGGCACCACGGTCACCACCAACGCCACCTTGACCGGCAACGGCGCCAGGACCGGCCTGATCACCACGCGCGGTGTCCGTGACGCTTTGGAAATGCGGCGCGGCATACGCGAGCAGCAATATAACAACCGCTATACCAACGTTGAACCCCTGGTGCCCCGCCATCGCCGTATCGGCATCGTCGGCCGGCTTGACCGCAACGGCAATGAGGTCGAAGCGCTCGACCTCGATGACGTGCGGAGCGCCGCCCAATCCTTCAAGGCGGACGGTGTCGAGGCGGTCGCCATCTGCTTCATGAATTCGTTCGCCAATGCCGATCATGAACAAAGGGCGGCGATGCTGGTGCGCTCGGAACTCCCCGACGCCTATCTGACGGCATCGGCCGACCTGTTGCCGTCGATCCGCTTTTATGACCGGGTCAGCACAACCGTGCTCAATTCCTATGTGGGACCCAAGCTCAGCACCTATATCGATCACTTGCTCGACCGGCTGGACGGCATTGGTTTTGCCGGCATCCTCCTGATCATGCAATCGAACGGCGGCGTCATGTCGCCGGCGGTGGCGCGGGAGAAAGCGGCGCTTACCTTGCTATCCGGCCCGGCGGCCGGGCCCGGGGCGGGGCTCGGTTATGCCGCCGCCCATGACCAGACCAAATGTCTGACAGTCGATATGGGCGGCACCAGTTTCGACGCCGCGATGGTGGTCGATACGCCGGTCATGGTCAATGAAGGCGAGATCGCTCGCCATCGCATTGCCCTTCCCATGCTCGGCATTCACACCATCGGGTCGGGCGGTGGCAGCATCGGATGGATCGATGCGGGCGGCATGTTGCGGATGGGACCCGAAAGCGCGGGGGCCGATCCCGGCCCGGCCTGTTACGGCAAGGGCGGCACACGCCCCGCGACCACCGACGCCAATCTCGTTTTGGGCTATCTCGATCCCGGCTTTTTCGCGGGCGGCAAAATCTCCCTCGACCTGGAGGCGGCGCGCCGGGCCATCGACGAGCATGTGGCCACGCCGATGGGACTGAGCATCGAGGAGGCCGCCGCCGGCATGTACCGCATTTCGTGCAACAACATGGCCCAGGGGGTGCGGGAAATCACCATCAAGCGCGGCTTCGACCCCCGGGAATTTCCGCTGGTGGTGGCGGGCGGCGCGGGACCGATCCATTCCAGCCTGATCGCCGATGAACTGGAGATACCGTTCCAGATCGTGCCGCGTGAAAGCTCCATCTTTTGCGCCGCGGGCATGCTGATGAGCGATCTGAAGCATGATTTCGTCCGCACCTTCGTGTCGCCCCTGGCCAGTCTCGACTGGGATCGGCTGAGCACGCTGGTTGAAGCAATGACGCGCGAGGGCGCGGCACTGCTTGCCAGTGAACGCATTCCCGACGACCGGCGGCGTTATCACGTCAAATTCGACTGCCGCTACCAAAAGCAATATCACGAAGTCTCGCTCAAAGTACCGACCGCGCTGATCGCGGATCGCGACGCCAGCGAGATTGCGCGGATGTTCCATGACGAACACAACCGCCTGTTCGGCTATTCGCTGGAGGAGGAGGCGACCCCCATCGAGGTCATCAATGTGCGCCTGCAGGCGGTCGGTGTTACCGAAAAGCCCCGGAACCGGGCGGAGGACCACGCCGGGCCCGACGCCTCGTCCGCCTTGAAGGGTGTGCGACCGGTCTACATCCCCGAGCATGACGACTTCCGCCCGATCCCGGTTTACGACGGCCACGCCCTGCATTTCGGCAACCGGATCGAAGGCCCGGCGATCCTGGAGCAGGTCACGACGACCATTTTCGTGGGCGCGTCATTCGATTGCGTGTGCGACAAATACGGCTCGTTCGCGCTTTACCGAAAAGGCCGCGAGGATCTGGTCGCCGCCGCACTAGAGCGCTTTTCGCTTAATCAGGATCAAAAGGAGGGTGTTTAGATGTTGTCCTGGCAAGTCGTTAAAACGCGGCATAGCAGCGCTATTCAAGGATTTAAGGGCGCAGCCAGGACGGCATATAAACAGCCGGACTTGATTCCGATTAAGTTAAAAGCGCTCTAAGGGAGACACAGGCATGAGCACTGTCGATCCAATCCTGTTATCGGTCTATGCCCGGACCTTCAAGTCCATCACCGACGAGATGAGCATTTCGGTCCAGCAGTCCACCCGCTCGCCAATTTTGTGCGAAGCCAAGGACTTCGTGACCGGCCTTTACGATGCCCGCGGCAACATGCTGGAGCAGACTGAAAACCTGCCGATTCTGGCCTTTTCGCTGGCCCCGGTGTGTAAACATATCGTCGAATATTTCGACGGCGAAATTTATCCCGGCGACGTCATTTTTCATAATGACGTGTTCAGCCTGGGCAATCAGAACAATGATGTGGCGGTCTACAAGCCGATCTTTTTCGATGACGAGCTGGTCGCCTGGGCCGCGGTCAAGGGCCATCAGGCCGACATCGGCGGCGCGGTCGCCGGCGGCTACAATCCCGACGCCACCGAAGTGTGGCAGGAAGCGCTGCGCATACCGGCGGTCAAGGTCTACGAGAAAGGCAAGCTCCGCAAGGACGTCTGGAACCTGATCTTCGCCAACATCCGGTTCGATATTGTTCAGCACGATCTGAAAGCACAAATCGGCGCCTGCACGGTGGGCGAGAGACGCCTGCTGGATCTTTTGAACAAATATGGCCGCGACAGCTTCGATGCGCACAAGACGGCCTTGTTCGACGCCACCCGCAAGATCATGGAGGCCGAGATCAAGGGCATTCCCAACGGGGTCTATAGCGGCGAGGGGATGATCTATTACGACGGCCGCCATCAGGGCTCGAAATTCACCATCCGGGTCACGATCACGGTCGAGGACGAACATATCACGTTCGATTATTCCGACACGGACGAACAGACAAACGGGTTCGTCAACGGCACCTATACGTCAAGTGCGTCGGCGGCGATTCTGACCTTCCTGCAGATGGTCAATCCCGACATTCCGCACAATGAAGGCATGGCCCAGCCGATCGATATCGTGATCCCGGAGGGCACGGTGTTGAACGCGTCCTATCCCAAGGCCACGACATTTGGCAATCACCTGTGTCCGCCCAACGCCGATGCGATCATCCGGGCGCTGGCCCCGGTGATCCCGGACCGGGTCACCGCGGGCTGGAACAATCT
Source organism: Sphingomonadales bacterium (assembly GCA_046756385.1). Taxonomy (GTDB): domain Bacteria; phylum Pseudomonadota; class Alphaproteobacteria; order CAZZKF01; family CAZZKF01; genus JBHHWG01. The sequence goes on along the minus strand of JBHHWG010000095.1, from coordinate 3,428 downwards.
GTTGTGCTCGCTCACGACCGGTGTCGACCCTGAGCGCGGCGACAGCTATGTCGATATCGGATTCATGGGCATGAAGGGTGGCTCGGGGGCGATGAACGGCACGGACGGTTATGACCATATCGGCATGATCGACGCGTCCGGCGGGGTGCTCGACCAGGACTATGAAATGTTCGAGCAGCAGACCCCCCATCTGCTGATCAAACACGAATACTGGTGCGATTCAGCCGGTCCCGGCCAGTGGCGCGGCGGCCTTGGCATTGAAACCATTTTTCAGATCGGCTCCGACGACACCCAGCTCGTGACCTTCGGCGACGGCGATTTCGAGCCGGCTTTCGGCATGTTCGGCGGCGGCGGCGGCACCCTGAATTCGATCACCCTGGGCTATCCCGATGGGGAGCAGGTGGTGCCGCGCAATAAGGATCTGATAACCGGGATACCCAGGGGCACGGTGTATCATCAGTTCGCGGGCGGCGGCGGCGGTTACGGCGATCCCAGGAAGCGCGACCGGGACATGCTGATCCGGGAAGTCCGCGACGGCACAATTTCGCGCCAGGCGGCGGTCGAGACATACGGCCTCGATCTGGAAACGGTGGCCTGACATGGATTTCGAACTTAGCGAAGAACAACGACAGATCCGCGACACCTTCGCCCGGTTCACCGACGCGCGCATCGTGCCGCAAGCAGCGGCGCTCGACGAGGCCCATGAATATCCGCGCGAACTGTTCAGGGAGATCGCCGATCTCGGCTTGTTCGCCATGCGCTACCCCGAGGATGTCGGCGGTTTGGGCATGGACCTCAATTCGTTCTGCCTCGCGCTCACGGAAATTTCGCGGGGTTCGGTTTCCGTCGCCGGCGCGGTCGCCATGCAGTCGCTGATGGGCACCAATTTCCTGCATATGCTGGGCAATGCGGACATTCACGAACGGCTGTTCAAGCCGGCGCTAAAAGGTGAGAAAATCGGCGGTATTTGCATGACCGAGCCCAATGCCGGCTCCGATCTTCACGGCATAACGACCCATGCCGAAAATGTCGACGGCGGCTATGTGCTGAACGGACAGAAGACCTGGGTCACCGCGGCGCCGGTGGCGGATTTCTTTACCGTGTTCGCCAAGGCCGGGCCGGAAAGGAAACTCACTATTTTCCTGGTCGAGAAGGATTTCCACGGCCTTGACATCGGCAAGCCGATTGAAAAAATGGGAGTGTGGGCGCTACCGACGTCGGAGGTTTCATTCGACGATTGCTTTCTGCCGGAAAGCCATCGCTTGAGCCACGCAGAGGGCGACGGCGAGGTGCATCTGCGCAAGCTCCTGGCGGCGATCCGCATTATCACCGCCGCCATGGCGCTGGGTGTGGGACGCGCGGCGCTTGACGAGGCGGTGCGCTATGCCGGTGAACGTCAGCAATTTGGCCGGCCCATAAACCGGTTTCAGGCCATCCAGCTAAAGCTCGCCGAGATGGCCACCGATTTGGAAGCCGCCGCGCATCTGGTGCATTACGCGGCATGGCTTTACGACAGCGGCCGGCCGCACCTTCAACAGGCGGCAATGGCGAAGCTGTTCGCCTCGGAAGCCGCCGCCACGGTTTGCGACAAGGCGGCCCGGGTGCTGGCGTCTTACGGATATGCCATGGAGTACCCGGTTCAGCGCTATCTGCGGGACGTGCGCTTTACCTTGATCGGTGGCGGCACCAGCGAAATCCTGAAACTGACGATCGCAAAAGGGCTTTGAGCGTGAGTGAGCGAAAAATCAAAGTGTTAGTGGCCAAGCCGGGCCTCGACGGGCACGACCAAGGCGCCAAGGTGGTGGTGCGCGCGTTGGTGAATGCCGGGTTCGAGGTCATCTATACCGGCCTCAGGCAGTCGCCCGAGGCCATCGCCCAAGCGGCAATGGAAGAAGACGTCGACGTGATCGGGCTATCGAGCATGGCGGGCTCTCACATTCCTTTCTGCAGGAAACTGAAGCCGCTGCTGGAGAGGAACGGTATCGCCGACAAGCTGTGGATCATCGGCGGCAACGTGCCGGACCAGGATCACGAAATGCTGAAGGGGATCGGCCTCGATGGCATTTTCGCGACCGGCACAAAACTTGAGGCGATTGTCGAATTCATCAACGAGAATGTGACATGACGACCGACAAGAGTTCCGCAAATAGTCCGGTGATCAACGAATCCGGCATTGAGATCAAGCCGGTCTACACGGCCGAGGACGTCAGGCTGAGCGGCGGCGACGACACGATCGGCCAGCCTGGCGAATATCCGTTTACGCGCGGCATTCATCCGCTGATGTATCGCAAGCGCCCGTTCACCATGCGCCAATATACCGGCTTCGGGAATGCCCGCGAGACCAACGAACGCTTTCATTACCTGATTGAAAACGGCCAGACCGGCCTTAATGTCGCGTTCGATCTACCGACCCAGATCGGTTACGACTCCGACGATCCGATGGCTGAAGGCGAGGTTGGCCGGGTCGGCATGGCGGTCGACAGCTTGCGCGATTTGGAAATTGCGTTTGACGGCATTGATCTGGACGAGATCACGGTATCGCTGACCGTCAATGGCGCCGCCGCCATCCTCATTGCGATGTATCTGGCGATGGCCGAGAAGCGGGGCTACGACATCTCGAAGCTGCGCGGCACCGCCCAGAACGACATCCTCAAGGAGTTCATCGGCCGCGGCACCTGGATTTTCCCGGTTGAGCCCTCGATCAAACTGGTCGGCGACACCATCGAATATTGCGCCAGCCACGCGCCGAAATATTCGCCGGTCAGCATTTGCGGTTACCACATTCGCGAATCCGGCGCCAACCCGGCCCAGGAAATGGCCTATGCCTTTTGCATCGCCAAGGCCTATATCGACGACCAACTGGCGCGCGGCCAGGATGTCGACGCATTCGCCGGGCGTTTGTCGTTCAATTTCAACATATACGGCAATATTTTCGAACAGGTCACCAAGTTCCGCGCCGGCCGCGGCCTGTGGGCCAGGATCGTCCGGGAGGATTACGGGGCCGAAAATCCGCGCTCGATGGTCATGCGGATGATCGCCGGTGGCGGCGGTTCGGGCCTGACGGCGGAACAGCCCGAGGTCAACATCGTACGCGGGGCCTATTACGCCCTGATCGGCGCGCTTTCGGGGGCCCAGACCATGGCGCTGTGCTGTTATGACGAGGCTTACACGATCCCCAAGCCCGACGCTCAGCGCCTCTCGCTCCGGACGATGCAGTTGCTGATCGAGGAAATGGGATTGTGCGACACGGTCGATCCGCTCGCCGGCTCCTATTACGTCGAGACACTGACCAACGAGATGCGCGGCGAAATGGAGCAGATCATGGCCGAGGTCGAAAGCCAGGGCGGCATCGTCAAGATGATCTCGGAAGGCATCATCCAGGCCAAGGTCTCGGAACAGGCCTACGAGATGCAGAAAAACATCCAGTC
>JBHHWG010000094.1:0-8216 GCA_046756385.1 Sphingomonadales bacterium | reverse complement strand
CGACGGCGTCCTTGAACCACGCGCCGCCGATGGCGACGCCGTGCGTCGGGATCACCCTGGTGTAGGAGGGTTCGAGCAGGATCGTTTCCAGAAACGCCGCGCTCAGCAGCCGGTCCTCATCCTCGTGGTCATCGCGGAACCAATGTCGTTTCCCGTCCGGGTATTCTGAAAAACTGGCATCCTTTTCGTTGCAGATTTGCTCCCAAACCCATTTCTCGGGCGTGGTCCAGTCGCCCATCTTGGCGAGGCAGTCATCGGTTCCGGCGGCGGCGGTCCCAGCCTGAAGCATCAGGGCAAACGCGGCCGCCAGGCAGCCCGGCAACAGCGCCGTTGTTGTGGGCCGTCTAGTTGTGGATTGTCTGACTGTAAATCGTCTAATTATGGATCGTCTCATGTCCAAGCCTCCAATTCTTCAAATTGGCGGCCCCTCACGACTACGGAAGAATAGCGGCCATCCGGATTGAATGCGAGCGAATATTGCCGGGCGCGATGACGCTTTTTATCCGGGCTGGCGATCGCCCTGCTGGTTGGGCAGGAACCGCGCGACCACGGCCGAACCGACCGCATCGCCCCAGATATTGATCGAGGTGCGGAAACGGTCGAGGAACCAGTCCACCGACAGCAACAGCGCGATTCCCTCCAGCGGCAGGCCGACCGCCTTGAGCACGATCACCATGGTTACCAACCCGGCCTCGGGTATGCCCGCCGCGCCGATTGCCGCCAGGGTCGCGGTAACAAAAATAATCGCCTGTTGTCCGATTCCGAGATCAAGCCCGTATGCCTGGGCGATGAACATCGCCGCCGCCGCCTCATAGAGCGCGGTGCCGTTCATATTAATGGTGCTGCCCAGGGGAATGACAAAACGGACCGCCCGTTCGTCGACCCTGGCCTCTCGGGCGCACTCCATGGTCAGCGGCAGGGTGGCCGACGAACTGGCCGTGCCGAAAGCGGTGAACAGGGCGCGCAGCAGGGTAACGATAAACTGGGCCCCCCGACCGGCCACGAAAAACAGAATCAGGATCAGAATCACGAAATGAACCGTCAAGCCGCTCAGGACCGTTGCGACATGGAGGCCGACCGCCTTGATCTCGACAAAAAAAGCCTCGCCACCGCCAGCCTGGCCCAGCCGCGCCGCGATCAGCGCGAAAATACCGACCGGGGCGAAATACATCAGCCAGGTGACGAGCTTCATCATCGCTTCGTTGATGGCGCTGAAAAACGCGATCGCGTTGTCGCCGGCCGGGCCCAGGGTCGTGAGCGCCGCCGAAATCAATATGGCGAAGAAAATCAGGGGCAGAAGCTGGGTGTTCGCCGCCGATTCAACAATGTTGGGCGACACCATCGACAGCAGAATATCCGACATGCCGATATCCTGCTTGGCGGCGATGCTCTCGCTCAGGCCATCCGCGGTTATTTCCAGACCGGCGCCGGGCTGAATGATGTTGACCAGGACCAGGCCAACCAGAACCGCAATGCCAGTGGTGACCAGATAGTAAGTCACCGTCAGGCCGCCCACGCGCCCCAGCTTGCGCACGTCACCCAGCGAGGCGACACCGCTGATCACCGCCGCGAAAATCAGCGGGATGATCATCATCTTCAAGGCATTGAGGAACAGCTTTCCCAACCACGTAACCGAGACCATGGCCTCGCCCCAGTACCAGCCTGAGAAGATGCCCGCGATTACGCCCGCGATAATGAAATAAAGGATAACGGTTGCATGTTTATGCGACATTACGCCCCAGTCGTTTATTATCTATCATGAATACCCTGACAACAGATTGCGGCAACTCTAGAGCGCTTTCCGGCTCAATGGAAGCATTTGATCGGAAAGCGCCGTGGCCGAATAAGTCGCGGCTATCCGTTAAGCCATGCTATTTTGCCAGCGAAACTCCTTTGGAAAAGGCGGTCAGATGAGCGCAATAGCCCCGGATTTCAAGGATATAGAAGCGGCTGCCCGACGGATCGCTGACCATGCCGTGCGTACGCCGCTGCTGGAATTTCCGACCCTTAATGAACGGGCCGGGGCGCGGGTGCTGGTCAAGGCCGAGACGTTGCAGCGAACCGGATCGTTCAAATTTCGAGGCGCGTTCAGCCGGCTGTGCCGGATCGAGCCGGACAGGCGACCCAGCGGCGTGGTGGCTTTTTCCTCCGGCAATCATGCCCAGGGTGTCGCCGCGGCGGCGCGGCTTCTGGATATGCCGGCGACCATCGTCATGCCGGCCGATGCGCCGGCAATCAAGCGCGCCAACACCGAACGTCTGGGCGCCACCGTGGTTCCATATGACCGGGACCGGGAAAGCCGCGAGGAAATCGCGGCGTCGATAGCGGCCGAGACCGGCGCGGTGCTGGCGCCGTCGTTCGACGATCCCGACATCATCGCTGGCCAGGGCACGGTGGGCCTGGAAATGGCGCGTCAGGCGCGGGACCAGGGGGCGGAACTGGGCACGCTTTTGATCCCGGTCAGCGGCGGAGGACTGATTTCCGGCTGCGCGATTGCGTTTGAGACACTGAGCCCGGCAACACAAATCCATGCGGTCGAGCCCCAGGGGTTTGACGACACCGCGCGCTCCCTGGCGGCGGGGGAGCGCATCGCGATCAAGCGCGTCGCCGGTTCGGTTTGCGACGCACTGCTGGCGCCCTGTCCCGGAAAAATCACCTTCCCGGTCATGCGGCGGCTGCTGGCCGGGGCGGTTTCGGTCAGCGACGAAGAGGCGCTTGAGGCCGTGGCCTTCGCCGCAGCTGAGTTGAAACTGGTGGTCGAACCCGGCGGCGCAACAGCATTGGCCGCCGTCTTGTCCGGCAAAATCGAACCGAAGGCCGGGGCCGTCGGCATCGTGCTAAGCGGCGGCAATATCGATCAACATCTCATGGCCCGCGCCTTGTCAAACCGCGTCTGACGCGAAATCAGGTCAGGCGCGGGGCCTCATTTCCGCCCGTTGGCGAAATCCTGGTAAACGATCGCAACGAAACGGTCGGCCTTGAAAAAACCGCCGCCCCATTTTTCGTCGAGGTCGGCTAGCGGTCTGGACGCGGTCAGTTTGTCGATGGCGACCCCGTTTTCAACCGCGCTGGCGATCCGGTCCCTCGCTGCCTTGAGCATATCCCGATATTCGGCCAACTCCCGCTTGTTCGAAAGCGGACCGTGGCCCGGGATGATCCTTGTGTTGTCATCGGCGAGGCTGAGGCCCACTTCCACCGCCGCGATCATGCCGTCGATCGAACCGCCGGACTGGACGTCGATGAACGGATACATGCCGCTGAAATAAGTGTCGCCCATATGAAGGACGTTCGCTTCCTTGAAGTGAATTATCGAATCGCCGTCGGTATGGGCGTGGGGGACATGAACCGCCCGGGTGGTCACGCCGTTCAGATGCAGGGTGACGGTGTCATCGAATGTAATCACCGGCAAGGCGGCCGCGGGTGCTGCCGGGATTTGGCGGTCGAAGGCCTTGACGAACTGGTCGACGCTCATGCGCTTGTAAACATTGTCATGGGCAATGATCACCGATCCGGCGTTGCCGAAATTTTCGTTGCCGCCGGTATGATCCCAGTGCCAATGGGTGTTCAGAACGAACCGCACCGGCTTATCCGAAATATCGGCGACCGCGGCACGGATCTTGTTTGTCAGCGGCGCGAACTGGTCGTCAATCAGATAGACGCCGTCCTCGCCGGCCGAGACGCCGATATTGCCGCCCCGGCCCATTAGCATGTAAATCCCGTCCGCGACATCAATGGTGCGGATTTTTACGTCGTCCATGTCCTGTGCGATTGCCGGCGACAGGCCGATCGCGCCGACGAGCCCGATCATCGCAGCCATTTGCTTCCATTGCATGGGTTTCGTCCTCTCCTGTCTTTATTCGATTGATTGCCCCTACCATCGCATGGCGGCGTTTAGCCGACAAGTTTCGGATATTGCCGGGCTCGCCGGTTGAGCTTACCATGGCGGGCATTGTATCCGGGATGAAAGCCAGCTAATGGGGTTTTACGACAAGCATGTTTTGCCCAGGTTGCTCAACCTGGCCTGTGGGGTGAAGCCGGTCCGCCGTCAGCGCCGGAAGGTGGCGCCCGAGGCCTCGGGCCGCATACTCGAGATCGGCATCGGATCGGGACTCAATTTGCCCTTTTACGATCCGGGAAAGGTGGAGAAGGTCTGGGGTCTGGAGCCGTCGCCCGAGATGACCGCTTATGCCGAAAAGGCGGCGCGGCGCTATCCGTTCGATGTCGAGTTCATCGGCTTGCCCGGCGAGGAAATACCGCTGGACGATCACAGCGTGGACACGGTGCTGGTGACCTATACGCTGTGCACGATCCCCGAAGCCACCACCGCGCTTCGGCAGATGAAACGGGTCCTCAAGCCCGGCGGACAGTTGCTGTTTTGCGAACATGGCAGAGCGCCGGACGAAACGGTTCGACGCTGGCAGGACCGCATCAACCCGACGTGGCGCAAAATAGCGGGTGGCTGCAATCTCAACCGGCCGATCCCCGAATTGATCCGGCAAGGCGGCTTCAGGCTTGACACGCTGGAGGCCATGTATATTCCCGGCATAAAGGCGTTGAGCTTCAATTACTGGGGACGGGCGCAGCCGGATTGATCAGGCGGCACTGTAACCGAGAACCCGACGGATGCAACGAAGGTCCGGCCCCGCTTTTCGATGACACCCAGGCCCAGCCGAGACTATACTGGCGCCATGGTTGCGAATAATGACCGGGACAGGGAAGGAACGCCCGTCATCGTTGCGGCGGCGAGGCTCGGCCTATCGCCGGACGCCTTGCGCAAGCGCATCAAGCGCGGCACCGTGGCGGGCTTTATCCGCGATGGCCGGGTCTTCGTGGACCCCGAATGGCTGGACAAGGCCGGGTACGGGCCGGGCGGCGGGCAACAGCGCAACGGGCCCGAATCGACCCAGGCGCTGTTGGAACTGCAACGCACGGAACTGTCCAGATTACTGCGCGACAATGCCCATCTGAATGAACGGATCGACCGGCTGCTCCATGTGCAGGAGCGCGAGCAGGTGCTGCGTCAGCAGATGCAAAACATGATCGAACGGTTGAGCGAGCGGCAAGCCCTGGCGCCGCCACCGGCACAAAATCCTGATCTCCCCCGGATAGAACAACAGCGCGCACGCAAAACTGAAACCGACCTTAACGCCCTGAAGTCGGCGGTTGCCGATTTGGTTGCCCATCTGGAACGGCGCGGGTCCGGGTGACAGTCTGCCGGTGTTGTCGGCGTTTTTCTCTTATGTAGTATCGGCGGTTGCCGCCTTTTTCGCGTCGAGCGACCAGATCGTGTCGTGATCGCGTAGCCAATAAAGCAGCCAGAACGCCGCCAATACGGGCACGGCGGCCGCAAACAGGTGGTTGCCTTTGTCATAGGGATGCAAAAGCTGATCGTAGGACGACAAGGTCGAGCCCGCGTGAAACAGCAGCAACAGCCCGTAGCTGATGCGCTTGTGGAACCCCGCCAGGAACGCGATCACGATAACGAGTTCCACCACACCGATGATCATCGGCATGCCGGCCGCCAGATCGATGCCGTAAAAATGGTCGAAAATCTTGGCCGTGCCCGCCGGTTTGATAAATTTTTCGACCGTCCACTGGAGAAAAAACAGGCCGAGGAATATACGCAGCACCAGCAAGCCCACAGGTAGCCGGTTGTCCAGCGCCGGACCCGGCGCAACGTTGTCGGTCATGGATCGATCCCCTCACAATTAATTTTGCCAAAGCGGTCGTTATCGTTCTCGTTCAACAAGTTCCAGGAACCGGGTGATGCGTCTGGCGTTGGCGCCGACGTCGCTGACGCCGACCCGGGAAACCGAGCGGACATCTATTTTAGCGCCCCCGGTGTGAGCGGCTATCCGCACCACGATGTCGTCCTTGAAGCCAAACCAGAATGTGGTGTCGGTGGCTTCGATGCGCCCCTCCGCCTCGTCCAGGGCGACAATCTTCCAGCCCAGGGTCCGGGCGGCGTCAAGGGCCAGGGCGAAGGCGTCACTGGGCCTAACGCTCAACTCCAGCGGCCCGAGGTCAGGGTAGCCGTCTCGTTGCCGCGCGGCCAGTTCGGCGCCCTGGTGAATATGAGTGTTGGGCGCGTTCTCGCGCAGGGGAACGACGTCTACAAAAGCGGGTGGGTTGTCGAGATCGGTGGTGATGTCGTGGATGGGCGGAACGCCGCGCGCTATATCCCGCCAATTCAAGGCGTAATTTGTAAATCCAAGCGCGACCAGCAGCCCGGTAAAAACCAGCGCGAACGCCAGATTGGAGCTGCCAGGCCGGACCCGCAAAACCGCAATTACGGATAGTACAAACGCCAACAAGGCGCTGCGGATGCTCCAGCGCAGAATATCGAAGGCGATGTCCAGAGACCACCAGCCGCGGGCGTGTCCGACCCCCGAAAGTGCCGCGGCGGCCAGTGCGGCAACCGAAAGACAAAAAACGGCGATCGCCAATATCGATCGTTTCGTCGCGGATTGGACCGGTTCGCCAACTGGTGTTTCACTTGTCATGGCAACCTCCCCCTGATGGCTGTCGGCGCCGGAATTTATCCGACGATAGAGAGACTTGTCAGGGCATGCAAGGTTTACTGGCAGTCTTGGCGGGCCTTGTCACGTGATAGTGAAACAGGCATCATGCTTGTGGCGGAAAAAAACAACGACCAGGAGGTTTTGACAAAAGACTGAAGTGAACGGGGCGCATTAAGCCGCTGGCGTTTCGTTGCGGGAGTTCTGCCATGAACGTGAAAAGCATCCTCAAAATCAAGGGGGCGGACGTCGTTACAGTCGCCCCGGATATTTCGATTACACAATTCGCCGCGGTTCTTTGTGAAAACCGGATCGGCGCCGCCATCGTTTGCGACGGCAAGGGTTCGATGATTGGCATGATATCGGAACGGGATATCGCCCGGGGTCTGTACCGGCATGGCGCCAAAGCGCTGGAACTGACGGTTTCCGATCTCATGACATCTAACGTGCATAGCTGCGGGCCTGACGATTCCATCATTGACGTGATGGCAATGATGACCGATCGCCGCATTCGCCACATTCCCGTGGTCGAGGGCGACGGCTTGATTGGCGTCGTCAGCATCGGGGATGTGGTCAAGCATCGCATCGAAGAGGCCGAACAGGATGCCGAGGCGATGCGGCAATATATCGCGACGGTTTAGGGCATTTTCAGCTCTTATCGAATCATTTGATGAACGGGAGCGTCTCGTCCGGCAAGGCGCGGCGTTATGGCGCGGCGAAGCATTCGACGGAGCCGGTCACCACCTGGCCGGCCGTCATGCCGCCCAGCGTGCAAAACGAGCCCCGGAATTTAAGCAGGCCCCGATGGTCCATGGTCGCGACGGGTTTGGTGCCGATGGCGCGCCAGCTTGCCGCCTCAATGTCGAAGCCGAACACAATGGCGGAGGGTTGCGACGGGACGCCGTTATAGCCGATACCGTTAAAGTTATAAGGATTGGTGCTGCCGCCCGCGAAAAGCACCATCCCATGCTCCGCAGCGCCTGAGGCGGCCATGCGATACAGGGGCTCGCCCGGATGTGGATCCAGCTTCCGCCAACGGATGACCGACGGGTCATTGGGGTCGATATGGCCGATGAAGGCTTCGTCCGAAATCCCGAACCGGCGCTTGCCGTTCTCGACGGCGACGACCTTAACGCCGTCGGTGATAACCATGGCTCCGCCGACGATGCCGCCCGCATGGCCAAACACCGGGCTGCCCGGATAGTCCGTGGCGCCGAACCACCGGTTCTCCCGGCTATCGTAAACCTGAACCAGTGACACGTTACCGGTATCGTGCCAGCCGCTCACCAGATAGATGTAGCGGTCGAGATAGACCACGGCCACCGCGTCGTCGACCGGCGTCGGCATCGGCTGGCGCGTCTGATATTGGCCGGTTTCCGGGGCGAAGGCGTAAACCTCGGGCGTGGACACTTCCGTGCCGTCTTCGGCGACCGTGTAACCGCCGAACAGGAATATCCGATTTCCGACCGTCGCGGCGATGCTGGCCAGGCGACCGGCTGTGCCGGGCACGTCGGCAATCCGTTTTGCCGTGCCCGCCCCGGCGTCGAATTCCCATGCGGCGGCACTGGTGTCGTGGTGCGTTTTGCCGGCGCCGAGGCCATTGAAACTATAAAAATACGTGCGACCATTCCGGTCGAGCCCGGCCACCGCGTTATTGGAGATCGGCGCGGGCAGGGCGCCAGGGTTTCTGGTGTCAGT
>JBHHWG010000093.1:0-8239 GCA_046756385.1 Sphingomonadales bacterium | reverse complement strand
GATGGAGTCGCGACGCCGGGGGACGATGTGATTGAGGTGCGGTGGACGCTTCCCGAGCAGCTTCATCTGTATCAGCTGGCTCGCGAAACCGAGCGCATGATTCGCAAGGCATTGGGGTAATCGCGGAGGGCGGTCGAGCCAGAGCGAGGGGCGCCGCCGGTTTTTACGGCGAAATGCAAAGTAAAAAACGACCTGTAATTTCCATCACGCACTTGTTTCCCGATTTTTGCGGGTACATGATGCCATCGGGTAAAAACCTGAGGGGCCAACCATTTTTCTGATGTCTATTCGACGGTTCACCCGAAATTCGTGGCGATCCTGTTCGCAATGCTTTGGCACGCTCCCGCGATTGCCCAGTCAACTGACTATGGCGCGGATCACGCGGACGACGGGTATGAAGATCTCCCGCCTGCGGCCGAAGCCGAAAACGATACCTACGACGAAGACACGATAGCAGCGATCGCCGACAATTTTTTCGGCGGATCAAGCGAAGCGTTGGCGAAAATCCTCCAGAAAGTTTTCTCTGATCTGGGGCAGCCCACCGCTTATATCGAAGGCGAGGAAGGGAGCGGCGCGGCGGTCATCGGCGGGCGAGTTGGGAAAGGGCAACTGACCCACAAGATTGAGGGCACCAGGAAAATATATTGGATCGGCCCGTCGATTGGGCTGGATTTGGGCGGCAACCTCTCGAAGACCTTTACGCTCGTGTATAATCTGGACGACAGTGATGACATATACAGGCGATTTGCCGGTGTGGATGGCAGCTTTTATTACATAGCGGGCCTCGGCGTGAATTATCAGCGACGAGGCAATATCGTCCTGGCGCCGATCCGCTCCGGCGTGGGGCTCAGAGTAGCCGGAAATTTCGGCTGGGTTCATTATACCAGGAAAAGAACCTGGTTTCCGTTCTAATGGCGCAAGTCAAACATATGGCGGCCGGGGCCTTGGGCCAAGGACCCTGGCCTTCGGCGCGCCGAAAGCGAGCCCTTTAACGCCAATGGGCCACAAGTCAGGAGCAGGGTAAAAGCTATTAAGAACAGTCGGATACGTGCCCCGAGAATGACGTCTTGATCACCAGATATCGCGACCCGGCCTCAACTGTTCAAGACTAGAGCACGAAAATGTGAAAATTTTAGCGTGACCTGTGGGCAGCTATATGCCAACCTGCACTCGCGGCCGGTTCGGCACTGTTCCGGCTGTGTTAGAGTTTGGGAGCTAGTGTGATACCTGGAGGCATCAAAATGTTTAGGAAGACTGTAACATTGGCAGCGGTCTTGTGTATGTCCAGCGCGATGGCGCTGGCCTCCACAACAACATCAACTGAATCTGCTGCGCCGGTTGCGGCAAACGATTATGTGAAGGTTGCTCACGACAGCAATCCGTGCGCGGCGAAAAACCCGTGCGCGGCAAAGAATCCATGCAATCCGTGCGCGGCGAAAAACCCCTGTGCGGCGAAAAACCCGTGCAATCCGTGTGCGGCGAAAAATCCGTGTGCGGCAAAGAACCCGTGCGCGGCAAAAAACCCCTGCAAGCCAAACTAGAAAGCTTGGGTTTACACACGTTTGAAACGGCCGCCCGGGTTTTCCGGGCGGCCGTTGTCGTTTGGGCGCGCCAGTGGTTTGATTTGCTGTGTCGCCAACCTCACATCCCGTTATAAGCACACATTCCGGGCGGTGTTACGGCATGGTGCCGGGTTGTGTTTCTTGCATCGCCCGGTCTGCAATTACGGAATGGTCTGGGTGTAGGACCCGGGCGCTTGGAAAACGAATCGTGACCTCGGTCCCAACGTTGATTTCGCTGCGAATTTCGACCCGGCCCTGATGCATTTCGACATAAGCCTTGGTAATGGCGAGGCCCAACCCGGTCCCCCCGTAACTGCGGCTCAGTTTGGTGTCAGCCTGACTGAACGGTTCGAAGATGCGTTCCAGTTTGTCCGGCGGAATGCCAATGCCGGTATCCTCGATTCTGATCTCGAGTTCGCCGTCAGGGGCGAGCGAGACCCGGATGTCTATTTTCCCGTTGCCGCCGGAAAATTTCACCGAGTTCGAGAGGATGTTGAGGATGCTCTTCCGAAACAGGCGTTCGTCGGCCCACAGGTTGGGTGTCGCCTCATGTATAGTGACGCTGAGTTGAATATTTGCTTTGTGAATTTCAGCCGAAAACGATTTTGTGGCCCAGGCAATGACTTCGGCCGGTTCGAGATCCTGCTCGTCGATTTCTATTTTTCCGGCGTCGATATTCGAATAGTCGAGAATATCATTGATAATTCCCAGTAAGTGATAACCGCTCTCGTGAATGTCCTTGACGTAATCGCCATAATGCCGGGCCCCCAGCTCTCCAAAAATCCGGTCCTGCATTAATTTGGAGAATCCGATGATCGCGTTTAGCGGGGTGCGGAGCTCGTGGCTGACATTGGCCAGGAAATCGGACTTGGCGCGGTTGGCCAGTTCAGCCTTTTCCTTTTCCGCAATGAGCGCCCGCCCGAAACGCTTGATCTCCCGGATGTCGGAACACACCGACAGCACTGCCGGCTCGCCGCTAAAAGTGATTTGCGCCATGGAGGCCAGGACCGGAAAGGGTTCTACATTCTCGGAGCAAACCTCCATCTCAAAATTCTGAACCGAACCGTTCTCCCGGAGCACGTTCAGAAGGCGGCTTCGGTTCTCGGGATTGCTATAAAAGTCGGTGGCCCGACGGCCCACGACCGTTCCCGGTTCCAGTCCCAGCAGCTTCTCAGCGTGGGGCGCCGCGTAAAGTACCCGGCCGTCAACGCGGCTTGATATGAAAATCGGGGCGGGGGCATGCTCCGCGATAGCCCGCCAAAGTTCCCGACTTTCCTTGAGCGCACGTCGGCGCACAATCATCATGCGGACAGACAGGGCAAGACCGGCCGACAGAAGCAGTCCGAACAGAACGATCAGGCCGATGCCGTCAAATCGACCGTCGAGCACTTTTTCTGTCGGCGCCACTGACAAGGTCCAGGTCCTGTTCATGACGCCGAACCGGAACTCCGCCATCGTGTGCGGCCCGGTAGGCATCACCCCATGGGAATAAATTTTCGTCCCGCCGTCATTGACTTTCAGGTGATAGTTGTCGCGGCCGCCGGTGGCCAGAACGCGGGCCAACAATCCTTCGGCGCTGAAAACGCCAGAAACGAATCCCCTGAATTCACCGCCCTGAAATACCGGGAAATAGGTCGCGAAACCGCTTCCTTCGGTCAACAACTCAAGGGGTGGCGACGCAATTGAAGTGCCCGTTTCCCTGGCCGTCCTGGCGACTGGGCCAGCGATCGGGTGATCGAACACATTTACCCCAAGCGCCGCGCTGTTTCGTTCCCTGGGAACAACGAAGGTTACCAGGGCCCGGTCGTTTAACCATCCGATGGCATCAATGTCCGGGAATTGTGCCGCTACGGTTCCGATGCGGCTCTCGAAGGCCAACGCATCGCCGGTGAATTGTTTCGCCCAGGTGGAGCCCACTGCGTCGACGATCTTGATCCGTGTTGCCACATGCTCCTCAAGACGCAGCGCGATTTGCTCGCCGGCGATGGCCATGTCGCGGTAAATGTCCTCCTCGTTTTGGTGGGCGATGAACCAGGCGGTCGCCCCGGTCAGTGCCGTCAACACGATGAAAATCAACGCCGAGGCGGTTCCGGCCGTCAGATTGGAGATCCGGCTAATCATATTGTCACTACACACTCTTGGTGTTCGGGCTTGCTCGGGAGAGTGGTTTTGCTTTCTTTTGCGTTAATGTAGGATTTCTTAACGATTGTAAAATATGTGTTTACGACGTGCACTCAACTAATTTGCACCAGAAATAGCAGTATGTCGCGGATCGTTAAACATATTTGGGGACACCGGATCGCCAGCATGATTGTGGGCGCAATTGTCTTTGCGCTCGACTTGAATGTGGAGGGGCTGATTGCGGGCGGCTTGCTTTATTTCATCCCTCTGGCGATGTGTTTTTGGACACTTGATCGGTACGGCCTGCTGCCGCTCTCCATTCTGCTCTCAGGTGCTTCCGGCTTCGCATTTTATTTGGACTGGCCGGGGCCGGCCGGGAATTCAGACCTGGTGCAGTTCATTATATTCCAGAGCGTGTTCTGGCTGGCGGCCGGCATGGCCGTTCGGCGTCAAGCCGCCGAGGCGGAGATGAACAACCGGACCAAATTCGTCACGCTACCGGGAGAGGCGGCGATTGCGGCGGCGAACGCCGGAACTGCTGAAGGCGCGTTCCAGAATTGTATTGACCTGGTCTGTCACCGCGTTGGCTGGCCGGTGGGGCACGTCTATTTGCTTCAAGGCAGCGATCCCGAGGGTGCGAAGTCGGTCCGGTTATGGAACAGCAACTGCCCAGGGCGATTTTCAGAATTCCAGGAGACCACCGACAAGCTGAACTTTAAATCCGGCGAGGGGCTGCCGGGGCGTGTGTTTCAACAACGGGAAGTGACAACAGTCCAGGACATTTTGTCCGAACTGGCCGCGGGCCGGGCGAGACTGGCTGTTCGTTTGGGAATTAAGGGCGGTTGCGCGTTTCCGGTCTTTGCCGCCGGGAAGCTGGTGGCGATTCTTGAATTTTTCGCGCCCCGCAAAATCGAGTTGGACGACTGGACCACGGAAATCGTTCGCCAGACTGGCGAACAAATGGGCCGGATGATCGAGCGCCAGCAGGTTGAGCGTCAATTGCGCCATGCAAAAGAGGATGCCGAACTCGCGAACAGTGCCAAGTCGGAATTCCTGACCAATATGAGCCATGAATTGCGGACGCCGCTTAATGCCATCATCGGCTTTTCCGAACTGCTCATGGCTGAGATTCTGGGTCCCTTGGGCACAGCAAAATACAAGGAATACGCGCACGACATTCACGAGAGCGGCAGCCACCTCCTCGATCTCATCAGCGATTTGCTCGATCTGGCGAAAATTGAGGCCCACCGATACAAGATTAAAGAGGAAGTCGTGAAATTGCCGGATATTGTCGCCGGCGCGGTGCGTTTAATGGGTGAAAGGGCCAGAGCTCTTGATGTGGCCCTCTCTTTCGAGATGCCGGAGGATCTGCCGGATCTGCTGGCGGATCCAAGGGCGCTTAAGCAAATTCTTTTGAACCTGATTTCAAATGCGCTCAAATTCACGCTGCCCGATGGTTCGGTTTCGGTGTCTATCGGAATTGACGAGGGTCAGCGCATATTCTTGTTTGTGACCGACACCGGAATCGGGATCGCAAAAGACGATCTGCCCCTCGTAATGCAGGCCTTTCACCAGGTCGACAACAAGATCACTCGCAGGGAGCCTGGCACGGGCCTTGGGCTTCCCGTGGTCCAGTCGCTCATGGAACTTCATGGCGGCTCCCTTGAGCTTGCCAGCGAGGAAAATATTGGCACCACTGTTATCGTGCGGTTTCCCAGGGAGCGCACGGTCCTTTCGCCGGATCAGGCGGCGAAGCCCCAGCCGGCCGTGGCGACGGTGCAGTGAGCGAGTGAACAGTTCGGTCAGGCGCTTAGGGAAACTTGGTATAAAGCGGTAACAGGCGTAATGAGGCGGCAGTTTTTCGTTAAGATCGCGCGATTGTGCACCGGGGCGACAGTCGTGGAGTATGCCCTTATCATCGCGCTGATCGCCGGCGCGGCGATGCTTGCCATGGAAGGCTGGACCGCTTCCGTGATCAGGATCCTGGACGTTATCCAGGACAATCTGGAACTCGATCGCAACTGAAACAAGCGCTGCCGAGGCGCGAAACCGGGCGGCTGCCGTCGATTTCCCTTTAGCGGCGTTTGCCTTTCGATCGCGAGATGTCGGCGCCAAACTTGACGACCCGGCCAAAAACGAACAGCACTGCAAAGGTGCTTATTCTGGCCCAATTCAGATCACCGGCGTGATCGCCGCGCATCAAGGGCAGTATTTCGACCACCAACAAAGCCAGGGCTGCAAATTGCAAGAGATTACCCAGGATGCCGATCCGGCGGCCCCATTGCCTGGCCGGATCGATCTTTGCTTTTTTCTCTTGCCGGGCTTTCCGTTCAGCAACCCGTTCGCGGAGTGGTTTTCTTGCTTGTTTCATGACCGCGATATTGGATCGACGATCCCGCAAAGGTCAATCCGCAAACGCAGGCTTCCGCGTTTTTTTGAAATGTCGAGGCGTTCCGGGACCAAGACGGTTACCAGCTTTCGCCAAATGCGATATAGTTCGGCCCGCATCCGGCACAAAATCGCCGACGGCGCTAAATGACGAAACACGATAAAGGGGGAAGTCCCATGCACGCTTCAATCCGATTTCTTACTGCCGCGGTCGTCGCATTCGCCGCCTTGCCGGCAGCAGCCGGATGTCTGCGCCCAGCCGAGCCGACGCTTGTCGATGGGAATGTCGCGACCCAGGGCGAGATGGTGGCCATGGTCAAGGCTATAAAGAAATATCAGGCAGAACTGGCGGAATTCCGCACCTGCCTGGATGCGGAGCAGCAGAACGCCGACGGGGAAATCTCGGAAGAAATCAGGATAATTTCCCTGCAACGGTATAACGCATCGGTCGATGCCGAGGCGAGCCTCATCACGCAATTCAATGCCGCGATCCGGGCCTACAAGGACAGGAATCCTCAATGAGCGGATGTCAGAATCTGGCGGGTCAGCCATAAAATGATCAAAACGGCGATGCCGATCGAACTGCTGATGACGATACCGTCCTGAAGCAAGGAGGGGTCGAGCCGCATCAAAAATATGGCCCCCAAAATCTGCGCCCCGACCAACAGGATCGCCAGGGCTCGCCAGCCGGAATCCCAGGCAACCAGCACTCTGGCTTGCAGATAAACATAGGTTATCAGGGGCGCGAGTATGATCGCTTGTTCGGGAAGGTCATGCATGCCGGGTCGCCAAATAATTGTTTCGGCCCCATTTTAGCGCCGCCGCTTTGCCGTGCGGTTAAGAATTGACGCTATTTTCTGAGAAATTTATCGGTTCCCGGTAGCTTCACGTTCAAGTGAAGCGGCTTGATTTGCACGCTTTTCAGGCACCACGGATACTTCTGATCCAGGCAATTTAAACGACGGTTGTGGTTTTTAAATGATCGATAAAAGATACGCTTTTTCGCTGGTCGCCCTGGCGCTCATCTTATGGACCGCCGGGTCGGCGGATGCGCGCGGGCAATATGCGGCGTGGCAAAAACAATGGCCAAGCACTGATTTTTCCAAACACTCGGTGCCGCTTGATGAAATTGTCGGCGGCGGCCCGCCGAAGGACGGCATTCCGTCGATCGACCGCCCGGTATTCGCTCCGTTGTCGGACATTGAGGGATTGGCCGATGCCGAGCCGGTGATCACCGTTGAGATCAAGGGCTACACGAGGGCCTATCCGCTTCGAATTCTGATTTGGCACGAAATCGTAAACGATGAAATTGCCGGCGTCCCGGTGGCGGTGACTTACTGCCCGCTGTGCGACTCCGCGATCGTTTTCGATCGCCGTGTCGATGGTCAGGTTCTCGAATTCGGGACGACCGGCAAGGTGCGTCATGCGGACCTGGTGATGTACGACCGTCAGACCGAAAGTTGGTGGCAGCAGTTCGTCGGCGAGGCAATTGTTGGCGAAATGACCGGCGCCGTGCTGAAGATGATCCCCGCGCGGGTGGAATCGGTGGCGCGGTTTCGCGAACGGGGCCCGCGCGGTTTGGTGCTGGTTCCCAGCCGCATGGGGTTGCGGCAATACGGCGCCAGCCCGTACGCCGATTATGACACTCGGCGGCGGCCTCTCCCTCATTTTTTCCAGGGCGCGTATCCGAAGGGAATCGCGCCCATGGCTCGGGTGGTGAGGATCGGCCGCCATGCCTGGCCGCTGAAGCGACTGCGCAAGGAGCAGCGGATCGAACACGGCAATCTGATCCTGACATGGGCCGCGGGACAGAATTCAGCCCTCGACGAGCGCGAGATTATTCGGGGCCGTGATATCGGCAATGTCGTCGTGCAGCGCCAAACCGAGAACGGCCTTGAAGATGCGGTTTACGACGTGACTTTTGCGTTCGCTTTTAATGCGTTTTACCCCGACGGCACCCTGCACTCCCGATGATGCCGCTTCAAAGGGTGCCGTTTCCCGCGGCCGGCGATTGCCCCAGTCGGCCGCGGGAATGCATTTCGTATGAATTTCATTGACGGACAAGCGTTATACCAAGGGTCATTGATCATGACCCTTGTACCCGCGTTCAAGCGCCACGCAGGCTGCGCTCCCCCTTGGTCGCTAGTCCTTGACCCTATTGATTGTTT
>JBHHWG010000092.1:0-8292 GCA_046756385.1 Sphingomonadales bacterium | reverse complement strand
TTCCTCGCGGAAAACGGCAGGGCCGGCAGGGCACCAGGGCTTTCATACCGGATACCAATGCCATCGAACGTCTGCATGGGGAGTTTAAGCGCCGGATCAAGACCCAATGCGCGCTGCCCAACGCGGAGACCGCGGCCATGCTGTTCTGGGCCTTGATGGCGTCGGGGCAGATCAGCATGCGCCGCGTCGATGGCTGGCAAACCCTGGACCAGCCGCCGGCCGAGCAGCCGCTTGACCTCGCCGCATGATTGAGCAACCGTCCGGATCGGGAGCTAGGCCGAAAACGAATTTCCACCATCTATCGGACACGACCGCTCGCGGGGCGGGTTCACCAGTAAGGCTCACTGTCTCGCAGACGCCCGAGGCCGGCCGCTCGCCTTCCTCCTCACGGGTGGCGAGGCGGCGGACTGCGCGTCTTACGAGACGCTGATCGATCTGCCCGAAAGTCCGCCCGAGGCCATGCTCGCCGACAAGGGCCATGACAGCGACGCCATCCGCTCCGATCTCAAGGCGCGCGGCATCCGGCCCGTCATCCCGCCGCGCAAGAACCGCAAGGCCACGATCCGCTGGAACAAACGCCTCTACCGGCAACGCAACCGCATCGAGCGCATGATCGGTCATCTCAAAATCAACCGCGCCATCGCCACCCGATACGACAAGCGCGCCGAAAGCTTCCTCGGAATGCTCCACCTCGCCGCCATCAAATAATGGCTCAAATTTGTCCACAGGGCCTAATTCCATATACGCAACTTTAACAATCGGTTAATGTCCCTTATAATTTTTGACTTTGCAATTTTTTACCGATAATCAGTTAGTTGGACACAAAATATATTAGTTGGACACAAAATATATTTCCCGATAATGGAAACGGTAGCCCGATTGAAACCATGCCTAGAAACGAGCTCCGTGTACATGAAAAACGCTGGCGGCGCAAACGTCTGTTTCGGGACCGGCGTTCTCATCCTGCCCTGGGCCTTGTCATGCTCCTGCTCATCCTGGCAGCTTTGGCGGCAATGGGCTGGTGGCTGAAAGCGGCGCCTTTCGATTGTCTCTCCAGGGGAGCGTTGCCATGACGGATAGACTGATCGGCAAGATCGGTAATCACAATACCATTCAAATTCTAACGACAGTGGTAGTGGCCTGTCTGCTCCTTGCTGGGCCAATCCGTGCCCAGCCCCCACAGCCCGCCCCCCGGCTGACGAGTGACAGCGACATTGCCTCCGCCGGGTTCTTCCGCCTCCTTTGGGAAACGGACGCTGAGCGTGTGGAGCTGCAGGAGTCAAAACACGCCACTTTCGAAAACGCGCGAATCCTGTATCAAGGATCTGATCGGGCCACTGTCGTCTCCGGAAAACCGGATGGCACCTGGTATTACCGCATTCGCGCCATCGGGAAGGGGCAAGCTGGCCCCTGGAGCAAGGCGGTGGTTGTTACTGTCGATCATCATTCACTGACCCGCGCCATCGGCTTCTTTGTCCTGGGTCTGATCGTCTTTATCGGCATCCTGTTTGTGATCGTAGGTGGAGCGCGACAAGCGGCCAAAAAGGAGACAGGACCATGAATAGCATGGGCTCTGCCACCCTTGATCCCTCTACCGGCTGGTTCATCCTGGCTGTGTTTTCCATGATCTGGGTAGCCTTGGGTGGCTATCTGGGCCGTCGCGCTGCCGGTCTGGAAGACTACATGCTGGCCGGACGCAAGGTCGGGCTGGCGCTGGGGACCGCCACTGCCATGGCCACCTGGGTCACCAGCAACACCACCATGGCGGCTCCGCAACTCGCCTTGCAAATGGGCGTGTGGGGCATGCTGGGTTATTCGCTCGGTGCGGTAGGGCTGATATTGTTTGCCCCGCTGGCAAAACGTATCCATGCGCTGATGCCCGCCGGCTATACCAGCGGGGATTTCGTTCGGCTGCGCTATGGCAAGACCACCTGGCGGGTGTTTCTGGCCATCTCGCTTTTATACGGTTTCGGCTGGCTGGTATCCATGGGTATGGCGGGTGGGGTGCTGGTCAACGCACTGACCGGCATCGACTACCGCATCGGCATGAGTGTGATCCTGGCGGTATGCGTGCTCTACACGGTACTGGGTGGTTTGCGCGCTGTGATCGGCACCGACTTTCTGCAGACGCTTATTATTCTCGTTGGCATTGTCGTTCTGGGTGTTCTGGCGATCACTGAGGTCGGTTTTGAACGCATGCATGCCGCCGTGCTCGACGAGCGGCCCGAGTTGCTCAATCTGCTCATGCCCGCCGCCATCATGTTCCTGTTCAACAATCTGCTATTCGGCGTTGGCGAGATCTTCCATTCCAACGTCTGGTGGAGCCGGGCCTTTGCCTTCCGCAAAGGTGTTGGATTCAAGGCCTATCTCATGGCCGGTATCTTCTGGATGCCGATTCCCGTCGTGGCGGGCTTCATCGCACTGACTGTGCCGGCCCTGGATATCAACGTCCCGGCCGCCGACATGGTTGGCCCCCTGGTAGCCGCTAACCTGCTCGGCACCGGTGGCGCCATTCTGGTCTTCATCGTGGTGTTCGCTGCCCTGGCCTCAAGCCTGGATTCACTGCTGGCCGCAACCTCGGATTTGATCCTGAGGGATATTTACAAGGGCCACTTCCGTCCCCGCGCCAGCGAGTCCGAACTGTCCCGCGCCGCACGCTGGGTGGTCATTGGCCTGGGCGTGCTGGCCTGGCTGCTTTGCCTGCCACGCCTCACCACCCTGGCCGAGCTGCTCTATTTCATGGGGGCATTCGTGGCCAGCACCATCTGGCCGATTGCTGCCGGCCTCTTCTGGCGCCGTGCCAACCGGGCTGGGGCGGCGCTCGCCATGATTGCGGGCTCTGCGATCGGACTGGCCTGTTACTTTCTGATTGGTTTCTACGTTGCCGCACTGATCTCCGCCGCAGTATCCATGGGCATCGTGCTGCTCAGCACCTGGTTACGCCCGGGAGATTTCGACTGGGCTGCCCTAGCCAACGATAGAGAGGTACAAGCATGACGATCTCCGTCACTTCCCTCGCCCTGCTAGTAGGAGTCGCCACATTGATCACGGCACTGGCACCCTTGGTGATAATGATCCTTTGGATCAGAGACTGGATACGGGGACAACTATGGTAGACAAACTCAACCCTCGCCTGCAGGAACCTCTCGAGGAGCAGCCCCTGGACGTCCAGGGCTTTGAGCGTCCCCGCAACCTGTTGGACGCGATCGACGAAGATCTGGCACCCTTGCTAGATCTGTCGCAGCGCCCGGTGGTGACAGCCGGCCAGTTCACTCGCGAGCAGCTCTTGCAGCTCGCAAGGCTGGCCGCCCGTTATGAAACCCAGCCACAGATGATCACCCGCCCGCTGACAGGCAAGATCCTCATCAGTGCCTTTTATGAACCCAGCACCCGCACCCGGTTGTCTTTCGAGAGCGCCTGGCACCGACTGGGCGGCGACATCATGTCCATTACCGATCCTGCCTCGACCGGCATCGCCAAGGGCGAGTCGCTCTACGATGTCGGCGAGATGCTGAACCATTATGGTGACCTGGTGGTGTTACGTGACAGTAATGAAGCTGCCGTATATGAGATGCTCGAAACCCTGCGCATTCCCATCATCAATGGTGGTAACGGCACTGACGAGCATCCCACCCAGGCGCTAGCCGATATCTATACCCTGCTCAAATGGCAGCCATCGCTTTGCAGGGCTGATATCGATCCCGGACGACGCATTCGTATGGGGATCATTGGTGTACCGGCTCGAATGCGCACGGTGCGCAGCCTGCTTACCCTGCTTGCCCTGTTTGCGCCGGCATTTTCCGAAGTAGTCCTGATCACCACTGAGAAGCAGCCGTTTACCGATGGCCAGCGTGAAGCACTTGAGCATGCGGGATTGAACATCCGGGTTACTGCCGAGCTGGACAAAGAATTGCCGAACATGGATGTCGTCTACGTCAATACGATTGCCTGGGTCGGTAACGATTACGAGGAACTGGGCAGCCAGTACCGGTTGGACATGTCTTCACCCCTGAACCCGGACGCCATCATTCTTCATCCCCTGGCGCGCGGCAACGAACTGGACCGCGATCTCGATGACACACCGCACAACTGGTATTTCGCCCAGGCACGTGGTGCGGTGTTTATGCGCATGGCATTGCTGTCTTCCATCCTGAAAACATTTACCTGAACCTGTTGAATCAAAATCATGTGTGGAATAGCTGGATTTATATACGCAGACCGAAACCGTCCCGTCGACCCTGACACCCTGGTGGCGATGGCGGCCATTCAACATCACCGTGGTCCCGACGGCTTTGGGTGGCAGGCCATGGAGGGTATTGGCTTCAGTCATGCGCGCCTGTCCATTATCGACCTGGATCAGGAGCGTGGCCGGCAGCCGTTTGTGTCATCCGACGGAAGCCTGATGCTGGCCAAGAACGGCGAGCTCTACGATTACCAGCGCCTGCGCGCCGACCTCACTGCCCGGGGCGCCCGCTTTCGCACCAAGAGCGACTCCGAAATCATCATGCACCTCTATCCGCGCTTGGGACTGGACCAGACCTTGCCCCACCTGCGAGGTGAGTTCGCCTTTGCCCTGCATGATCGTGAAGATGACACGACCTATCTGGTGCGCGACCGTTTCGGCATCAAACCGCTTTACTGGGCCGCGTTCGAGGGCGGCCTGGTGTTCGGCTCCGAACTCAAGGTGCTGTTTGCCCACCCCGCAGTGACACGGAAATTCGACGCCGCCGGGCTCTATCACCAACTGATGCAGACCATCGTGCCCGGCACCACCGCCTTCAGCGGCGTGTACCAGGTCAGGCCCGGCCATGTGCTGACGGTGCGCCGACGCGACGGTCGCTTGCAGGTCGAGGAACGCCGCTACTGGGATATGCCGTTCCCGGAAGAGGCCGCGCGCGGCAAACCCGCCAATGAAACCGAATACATCGAAGGTGTACGCGAACGGCTGATCGAGGCCGTGCAGCTACGTCTCGAGGCCGATGTCCCCGTCGGTTGCTACCTGTCGGGCGGCATCGATTCCTGTGCCATCGTCGGCACGGCCGCGGCCAGCATGCAGGGCTCGGTCAAGGCCTTTACCATCGGCTTCGACAATGCCGACTATGATGAGACGCCGATTG
This sequence comes from Sphingomonadales bacterium, assembly GCA_046756385.1. GTDB lineage: Bacteria > Pseudomonadota > Alphaproteobacteria > CAZZKF01 > CAZZKF01 > JBHHWG01. Next base: position 3,175 of record JBHHWG010000092.1, on the reverse strand, counting down.
CCACCGAAATGGCCGAGGCCGCCGGGGCCGACCAGGAGATACTACGTCTCGATGCAGGCCATCTCTATGACCACTTCGAGGAAACCCTGTGGCACACCGAACGCACGATTTACAACACCCTGGGCGTTGCCAAGCTGATGATGAGCCGCCGGGTGAACGAGATTGGCTACAAGGTCGTACTCACCGGTGAGGGCTCCGATGAATTGTTCGGCGGCTACCCGGCCTTCCGGCGCGACATGTTCGTACACGGCCTGGACCACCTCTCCCCTGCTGAACGCAGGGAATGGGAAGCCATGCTGGCCGAGAACAACAAGCTGTTCAGTGGCGCCATGCTGGCAGAACAAAGTGTCGAAGACCCGGCCTTGACGGCCAAAGTCGGTTTTACGCCTTCCTGCCTCCAGCCGTGGCTGGCCAGCAGCATGCGGGTGCCGGCATTGCTGCACCCCGATTACCGTGCAGCGCTCAGCGATTATTCACCGGGCGCCGCCATCGCCGATGCCCTGGATGCCGACGCCCTGAAAAACCGGCACCCGCTGGACCGGGCCCAGTATGTCTGGATCAAGACCATGCTGGAAGGCCAGATCCTCACCTGGGGCGGTGACCGCGTGGACATGGCCAATGCCATGGAAGCCCGCCCGCCTTTTCTCGACCACCACCTGGCCGAATACGCCGCCACGCTGCCGCCCTCGATGCGCATCCATGGCCGTACCGAGAAATACGTGCTGCGTGAAGCCATGAAGGGATTGCTCCCGGAAACCCTGTACAAGCGAGAAAAGTTCGCCTTCATGGCGCCCCCGGCGCATACCGACCCCAAAAAGTGGCAGGCCATGCGGGAGCTGGCCCGGCGCCACCTGAATCCAGCCATGCTCGATGCCACCGGCCTGCTGGATGCCAAAGGCGTCGAGGCCCTGTTCAGGCTGCATGAAGCACCCGACACCAGCGCCGCCACCCAGACGCAGCTCGATGCGATCATCAACCACCTGATCGGTGTACAGGTTCTGCATCAGCAGTTCATCGCCAATGATATTCCGGCACTGGCCCGGCGCAAGGCGGCTGAACTGGGGTGGCATGCTGACCAATCACCGCCTGGAACGACCCAGAAAAATCGCTATGTAGGAGTATGATGCTGTTGAACAAGCAAACTAGACAGGACTGGGGCGACGGTCCGCTCGCCGTACGCGAATCCGACAAATACCGGGAAGATTACGTCCATGCCTTCGTCGACAAGCGGGACGGGCTCATCGACTGGGACGGGCGCGCCAGGGCTGAGGGTGATTTTTTCATCGAAAAGCTTCGTGAACATGGCGCCAGGAAGGTCCCGGGACGTCGCCACCGGCACCGGCTTTCACTCAGTCCAGCTCATCGAGGCCGGGTTCGAGGTCACCAGCGTGGATGGAAGTCCCGTCATGCTGGCCAAGGCGTTTGAAAATGCCCGCAAGCGGGGTCATATCCTGCGCACGATTCAGGCCGACTGGCGCTGGCTCAACCGTGGCGTGCATGATCTGTACGACGCTGTCATCTGCCTGGGTAACTCATTTACTCACCTGCACGATGAAAACGACCGGCGCAAGGCATTGGCCGAGTATTACGCCACGCTGCGCCACGACGGCATCCTGATCCTCGACCAGCGCAACTACGACGCCATCCTGGACCATCAGGTCGAACCCAGTCACGATTATTACTATTGCGGCGACGAGGTGCGCGCCACACCGGAACACGTGGATGAGTTCCTGGTGCGCTTCCGCTACGAATTCTCCGATGGCGCCACATTCCACCTCAATATGTTTCCCCTGCGCAAAGCTTATACGGAGCGACTGATGAAAGAAGTGGGCTTTCAGCGCGTGACCACCTACGGCGATTTCAAGGAGACCTACCGCAACACGGAGCCCGACTTCTTCATTCGGGCACCTCGATGAATACGGCTGCTCGGCCTCTTCTGGGCGATCAAGAGTAGCGGTGACCGCGGAGCGCCCCTGATTGGGCGCCGCTCGGCGGCGCTTTTCGGTTGTTTTTGGCTGTTCAGCTACTCTCCAGACGCACTTCTCCTGTAGCTGAACCGGTCACGTCGGGGCGCGGGCGGCGGCCAGCCCGTCCAGCTGCACCGCCCGGCGCATGTTGCAGGCCAGGTTCTTCAGCCCGATCCGCGCCTTGGCGCGCGCGATCCCGATGCTGCGCACCAAGGTGCCGCCCATGTCGTTGGTCTGTGCACCGAACACGTGTTCGACCCGGGCGCGGACCTTCGATCGGGTCGTGTTGCCCTGTTGCTCGCGCTTGCTCGGCGGTCGGTGTCCTTCTGGCGCTTCTTGGCCGGCTTCTCGTCCCAACCCTCGGGCGTCTCGCCGGCCTTGATGGCCGCGTTCTCCTCGCGCCCGTTGCGCTGCCTGGGTACCGGTACGATCGAGGCGTCGATCATCTGCCCGCCCATCGCCAGCCAGCCCCGCGCCTTCAGGGAGGCGTCGAAGGCGCCGAACAGCGCGTCGACGCCCCCGGCTTGGACCAGTTGCTCGCGGTACTGCCAGACCGTCTTGGCGTCCGGCACCGGATCCTCCAGACCCAGCCCCAGGAAGCGCATGAAGGAAGCGCATGAAGGAAGCGCATGAAGGAAGCGCATGAACGACAGCCGGTCGCGCAGCTGGCACTCGAACTGCTCGTCGGACAGGTTGTACAGCTCGCACAGCACGAGCGCCATGAACATCACGACCGCGTCCCAGGGCTTGCCCCCGCCTTGGACTTCCGCGCCTCCGGCCACCGCCGCCACACCGCCTCCAGCCGGGGCCGGAAATCCGCCCGGGGCACCATCGCGTTCCGCTTCACCAGCGGGTCCGCCTTCGCCTCCAGCCCGGCATGGCGCTTCGAAACATCGAAGAAGCCCAGCCGGCCCATCAGCACCTCCCGGTCATACTGCCCACAGCGCAGATTCTACCGGAATCCGGCCAGAGCGCGACGTTTTTCAAGGTGCCCCGATTTGAACGTCACTCCTGTGGGCTGCCGTTCCGTCAACAAGCGCGCCAGGACGTTCTTGCGCATCCCTACGCGCTTGAATTCGTTTGCGACGGAGTGATGTTCGAGATTCGTACGCATAACGCTTCAATATTCGCGCAAAGGTGGCTTGCGTGCAAGTGGTGCATGCGTGGAGAAGTGGCAATGCCCGCCGGACATGGTGGCAGAAACGGCC
>JBHHWG010000091.1:0-8328 GCA_046756385.1 Sphingomonadales bacterium | reverse complement strand
GCCGTGCTTGCCGTCCTGGGTGGCGCGCCGATCATTTTCGACACCAGCCTGGCCTATCTGGGGTCGCTGTTCTATCTCGCGATATTCGGAAGCGTCGTGGCGTTCGGCGCCTATTTCATGCTTCTGCACCGGATCGGCCTGGAGCGCGCCGGCTACGCCACGGTCGCCATGCCGGTGGTCGCCTTGCTGATCTCAACGCTGTTCGAGGACTACCAGTGGACACCCGCCGCCGGGTTCGGGCTGATACTGGTGCTGGCCGGCAATGCGATGATCCTTGGACGGGGAAAACAGAGACCTTCCAGGCCCACGCGCTAGGCTGTGGTGACGATTTAAACTCAGTTGAGTGCGCTAAAGGCGGGGCCACTTATTTCAGCCCTGTAACTCGCCAGAAATTCCTGAAAAGTGCTGACGTCGGCCAGTTGGCCCACAAGCTGGCGCAGTTCCAGGCCGTCGAAATCGACCTTGCCGGTGATCACGTCAAACGAGCGATAGAATTTACCGCCCGACATCAACGAGGCGTATCGCGTGCGCACCAGTGCCAGTGCCTCGGCATTATCGGCCAGCGCCAGCGCCACGACCAGACGCAACAGCTGATGCCGTTCACTCATTTCAAGCGGCCTGGCTTGCGACCACCTATCACCAAGCTGTGACCTGACATGTTGCGCCATTCGGGTCCAGTCCTGAGCGCTCCAATAAATATCGCCGCGGAGCGCCATGGCCTCGGCACTTTCGTCCTGCTCAAGAAGCTCTTCCGCCTCATCAAATCGCTTGAGCCTCGTGAGTGCCTCAACTTCGAGATGACGGCGGCGATCGGCGACCGCACGTGGCAGCCTCGGTTGCCGGGTTTTTTCCAGCGTGTCGAGCGCCAGAGCGGGCTTGCGGTCGAGCAAATAAATCACCGCAAGTTGAGCTGCAACCTGGGCCTGGGGCGCCCCGTTGAGGCGGAATGTAATCTGATGTTCGAGCAGTTCCGCCGCGCGATCGAGCAAGTCGACCCCTACCAGACGCTCGGAGAGCCGGCGAATCATCTCGTCGCCGGCGGCGCCAATCGGCGTTAACTCACGGAAATCGTAATAAAGCGCCAGCGCATTAACCGCCGAAAGCTTATCGGCGCCCCCCTCCAGGAATAGTTTGTTGAAAATATCGGTCATTTCCAGGGCTAGCACGCGGGTCATTTCATTCTTCGCGAAATAGGTGATCGCCATCCGGATGGCGGTCAAACCCTCCCGGTGATCGCCACTCTCGTTATAAAGTTGACCCAACCGATGGAGCAGCGAAAATTCGAAATCATCGCCTCGCCAGGTGAAGCGCAGCGCTTCAAGTCTGTCGATGGCCTCTTCCCTCGTAATAGTTCCGTTTGTCAGCAGCACATTGGTCCGCGCCAGGCTCGCGCGCGCCATGGTCGGCCGGAAATTGGCGGCGATCACTTTTTCATAGCTGACCAGCGCGTTGTGTTCCTCTTCCAGGACTTCATACATTTGACCGCGAAAATACTCAGCCTCGGTCGCATATTTGCGGGGTAGCTCCACCGACGCCAGTTCGGTCAATTCGCCGCGCACCAGATCATAATCCTTCTCTATCATGGCAGCCCTGGCGACGGCGAGCCTGAACCGGGCCTGTTCCATGGTGCTGTATTCCCACAACACATCCCTGCCGACGCGATAATGGGTCAAAGCCTCCCCCGTCTTGCCTTGCGCTTCCGCATTCAACGCCCGCCAAAGCAAAACATGAGGATCACCAATCAGCGCCGAAAAATCGAGGTCACGCTCGGCCTCACCGAACCTCCTCATCAACGTCCGGGTCACACCGCGCAGCGCCCTGAACCATGGCTCATCAACCATCAAGGCGTCATCTTTAGCCATAACGCTGAGGATTCCCATGGCCTCCGCCGCAAAGCCATGGGCGACGTAGAAGCGCGCCAGCGCCTTACGCGCCTCCGTCCGGTCCCGTTCTGGAACCGTCGCCAGCTTATGCAGCAGCGCCAATCGGTTCCGGCGATAGAGGGACTTTGGGCCACGCCGCCACGACTTGAAATCAATCAACCGGTCCGGTTCTGACCTGGCCTTTTGCTGGTCGTCGCCGGACGGAAAAAGCGCGGGGTCCGGCTTCACGCTTTTCGCCTCAGGACCGGAAGTACCTTCCACGTTCGTCAGATCATCCGCGCCGGAGATCGCAATGCCATCCCGGCCCGGCGTCACATAAACCCGGTCCGACTGAGGCACGATCGCCACGCCTTGCACGGAGGACAGCAGGTGGAATTCGGCGTATCGCCGCTCTTTCAGGACACCGTAGCCGTCATCCATTAACGGAACCGCCACGATCAAATCCCCGATTTCGGGATCGATGAACTCGACCGCGCCGCTGGCCCCGGTAACAGGCAGGAAAACCCGCACGCCAATCTGGCCGTCATTCCGTCGCCTTACTTCCAGCGGGGTTCGCGCCAGGCTCCGGAAATCCACGATGTCGAGTTCCCAGGCCGTCCCGGCACGGCGCATCATGGCGTAACGATCGCGCCCCGCATTCAAGCGCAGAACCGTGGCGCCAGCTGCATCCACCTGTTCGGATGACGACACGATGCCGCCGCCCAGCGCCAAAACCTCCGACAAATCGAGCTGAGCCGGTTCACCGAACACCAGCCAAAGATATCCAACCCGGCTGAATACCGCCGCCGGCACTTCCTTACGCCAGGGCAGTGTAAGCCTGACCCCCCTGTCGATCGGGCTGGCCGAAACCCGAAGCCGGCCCGACGCGTCCTCCTGCCCGGAAACTCCGGTCCTGGCCTCCTCCCGCGCCACCGGTTCCGGGCTCAATTCTTCCTCAGGCGTCGTTTCCTCACCACCCACGTCTTTTGGCAAGGTCCCCATCGGTTCGACGACGTCCGGCGGCGCGTCAAACAGGTCGAGAACGACTTTCGGCCCGCTGAAAAAATGGCGCACGGAAACGGGTTTGGCGGCATCGATACGGATCTCGGCCTCGCCATCGACCGTCCGTGCCCCCGCCCCCAATACCAACGGCGGCGGATCGCGGCGAACCGCGATCAAATCGAACTCGGCCGGCGTGTCAAAGGTTATGACGACCGTGTGATCGCGCTGTTCGATGCGATAGCCGACCGGGCTATTCCAATCGAAAACCAGCCTGTCGAAGCCATCATGCTCGCCCACGCGAACGCCAATCGGCTCCGGCTCCGCCGCCCGAACAGTACCCAGGCCTGACAGAAGCGCCGAGACCATCACCACAAGCGCCCAGTTGCGGCACGATGAAACACCAACCCTAGCCATCATGGGACGCTCCCGCGGCGCGGGCGTTGCGTATCACGATATCGACGCGGCGAGAAAATCGTGAAATGCCGAACTTCGATCCAGCACCCGCGATAGCATCGAAATGGGCCTGCCCCTGGCCATACGCCTGGATCGGCCGCAAATAACCGCCCCGGCGCAACGCACGCGCTATTGCGACCGCCCGCGCCAGCGACAGGTCCCAGTGATTGGCGAATTCACTGTCCAAATCCTTAAACGGCTCGGCATGGCCGGCAACGCTAATTCCATTGCCGAGAGAGCGGAACATCTCACCCAGTTCCGCCGTTACCTGTGCGGCTTCAGACGCAAGATCGGCTCTTCCCGGTTCAAACAGGAGATCGGTCGGAACGGAAAGCACCAGCCGGTCCTTGAAACGCCGAATAATGCTTTGGCCGAGAATGGGGTCATCGGCCACCTTTATTTCGATGATATTGCCCAGATAGTCGAGATCCATGGCGGTCGGCACCAGAACCCCCGAGACTTCCGCATCTTTTTGGGGGCTGGAAACGATTTTGGGCCGGGACGGATTGAGCCGCTCGGTCAGCGTGCCGACTATGGCTTGCCAGCCGTCGACCTTAACCGACTGCATCGAGAATAGAAGCACAAAAAATGTCAGCAGCAAGGCCATCAAGTCGGCAAAAATGATCAGCCATGACGGCCCTCCCCGCCGGTGCCGTGCCATTTGGTCATGCACATCCATGACTAGTCAACCACCCGGCTGCCGTGTCTGCTGGTGAGAAATGTCAGATGAATTGCATCCGGGTCGCCGCCCGTCAATCCGATTGTGATGGCGTTGGCCAGGGTCCCCCGGCTCGTCAGTTCAGCGGCGAAAGCCCCGGCGCGCATGACTTGCAGATCGGTGGCGAGACCCCGCATCTCCGGCAGATCGGCCCCCGTTCCCAGCATAATCTGAATCTCCTGGCGCAGACCTGATGGTGACATGGCGAGGACAGCGCTCAAACGTTCCAACAGATCGGCTCTCTCCTCACGTAGCCTGGGGCTCAAATCGTAAAACAGATAATGGGCCGGCAGCGTAATCCGCAGCGTGTCGCCGTCCCGGCTGGCGATGAAATCTGGACTGTCGAGAAGGCTTTGAAATATCCCGTGGACCTGGTCCCGGAATTTGTCATTTCCCATAACCTGATCGCCTGCGTTCAGCAAGTCAGTCAGCGGTGACCTTGGCTGTTTTTCAGGAGTAAATGTTGCGTTTACACTACCGAGCGCGGCCTCAACCCGGACTGTGTCCGTGTTTGAAATTGCATTCAGGACGACGAAAAACGCGAATAACAAAAGATAAATGGACACGAACAGGAGATTAATGGAATCGCCAGCCTCCGAACCGCGGGCATCGCTTTCGATCAGGAGATGGTTATCGATCGACATGGCGCTTAGTCGAAACTCGCCAGCAGCGCGTCGATTTCGTCCTGACTATTGGCCTCCTTGCGCAACTGTGGCCCATGCAGAAACTCTTCGTACTCGGTTAATTCGTCCTCCGGGTGGTCGGCCAAGCTCTCAATCTTATCGGGACCGATAATCGCAGCCAGCATTTCCAGCTTTTCGGCAATAAGCTGGAACGTCGAAAGTGCCTTGGTAATGCGCTGCCCACTGATGTCCTGGAAATTGCTGGCCTGGTAGACCTTGGTCACAAAGCTGCCGATCGAAGCCGCCACCTCTTCGTCAACACTGTCAGCCAGTTGCTCCAGGGCCTCCCCCGCCTCCAGGATCACATTGGTGGCGTCCTCCGACTCCGCCACCACCTCGTGCAAATGCGCGACACTTTCAGCCAAACGGTCTTCGCGGAATTCCCGGGTCAGGAGCGGCAACAGTTCGAGCTGTGTCAAATCCGACTCAACGTCATCCGCCATGTCCTCGCCTGGCGTCTGGTCCGATGTCATGACATCGCCATGCAACGTCCCCAAAATGTTGGACACCACCTCGGCCACGGCGTCAAGATTCACGTTGTCGCCGCGTTCCTGGCGGATCGTTTCGATGCGCTGTTCGACTGTAACGCCAAATGCAGTTTCGTTCATGATCGGCCCCGAAATCTTCGTCCGGTGGTTACGCCGTGCCAGGAACGAATCGACGGATAATGTTTCATCCTGTTCAGCCACCCCCCAATTATCTATCCGAAAAACCCCTTATTTACATTAGATTCAGTATGTTAACTCGGAGTTAAGTATGCGCCTGGCATTTACAGGAAACGTGGCGTTATTTCCGCCCGCATCGTCTCAATGGCCCGAAATACCCAGTTTTTTCTGAGTGGCGAGCTCAATAGTGAGTTCCTTGGCGGCGCTTCCTTCCATTTTGCTCAGAATCCGCGCGATTTTGGCTTCCTTCATCCGCTCGGCGACCGGGATTAGAATATCCAGGTCGAGAGTGTCGAAAATTCGCGCCGCGTCCTTGGGCTTCATGCTCTCATAGACCTTGACCAGCCGCGCCAATTTGGCTTTCTGCTGCTCGTCATAGCCCTTGAGATTTTCATTGATCTCGTTCTCGATGCCTTTTATCTCCAGCAGTTTTTCATCAACCCGGCGTTCGGTCAGTTCGATTACTCTTTCGCGCATGTCCAGGGCGCGCTCGCGCGACTCCAGTTCGCTGCGCCGCCGGGAAAGGCTTTGCAGCAACTCCAGTTCGCCTTTGGTGTAGACGACCATGTCGTCGCCAGGGATTTCATCCTCCTCGGCGTCCTCGCCGTCGCTTGCCGCCGCCTCATCGGCCACCTGTTGTTCCGCCGGCGGCGACTGCGCTTGCGCTGTTCGAGTCTCGGCCCGCACCGACGAAACGGCGATCAATTCCTCGACCCCCAGCCAGATATTACCGACTTTGATCCCGAAAAGGATTGTCGCCGCCACGATAAACGCTGGTAACAACCGTGTTTGTGAGATCAAGATTGCTCTCCCGTTTGTTCCAGGAGGGGCCCACCCCTCAAAACCATCCGTCCGCTCAGCGGACCCCGCTCAGCGCTTTTAGAATTTCCTGCTCGACCGGTCCCAGCTCACGCGCCGGGCCGCCACCGCCACCATCGGAGGCTTGGGAAGCTGGCTTGCCTTGCCCGGCCGGGTCGGATTCCGCCGGCGCGGCATCACGAAGGCGCTCGGACACCGGCTTTTCGTCACCGACCAGAACGGCCTCAAGACGGTCCGCCAAATTATTGCCGGAGCCAATAATCAATGACAACTCATCGCGCAGGCCGAGCGCCTTGTCGACTTCCTCCTTTAGCGTATCGCCGGCATCCTCACTGGCCCTTTTGAGCAGCGCCACACTGTCCTGCGCCTTGCTGATAGCCTGGTTGAGCCCCGATATCAGCCGTGCCAACTCGTCGTGCCCGGATCGAAGGTTGGCAAGACGCTGGTTCAGCAGGATGCAAGACCAGACCACCGCGGCAAGAAGCAGCGCGACAATTACATCAAGCGCGATCCCGATCGTCATGACTTCACATTGCCCTTGTTAAACCTCTGGTCGACCTTTACCGCAACATTCTTTCCCACGCGACCCATTGAACCGGTCATCAGTGTGGTTTCGCCGCAGCGCATCTCAATGTGGGAGGCGGGCCGGGCGTTCAGAAGCATTGTCTGACCGACCTCAAACTTCATGACATCGGTGAGCATCATGGTCTGCTCGTCCAGAATCGCTTCAAACGGCAAATAGGTGTGCCACAACTCGTTGGCCAAATGGACTTCCCAGATCGAATCGCGGCCGAATTTCTCGCCCATGAACCTCTGAAGCAACAGCTCACGAACCGGCTCCAGCGTTGCGTAAGGCAAAAGCATTTCCAGACGACCGCCGCGTTCCTCCATATCGATCCGCAATTTGATCAAGATCGCGGCATTGGCATGGCGCACGATACTCGCGAATCGGGGATTGGTTTCAAGCCGGTCAAAAGCAAACGTCACCTTGCTCAAGGGCTCGAAAGCGGCGCACATGTCCGCAAGGATGACCTCGATCATCCTTTCGACCAATGACTGTTCGATCGTCGTATAAGGCCGCCCCTCGATACGCATCGCCGCCGTGCCCCGGCGACCCCCGAGAAGAACATCGACGATGGAATAAATCAAGCTGCTGTCGACCGTAATCAGGCCGTAATTGTCCCACTCTTCGGCGCGGAATACCGTCAGCATCGCGGGGAGCGGAACCGAATTGAGATAATCGCCGAACCTGATCGACGTAATATTGTCGAGCGAAACCTCAATATTGTCGGATGTAAAGTTGCGAAGCGAAGTCGACATCAGCCGCACCAGCCGATCAAACACGATCTCCAGCATCGGCAGGCGTTCATAGGACACCAGCGCGCTGTTGATGATGGCATGGATGCCGGATTTGTTCAGATCGCCGTCGTCGTCGCCATCGAAGCCCAGCAGGCTGTCGATTTCGTCCTGATTGAGAACCCGCGCCGGCCCGGTCGGTTCATCCTCATCCTCGCCCGCGTCCGCGCCCAGGGAATCGTCGCCATTGGGCAATGCATCCGGGTCCGATTCGTCCGGGTCGTCGTCACCGGCCATCGCCGCCCACTCGGCGGCCATCGCCTCCTCGTCGACCGCGCCGTCGCCCTCCGTACCTTCGATCTCGTCTGCCATTGCGGGGACCTATTGAACCAGCATTTCCTTGAACAACACGTCGTTGACGCGCACCGGATGCACAGCGCTGTTAACCCGGATCAGCAACTCTTCCTTCAGGCGAAACAAACCCGCCGAGCCGTTGATATCGTCGATCCTCAGTTCGCGCAGATAAACCTGAAAATTATCAACGATCCGCGGCAATAGCGCCTCCAGCCTGCCAACCGCTTCCTTGTCCTCAATCTCAAGCGCCACCCTGATCTTGAGATAATTCGTGACGCCGCCCGAATTCAACGTGACCAGAATCTCTGGCAAGTCGAAAAAGACCACCTCCTCGACGTTTAACTCTTTCGGTTCAGCAATTTCATTTCCGGCCACTTGCTCTTCGTCGGAGCCGAACAAGCCAAACATGAAGGCCGCGCCTATGATCAGCACAATGACCAGTGCCGGCACGACGCCGAACAAAACGACCTTCTTGC
>JBHHWG010000090.1:0-8983 GCA_046756385.1 Sphingomonadales bacterium | reverse complement strand
CAAGGAGGATCGCAAGATATTGAAATCATTCAATTCGTTTCGAGTCAGACTCTAAGGCCCCCATCTTTTTTAGGTACTTCGAAAGAGAAATATTTCTTATCGTCTGGAATTTTGTAGAGAACAAAGGCAAGCCCCTTAGGGGAGAATCCCAAGAGGTGAGCGAGATCAGTCCGCGTTTCCGCATCTTTTAATACCTTCAGTAAGGACACATTCGATAACCTTTAAAATTAGGGGCTTACAGGCACTCCTTTGCGAGATCAGGTTACACAGTAGATTCACCATGTAACCGCAATAAGAGGCGTCAGGGAGCAAGCGCTCGGTGACATCCAAAATTATGTCGCGAAACACGACAACAAATCTGCCTGTAAGCACAACCACATGATAAACATTAGGTTGCAAAAATCAACGTGACTATAAAGAGTTGCACACGCGCTCCTGGCCCCAAGGAAAACCTTGGCCTTTACGCCATCTATTGGTTCTTCCCCAACGTTTTCAATTTCCGGGCAACGCCCCCTTCCGCCATTCGCAGGTACGTGTGATGGAACGCGCCAATCACAATACCCGCCTTCACACCGTGACGGTCTGGCGCAACTTGCTGCTGGTCGGCATGGGAATGAGCCTTTCGGTCAATCTGGTGTTGGGTCTTGTCGCCCTCGACAAGCGGCAAAGCGTCATTCTGGTACCCTCCCCCGCCGGGCAAACCTATCAGCTCGGCGAAACGGTCAACGCGGCCTATCTCGAAGACATGGGCCGGGATGTGGCGTTGACGTTTCTGAATGTCCATCCCGGCACCACCGATTATGTGCGCGATGCGGTGTTAAAGATCGCCCACCCCGCCTTTTACGGCGAGTTCAAGCGTCACTTTGATAGCTGGATGACCGACATCAAGGCCCGCAAGCTCTCAACCGCCTTCTACCCCACCACCATCGCCGCCGACACCCCAAAGCTGACCGTTCGCGTCACCGGCGTTCTCAAGAGTTTCATCGGCGAGGCCCAGGTCGATAGCGAACAGGTCGCCTATGTCATTGGCTTTAACAACGCCGCCGGGCGGCTTTCCCTTTCGCGATTTGAAGAGGAGCAAAGGCAATGATGAAGAAGATGATCTTCACCCTTCTTGCGGTCACAGCTCTGTCAACGAGCGCCCACGCCCTGCAAATCAAGCAATCGACGGACAACGGGCAGATTACCGCTCTCGTCTCGGCCCAGGAGATCAGCCGTATCAGCTTGGTCAAAGACCGCATTCGCATGGTCAACGGCGATCCCGAAGTTGACATTACCCACGATTCAGAAACCTGGGACATCTACGTCAAGCCCGTGGCGGCGCCGCTTTCCAAGCCGATCAATCTGTTTATCTCGACCGAAAAAGGCTTCACCTACCAGCTTCTGTTGATGCCCGAAAAGGCGCCGTCCGAGCAGATCATCATCCGCAATGAAGACGCTTTTGACGGTTCAAAAGAAGCTCAAAGCTGGGAAAGCAAAACCCCGTTTCACGCCACCATCATTGATGTGCTGAAATCCACCATCGGCGAAGCGAACTTGCCCGCAGGCTACAAAAAAGAGGTCTTCAGGAAAGAAAGCGCCGACGCTCACGGCCATCTGCTCCTGTCCCGTAAGTTCGCCATCACCGGCGCGGCGCTGCAAGGGATCGCCCTTGAGGTTCGCAATACCGGCAAGGCCGCAACAGCGCTGAACGAACGCGACCTTTACAGCCCCGATCAAGCGGCAATCTACATCCCGCAACGCAAGCTGGAACCGGGCGCGAAAGCCACGGTTTATCTGGTACGCCGCCGCGCGGAGGCTCGCCCATGAAACGCGCCAACGAGCTGCTGCAACGCACCAGCAACCAGCAAAAGGCCGCCTTCGCCGCTTGCGCCGTCATCGTCGGGGCCGGGCTGATGTGGTTTTTTGACAGCGCGGAGCCCTCCAACCGCTCCGTTCATAACGGCGACAGTGAAACCACCCGGATCGTCGCCGACCTGACCCGAGGTGCGCGCGCCGAACGCTCTTGGCTGGATATCTCGGAAGATCGTTTCTCCGATATGGAGGCCCGCCTCAAGCGGTTGGAAAAAGAGCGCCAAAAGCTGGAGCAAGACAATGAAGCCCTTAACCAGCGCAACACAGAGCTTTCAGAAAACGCCAATCAGGCGATTGATACGCAGGCTGAGGAGATCGAACGCCTGCGCGAGCAAGTCGCGGCGATCTCGCAAGGCACGCAAGGACAAGTCGGCACCGGACAACAAACCGGGCAAGCATCGGGCGTGACCACCACTCCCAACCTGAGCAATCTGCCTGCCGCCATCACCGATAACCCGTTCGAACGCGCCCACAACGATCTGGCTCCGCAAATCAGGCCACGGAACGATCTGCGTTCCAACCCGAACGCCCGAACAGGCGAGGCGCCCAAAGCCGCCAACCTGATTCACTTCAATCTGGGTGAGCGCGAAGGTGGCAGCAAGGATTTGAGCCAATACATCCCGGCTGGAGCCTACGCGCCCGCCGAGGTCATTAGCGGCGTGGACGCCGCCGTCGGTCTCAACGCCCAGGCCGATCCGCGCCCGGTGCTGTTTCACATTACCGGTCCCGCCGTCACCGCCGCACTCGGCTCCACTCGTCAGACCGCCGACATCGAGGGTTGCACCGTAACCGGGGCCGCATTCGGCGACCTGTCATCGGAAAAGGTCTACGTGCGCCTGCAAACCATGACCTGTTCACGCCGTCACGGTCAGGTGTTTGAAACCGAGATCCAGGGCTACATGGCCGGAGCGGGCAAGGCCGGCGTGCGCGGTGTCGTCGTCAGCCGCGAGGGCGCATTGGTCGCCCAATCCTTCGTCGCCGGGGCCGTGAGCGGCATTGGCGGCGCGGCCGCCGAGGCCATGCAGCCGCAAGTGATTGATACAGGCGTCGGCGTCACCACCGGACAGCAACAAATCACCGACATCCTCAAAGGAGGCGTCGGCCAGGGGCTCGACAACGCCGGAAGCAAGGTCGCCGATTACCTCGTCAAACGCGCCGAACAATATCAGCCCGTTGTCGTCATGCAGGCGGGAACCCGTGTCGAACTGGTCTTCATCGCGGGCGTCGAGTTGGACCCTGAAGGCCAGATCAAAACAGTAAAACGGGAGAGCCGATAATGAATGTCCTGAAGCCATATGTGGGCTCTGCCCGCGCCCGCCAAGGGTCTCGGACCCTTGTATCCCTTATTTTTGGGGCTGGTGTTTTGATGGCAAGCTCATCGCCTGTCTTCGCCGGGGATGTGGATGCGCTGCGCGCGGCTTTGAAGGAGAAGTTGCCGAATACGGAAATCACGTCCCTGCGCGAAACGCCGATCCCCGGATTGTACGAAATGGTAACGGGCAAAAACCTGTTCTATGTCGATCAATCTGCCAGCTATTCCATCATAGGCACGCTGTACGACCTCACCACCCATGAAGATCTCACCGCCGGACGGTTGGCCGAACTTGGCTACGCGCCCAAGGAAGAAAAGGCCGTCGAGGTTCCATCAACCTCCATCCCCTGGGACAAGCTGCCCAAAGATGCGGCGATCATTGAGAACAAGGGCGGCAAGTACAAGCTGGCTGTCTTTACCGACATCAACTGCCCCTATTGCCAGCGTCTCGCCGACATCCTCAAGGATGCCCCCGAGATTGAGGTTCACACTTATCTGATTACGTTATGGAAGCGATCCGTCGCTCCCACGAAGGCGGTCCTCTGCGCCGAGGACTAAGTCAAAGCCCTGCACGCCGCCTATAAAAACCAAGAGGCGGGGAAGGCCGAAGGCCTGACAGGGAAAACGACAAGTCCCGAGTTTGCCGAGAACTGCACGACCGACGTTCTTGAGCGCACGACCGCCTTCGCCTCCCAACACGGCATCTCCGGCACACCGTTTCTGGTTCGCAGCGACGGGGCCACGTCCACCGGGCTTCGCAGCAAGGAGTTCCTGATTGACTGGCTGAAGGATGGACTCGTCCAGGGGGCGAAACAATGACCCGTCTCTCTCCCGCCCTCTTCATCCTCGCCCTTTCCGGCTGCGCCGCCACCAACACCAATGTTTCCGGTGAATGGGATTGCCCGGCTCAACAAGGTCGCGCCTGCACGACAATTGAGGAAGCCGACGCACTCTCCAGCCACTCCTCAGCTCCCCCCTCCGCCGTTTCGGTTGCACCGTTACCTGTTGCAACGCAAGCCGGTGACGACAAACCTGTTCCCGACCTCCCGACAGGTGACGACAAAGACACCGGCGCAATCGAAACGGCGGAACCTTCCGAACTCGCGCTCAAAACGCCTCCTGTTCGCCGGGCGGAAGTCCTTGGCAAGGTCTGGTTCTATCCGTTCGTTGACGAGAGCAACCACTACCACGAAGGCGGCTTCGTCCGTGTAGTCCTGCGCCCCGCCGACTGGCAGACCAGCCCGACGCATATGTTCCCGAAGACGGGTGCACCAAAAGGAATGAGCGAATGACGTTCATCGACGCCCTGAACCGCAAAATCAGCGGCTTGTTTGCCGACAACCAGTTGCTGGAGCCTCACGGCCCGCCCCCGGTCGATGAACCGATTATCGACCTGCTGCCTTATCGTGCCTATGACGAACAAAGCGGCTTGTTCGTCAATCGCGCCTCCTGCGGTTTCATGCTGGAGGTCGCACCGCTCACCGGGGCGACGGAAGAAACCATCAGCCTGCTGACGGCGGCATTTTCCGACAACATGCCCGATAAATCGTCCCTGCAAATCATGTGCTGGGCCTCGCCCCATGTGGGCGGCATTTTTGACGATTGGTGCAGGGCTCGCGACACATCGCCGGATATCTATCGGATGCTGGCCGGCAAACGCACCGACTACTTCGCCGGAAGTGGCTGGAAATCCCCCCTTGCCGACACGGCCCATTTGCTGCGGGATTTTCGAATTTTCGTGGCGGGTTCCTTGCCCGGCTCACTGGAAAAGAACAAAGCCCTCCTGTCCGCCACCCGGCGCAATCTGCTGGGGTCCATGACCGGGCTGGGAACGCCCGCCAAGGCGCTTGGCCCCGACGAGTTCCTGGCCATCATGGACGAATGGCTAAGACCCCTGAAGCAAGACCGGCGCGAACACCCGGTTTGGCGCAGCATTGATCCCCTGCATCACCAGTTAAGCCACGGCGAAAACTCCATATCGGTTCATCCGTGAATGTACCCTCAAGATCGGCTCTCACCTGACCGTGTTCGAGCTTTCCGGCATCAAAACCCGCAAAGACCTGCAAGGTCTGGTCATGATGATGATGATGTTTTTGGCGTCTGACTCCATGTACCACGGGGATCGCCGCCGCAAGTCCGCCATCTTCATCGACGAAGCCTGGGACTTGCTGCATGGCCCGGCTTCCAAGGTGTTCATCGAAGGCGTGGCGCGCCGGGCGCGCAAATACAACGGGGCGCTGATTACCGGAACCCAGACCGTCAACGACTATTACAAAAACGATGCGGCGCAGGCGTCCTATGAGAACACCGACTGGATCTGCTTCCTCGCCCAGAAAGCCGACAGCATCAACTTCCTGAAAAACTCTGGCCGCATCTCCGTGGATGAAGCGATGGAGCGCGACATGAAGTCGCTTAAACGCTCCGGCTCGCACTATTCCGAGGTGATGATCCTCGGCCCCGGCGGTTACGGCATCGGCCGCCTGATGCTCGATCCCTTCTCGGTCAAGCTCTACTCCTCCACGGCCGACGACTTTGAAAACATCAAACAGCTTCAGGCGCAGGGCATGTCCCTGGTTGAGGCCGTCGAACATTCCGCAAAAGGATAAAAAAACATGAATGACCAAGCTCAAAAACCAACCCTGCACCCCGCCCTGCGCTCCCTGATCCGGGGGTTCCTCATCGCCCTGCTGCTTGTCGGCTCCAACATCGCCGCCAATATCCTGTGGGAAATGTACAACCCCGTCCCGCGCCTCGTCACCGCGGACATCAACTCCATCGCCCGCACCTTCATCGCCGAAACCGCCAAAAGCGACCTGCCCGACGAAGAGAAACGCGCCCAGACCGAAGCCTTCGCCAAGCAGCTTGACGACACCCTGCAAGGTCTGTCCGCCCGCCAAGGCTCGATCATTCTGACTAGCCCCGCCGTCATCGCTGGCGTTGAGGACATTACGGACGCGGTGAAGAAAGGGCTGGCCAAGTGAAAACCCGCTTCGTCCTTTCCGGCTTTCTGGCCCTCGCACTCATGGGGACCGGTGTTCACTGGTTGCGCGGGCATGTGAAGCTGGCATGGAACGAGACGGAGAGTTTGCCCCAACATCTGTTTTGGGTGCGCACGGACCAGAAGCCGAACCGTGGCGATTACGTTCTGTTTGAGCCACCCAAAGACGTGAACAGCCGCTACGCCTTTATCAAGCGTGTCGCCGGGATCGCTGGCGACGAGGTGGCTGTTCGCGACCAATTAGTTTTTGTCGCCGGAGAGAAAATCGGCATCGCCAAGTCAATTTCACGCAAGGGGGCGCCCCTGCACACCGTCGCTCCGGGCAGGATACCGCAGGGGCATTACTTCGTTCACACCAACCACAGGGACAGTTATGACAGCCGCTATCAAAGCATCGGCCTTGTGCCTGACGCTCGCGTCATTGGCCGCGCTACTCCCCTGTTCTGAGGCTCGGGCCAAGGATTTAGGCGTGCGTGGTCAGGTCTGGGAAATCGCAGAAACCGATCTGCTTGCCTACATCAAAGGCAAGGCGGCGGAGTTTGAGAAAACCGGCAAGCTGGCGAAGTGGCAAGACGACGCCAAGTCCCGTGCCCGCACTTATGTGGAAAACCCGAACCCTATCGCGGGCGTGACCAACGCCACTGTCGAGCGCAGCCGCCTGTTCGATCCCTCCATCACCGTGCGCAAGGACATCCTTGACCACCAGGGCCTCGTCATCGCCAAAGCCGGTACAGCGGTCAATCCGCTCGATTACTTACCGCTTTCAACGTCGCTGGCATTCATCAACGGCGACGATCCGGTGCAGGTGGAATGGGCGCTCGGCATCAAGACAAAGACCAAGATCATTCTGACCAGCGGCCCGGTCGTTAACCTCATGCGCCAGCACAAGCGCGCTCTCTATTTTGATCAAAAGGGGCTTATTACGGATCGCTTCGGCATCACCACGGTCCCGGCGACCGTCACACAGGAAGGCCGCGCCCTTCGCATTCGGGAGTTTCCATTGACCGGGGAGGACGGGCAATGAACGAGTTAAACCAGATCGTCCAGGTCAAGGTTGAGCGCCGTTGCCAAAGCCTTCATGGTCGAAACCGAACCTTCACGAGCGCCTCCCTCGATCTGAGACAGGTAGGCCGCGCTGATTTCCGCCTTTTCGGCCAATTCCTTGACGCTCAAACCGCGATATTCGCGCCAAACCCGAACCGGGTTTTCGCCATCAAGGATACGGTCGGCGAACTCGCCCGGCACCATTTCGTCCTCGCCCGCAGCCAGCCGCCGCTTGGCCTCGTCGTAAGCGCGAACATCATCAGCGTCTTCGGCAGCCTCACACAACTGCTCATACTCTTTGCGCGGCAGGATCACCATTTGCTCGCCGCCCGGAGTCTCAATGTATTGCGGATGGGGCATCATGTCATACTCCTAACTGTAAATACTTCCACGCGCGCCAACTTCAATGACCTCAAGGACCGTGCCGTCCACATCGAAGATAACGCGCCATTTACCGACCCGCAGCCTGTACCCATCGCGCCCCTGAAGCATTTTGACCTGGTGGGCGTGGGCTTTTGGATCGACCGCATATTCTGCAATTTTGGCGCGGATGCGCTGCCTGTCATTGATAGGCAGTTTCTTGAGGTTTCGCAACGCGAATTTGCTATATGCTACTTTATACATTCGCTAATCATAGCTTGTTGCTATGAATTGCGCAAGGGGAGCCTCCCCCAATGAAACGCCTCGCCCTCCTCCTTCTTCTCTCCGGCATGATCGTCCTCGCCGCCCCCAAACCTTCCGAGGCTGGCATCTGCACGGGCGAGTTCGTTAATCCGATTACGGACATTTGCTGGGATTGCATTTTCCCGATCAGCATTGGCTCAACCCGGATTTTTTCAGACCGCCCGGACCCACCCAACCCCGGCAACATTCTGTGCAGTTGCCCCGTAACCTACCCACCATTTGTGCGGATCGGCATCACCATTGGCTTTTGGGAGCCTGCCCGTCTGGTCGATATCACCAAGCGCCCTTACTGCTTCGTCAATCTGGGCGGGCTGGAGCTGGACGCCGGGATTGGAACCGGACAGACCAAGGCCAAAAGCAGCGGCGGCCAGACCCATAACGCGAACTGGCATGTCCATTGGTACGTTTACCCGATCTACGCCATTTTGGAGCTGTTCGCAGACTCGATCTGCATGTCAAATTCGAGCTTCGACATCGCCTATATCACCGAGCTTGACCCGCTCTGGCTTGATGATGAACTGACCTTTCTGCTCAACCCCGAAGCCGTTTTGTTCGGCAACCCGGCGGCACAAGCCGCTTGCGCCGCCGATTGTGTAGCGGCGACGGCCAATCTGCCCATTAACGGGCTGTTCTGGTGCGCGGGCTGCCAGGGGTCCATGTATCCGCTTGGCGGCAACGTTTCGGCTCATGTGGGGTCGATCCAGTCCTCCCTCATGGCGACCGAACGCATGGCCTACAAGCTGGGCCGGGAGTTCGTGTTGCTGGGCACCTCCGGCACTGAAGCCCTGTGCCGGAAGGTTCCCCGCCCGGTCCTGAAAAAAACCGAGTGGCGCACCCAACAAACCAATCCGGTCGCTATGACCAGCGGACGTCTCGCCTGCAATCCCCTTGGCGCCAGTTCGGTTCCCTATGAATCGGGCAAGGAACATCCCCTGACCGGAGAAGATTTCGGCTACCTGATATGGAGGAAACGCAATTGCTGCGCCTTCTGATTTCCCTTTGCCTGATGACGATCAGCGCCCCTTCATTGGCACAGGACAGCGATGCCTGGCTGAAAGAAGCCCTCAAGCTTAAGCAGGAAGGTTGGGACC
>JBHHWG010000089.1:0-9039 GCA_046756385.1 Sphingomonadales bacterium | reverse complement strand
GATTAGGCCTCGCCGTGAACAACCTGGTGAGACTCCACAACTAGCGACCAAGGGGAGCGCAGCCCGCGTGGCGCTTGAACGCGGGTAAAAGGCTCATGCTTAATGAGCCTTGGTGTTAAAATGATCCGGTTTGAAAAAAAACCGCCTGGCTGGGGTCGGGCCGCTTGACAGAGGGGCGGCGCTGCCGTAAATCAGGCGCACCCAAACGGTTGGGGGTGTAGCTCAGTTGGTTAGAGCGCTGGCCTGTCACGCCAGAGGTCGCGAGTTCGAGTCTCGTCACTCCCGCCATTTTCCTTGGACATTCCGCTACTTAGCACCGCAACCGTCGATCGGTTCATGAATGCCGTTCATGTGCCGCAAAGGCCGTTAAACTTGCTTGCAGTAACCTGCAATCGGTCCTTTCAATCGCGAAAATGCCGCACTATACTGCGCGCCGAATCACGTGGGCCTGTCGGCAGCCTGCCATTCGGCGGGAAAAGGCGTCGCTGTGAAAAATTCTGTTTTTTTGTGACGGTTTGCGTATCCGCAAGGAATCAACATGGATGAATTGTTAGCGGAATATTTGCCGATCCTCATCTTCCTGGGTGTGGCCATCGTTCTTTCCTCGGCGTTCATCGCCCTCGCTTATATATTCGCCGATCAGCGGCCCGATCCCGAAAAGCTGTCGGCCTATGAGTGCGGGTTCGAGGCGTTTGAGGACGCCCGCGCCCAGTTCGATGTGCGGTTTTATCTGGTGGCGATCCTGTTCATAATTTTCGACCTTGAGGTCGCGTTCCTGTTCCCCTGGGCGATCACGCTTGGCGATATTGGCCTGTTCGGCTTTTGGTCGATGGTCGTGTTCCTGGGGATCCTCACGGTCGGGTTTATTTATGAGTGGCGGAAAGGGGCTCTGGAATGGGAGTAAACACGCCTGAGCCGAGCCGCGCGGACACCGCGCTGGCCCTGACCGATCCTGGCTTCAGGACCTTGTCGGACGAGCTGAGTGACAAGGGTTTCGTCGTCGCCAAGGTCGATGACGTCATCAACTGGGCCCGGACCGGGTCGTTATGGTGGATGACCTTCGGGCTTGCCTGTTGCGCCGTCGAGATGATGCACACCAGCATGCCGCGGTATGATCTTGAACGCTTTGGCGCCGCGCCTCGCGCCAGCCCCCGTCAATCGGACGTGATGATCGTCGCGGGCACGCTGACCAACAAGATGGCGCCGGCGATGCGCAAGGTCTACGACCAGATGGCCGAGCCACGCTATGTGATCTCGATGGGCAGTTGCGCCAATGGCGGCGGCTATTATCACTATTCCTATTCCGTGGTGCGCGGTTGCGACCGAATTGTTCCAGTGGACATTTACGTTCCCGGCTGCCCGCCAACGGCGGAGGCTTTGCTCTACGGCATCTTGCAGCTACAGCGCAAAATTCGCCGGACCGGAACGATCGCCCGTTAATGGCCGGCCTCAACAACACCCACCCAGGCAATAATCCGGAATGATGATCTGATGGACGAAGCGTTGCGCGAGCTTGGAAAATACATCGCCGATTCGCTGGAGAACGAAGTCACCGGCTTCGTGGTCGAGACCGGGGAGCTGACGCTCTGCGCGCGGGCCGACCACATCTGCCGGGTGCTCAAGTTCGTCAGGGACGATGCCAATTGCCACTTCAGGCAGCTGATCGACCTATGCGGCGCGGATTATCCCGAGCGGTCCTGCCGGTTCGATGTCGTCTATCACCTGCTGTCGCTGCGCCACAATATGCGCATCAGGGTCAAGATCGAGGCCGATGAGAATACTCCGGTGCCTTCGGCGTCCGGCGTTTTCAGCACCGCGAACTGGTTGGAGCGTGAGGTCTGGGACATGTACGGGGTGCTGTTTTCCGGCCACCCGGATCTGAGACGCATACTGACCGACTATGGTTTTCAAGGGCACCCGCTGCGCAAGGACTTCCCGCTCACGGGTTATGTCGAAGTGCGCTATTCCGAAGAGCAAAAGCGGGTGGTCTATGAGCCGGTGAGTTTGGCGCAGGATTTCCGCAGCTTTGATTTCATGAGCCCGTGGGAGGGCGCGAAGTACGTCCTGCCCGGCGACGAAAAAGCGGACGCCGGGTCCGAAAAGGAGGGTTGAGCGCGTCATGGCTGAAGTCGCGATCAAGAATTACAATCTCAATTTCGGACCGCAGCATCCGGCGGCCCACGGCGTTCTGCGCCTGGTTGCCGAGCTCGATGGTGAAATCGTCGAGCGGCTCGATCCCCATATCGGGCTGCTGCATCGCGGTACCGAAAAACTGATCGAGCACAAGACCTATCTGCAGTCCGTGCCCTATTTCGACCGCCTCGACTATGTCGCGCCGATGAACCAGGAGCATGCCTTCGCGTTGGCGGTGGAAAAGCTTTTGGGCTGCGAGGTGCCGGCGCGCGGTCAGTACATCCGGGTGCTGTTTTCCGAAATCAGCCGGGTGCTCAATCACCTCCTGAATATCACGACCCACGCCATGGACGTGGGCGCGCTGACCCCGATTCTCTGGGGATTCGAGGAGCGCGAAAAGCTTATGGGCTTTTACGAGCGCGTCTCGGGCGCGCGCATGCACGCGGCCTATTTCCGGCCCGGTGGCGTCAATCGCGACCTTCCGGGCGGATTGGCCGAGGATATCCTGACATTCTGCGAGACCTTCCCCCAGGTGCTGGAGGATATGGAAGCGCTGCTGGTCGAAAACCGGATTTTCAAGCAGCGCAACGTCGATATCGGTGTGGCCAGCTTTGACGATGCCATGGACTGGGCCTTCACCGGGCCGACTCTCAGGGCTTGCGGCGTGGCGTGGGACTTGCGAAAGTCCCAGCCCTATGACGTTTACGGCAAGATGGACTTCGATATTCCGGTCGCCAAGTACGGCGATTGCTATGATCGGTTTGTGGTCCGTCTGGAAGAGATGCGCCAGTCGCTGCGCATCATCAAACAGTCGATCGAGGAGATGCCCGAGGGGCCGGTCAAATCGGTGGACCATAAGATCACGCCGCCGCGCCGGGCCGACATGAAAAGCTCGATGGAAGCCCTGATCCAGCATTTCAAGCTGTACACCGAGGGCTACCACGTGCCCGGGGGCGAGGTTTACGCCGCGGTGGAAGCGCCCAAGGGCGAGTTCGGCGTCTATTTGGTGTCCGACGGCAGCAACAAGCCGTACAGGTGCCGCATCCGGGCGCCTGGATTCGCTCATATGCAGGCAATGGATAGTCTGACCCGTGGCCACATGATCGCCGATATTCCGGCGATCCTTGGCTCGATCGACATCGTGTTCGGCGAGGTTGACCGATGAATAAACAAATGGAAACAGCCGGCAACGGCGTCGCCGAGCCCGAATGCTTCGAGTTCACGGCGGAGAACAAAGCCAGGGCCGAGGCGATAATCGGCAAATACCCGGAAGGACGCCAGGAAAGCGCCGTGATGCCGCTGCTGGATCTTGCGCAGCGCCAATACGGATGGCTGCCGCGGGCGGCGATTCATCATATCGGTGATTTCCTCGGCATGCCGTACATCCGGGTTCACGAAGTCGCGACCTTTTATTCGATGTACCGGCTCAAGGCCGGGGGGCGGCATCAGGTCAAAGTGTGCACCACCACGCCGTGCTGGCTGAGGGGCTCGGACCAGATCGTGTCCGCCTGCCGTGAGGAGCTGGGCATCGAGCTGGGTGAGACCACCAGGGACGGTGAATTCTCGCTCGGTGAAGTTGAGTGCCTGGGGGCTTGCGTCAACGCGCCGGTCGTGCAGATTGACGACGATTATTACGAAGACCTCGACGCGGACAGCGTGAAGAGGATCCTGGAAGCGTTAAAGCGCGGCGAGACGCCGAGGGAGGGCTCCCAGACCGGTCGTCAGACGTCCTGCCCATCGGGTGACCCGACCACGCTCAAGAAGATGTTCGGAGGCAAGGCGATGTCCGGAGGCGCATGATGCTGGCCGATAAGGATCGAATTTTTACCAATTTGTACGGCTTCGAGGATTGGCGCCTCGAAGGCGCGCGCCGGCGTGGCGATTGGGACGGCGCCAGGGAGTTCCTGAAAAAGGGCCGGGACTGGATCATTGGCGAGGTCAAGAACTCGGGGCTGCGCGGACGGGGGGGCGCGGGGTTCCCGACCGGGCTGAAATGGTCGTTCATGCCCAAGGAATCCGACGGCAGGCCGTCCTATCTGGTGGTCAATGCCGACGAGGGCGAGCCCGGCACCTGTAAGGATCGGGACATCATCCGCCACGACCCGCACAAGCTTCTCGAAGGCTGCCTGGTGGCGGGTTTCGCGATGGGCGCGGTGGCCGCCTACATCTATATACGCGGTGAATTCCACCGCGAAGCCAATGTCCTGGAGGCGGCGATCCAGGAGGCCTGTGATGCCGGTCTTTTGGGCAAGAACGCCTGTGGTTCGGGATACGACTTCCATGTCTACGTTCATCGCGGCGCCGGGGCTTATATCTGCGGTGAAGAGACCGCTTTGATCGAGAGCATCGAAGGCAAGAAAGGCCAGCCGCGGCTCAAGCCTCCGTTCCCGGCCAATGTCGGCCTTTTCGGCTGCCCAACCACAGTCAACAATGTCGAAAGCATCGCGGTCGCGCCGACCATTCTGAGGCGTGGCGCGTCGTGGTTCTCGGATCTCGGCCGGCCCAACAACACCGGCACCAAGGTCTTTTGCATCTCCGGCCACGTCAATAATCCGTGCAATGTGGAAGAGGAGATGGGTATCCCGCTCAAGGAGCTCATCGAAAAGCACGCAGGCGGTGTACGCGGCGGCTGGGACAATCTTTTGGCGGTGATTCCCGGCGGGTCGTCGGTTCCGATGTTGCCCAAGGATATCTGCGACACCGTGCGGATGGATTTTGATTCGCTGCGTGAAGTGCAGTCCGGTCTCGGCACCGCGGCGGTGATCGTGATGGACAAGTCCACCGACCTCGTGCGCGCCATCGCGCGGCTGGCGAAGTTTTACAAGCATGAAAGCTGCGGCCAATGCACACCATGCCGGGAAGGGACCGGCTGGATGTGGCGGATCATGGAGCGCCTGGTCGAGGGCCGCGCGGAGGTCTCGGAAATCGACATGCTGCTTGATGTCACCAAGCAAATCGAGGGGCATACGATCTGCGCGCTTGGGGATGCGGCCGCATGGCCGATCCAAGGGCTGATCCGGCATTTCCGGCCGGTGATCGAGCGCCGGATAGAAGAGTACAAGTCGCGCCAGGGCGCGGCTGCGTAAGGGGTTCAAGATGCCGACACTGACCATTGACGGCCGGGAAGTTACGGTTGAACCGGGTACGACGGTTCTGCAGGCGTGCGAGGAACTGGGAATAGAAATTCCCCGGTTCTGCTACCACGAACGCCTGTCGATCTCGGGCAACTGCCGCATGTGCCTGGTTGAGATGGAAAAAGCGCCCAAATTGATCGCAAGCTGCTCGATGCCGGCTGGCGACAATATGGTGATCCACACCAGCTCGCCGCGAGTGAAAAAAGCACGCGAAGGGGTGATGGAGTTCATGCTCGTCAATCATCCGCTGGACTGCCCGGTGTGCGACCAGGGCGGCGAGTGCGACCTGCAGGACCAATCGGTGGCTTACGGCGGCGCCGACAGCCGGTTTGCCGAGAGCAAGCGCGCGGTCAAGGAAAAATACATGGGTCCGCTGATCAAGACGGTGATGACCCGCTGCATCCTGTGCACGCGCTGCGTGCGTTTCGCGACCGAGATTGCGGGCGTGGACCAGATGGGCGCGCTCGGACGCGGTGAAAGCACCGAGATCACGACTTACCTTGAACAGTCGCTCAATTCCGAAATGTCGGGCAATGTGATTGACCTGTGTCCGGTTGGCGCCCTCACTTCCAGGCCCTATGCGTTTACCGCGCGGCCGTGGGAGCTCAAGCGCACCGAATCGATCGATGTTCACGACGCTGTCGGCAGCAACATCCGCGTCGATTCGCGCGGGCGGGAGGTCATGCGGGTTCTGCCCAGGCTTCATGAAGACGTCAATGAGGAGTGGATTTCGGACAAGACCCGCTTCGCCTGTGACGGCCTGACCAAGGCGCGGCTCGACCGGCCCTATGTTCGATTTCGCGGCAAGCTCCGGGAAGCGACCTGGGAGGAAGCATTCCAGGCCATCGCCAAGCGCGTCAAAAAGCTCAAGGGCAAGCAAATCGCGGCGATCGCCGGTGACCTTGTTGACGTCGAGGCCATGTTCGCGCTCAAGGAGCTGTTCGGGAATCTGGGCTCGCCGAATATCGACTGCCGGCAGGACGGCGCCGCGCTCGACGCCTCGGAACGCGCCGGCTATCTGTTCAATACCACGATCGCCGGGATTGCGGATGCCGATGCCTGTCTGATCATCGGCGCAAATCCGCGCCATGAAGCGCCAATCATCAATGTCCGGCTGCGCGGGCGCTGGCTTTCCGGCGGTTTCCCGGTGGGCGTCATCGGCTCGCAGGCCGATTTGACTTACGATTACGACTATCTGGGGGCAGGGCCGCAAACGCTGGCCGAGATCCTTGACGGCGGGCATTCCTTTGCCAAGATCCTGGAAAAAGCCGAGCGGCCGATGCTGATCCTCGGGCAGGGGGCGTTGGCCCGCGAAGATGGCGCGGCGGTCCTGGGGGCGGCGCGCGCCGTCGCCGAGAAGTTCGGCATGATCCAGGACAACTGGAACGGCTTTAACGTGCTGCATACGGCCGCGGCGCGGGTGGGCGGTCTCGATCTCGGCTTCGTCCCCGCTGATGGCGGCGAGGATGTCGGCGGGATACTTGACGGGGCTGAGAGCGGCGATGTCGGGTTGGTCTATTTGTTGGGCGCCGATGAAATCGATGCCGAGCGACTGAAAAAGGCCTTTGTGATTTATCAGGGCAGCCACGGCGATGCCGGGGTTAAGCATGCGGACGTCATATTGCCGGGCGCCGCCTACACCGAAAAGAACGCCCTCTGGGTTAATACCGAGGGCCGGGTGCAGGAGGGTCTTCGGGCGGTTCATCCGCCGGGGGACGCGCGCGAGGACTGGACGGTGATCCGGGCGCTTTCCGAGGTCCTGGGCCACAAATTACCGTTCGATTCGCGGGAGGGCCTGCACCGGCTGATGATTGAACAGCATCCCACTTTCGGCGCTATCGATACGGTGGAGCGGACAGGTTGGGGCGCGTTCGGCGGCGGCGAGGAACTGACCGATGGGGCTTTTGAACCCGCGGTCAGTGATTTCCATCGCACCAATCCGATCGCACGGGCGTCTCAAACCATGACGGAATGCGGCGCAACCGCATCGCGAGCACAGGGAGCGACGGGTACCGATGGCTGATCTTTGGACGCTCTATTTGCTGCCGCTCGTCTTCATTCTGCTGAAGATTTTCGCGATTGTGGTTCCGCTGCTGATCAGCGTGGCCTTCATCGTCTATTTCGACCGCAAGATCTGGGCCGCCATGCACATGCGCCGGGGCCCCAACGTGGTCGGGCCGTTCGGTCTGTTGCAGTCCTTCGCCGATGGCTTGAAGCTGTTCGTCAAGGAAACAGTGGTGCCGGCGAGCGCCAATAAAGGGGTGTATTTCATCGCGCCGGTTATCACTTTCACCCTGGCGCTGATTGCCTGGGCGGTGATCCCGTGGAGCGAGGGCATCGTGCTCGCCGATCTGAATGTCGGCATCCTCTATCTGTTCGCGGTGTCGTCCCTTGGGGTGTACGGCATCGTGATGTCGGGCTGGGCGAGTAACTCGAAATATGCCTTTCTGGGTTCGCTGCGGTCGGCGGCGCAGATGGTGTCTTACGAGGTTTCGATCGGCTTCGTGCTGATTACCGTGCTGCTGTGCGTCGGTTCGCTGAACCTTACCGACATCGTGTTGGCGCAAAAGACGGTTTGGTTCGCCATTCCACTGTTTCCGATGTTCGTGATCTTCGTGATTTCCGCGTTGGCCGAGACCAACCGGCCGCCGTTCGATCTGCCGGAGGCCGAGGCAGAGCTGGTGGCGGGTTATCAGGTGGAATATTCCTCGATGGCTTTCGCGCTGTTCTGGCTGGGGGAATATTCGAACATTCTTCTAATGTGCGCGATGACGTCGATCCTGTTCCTCGGCGGCTGGCTGCCGCCGGCGGATTGGGCGATTTTCACCTGGATACCGGGGCCGCTTTGGCTGCTGGCCAAGATCGGGTTCATGTTCTTCGTGTTCTCGTGGGTCAAGGCGACGGTGCCGCGCTACCGCTACGATCAGCTGATGCGTTTGGGATGGAAGGTGTTCCTTCCGGCATCCCTGTTCTGGGTTGTTTTCACCGCCGGGGTGCTGGTCGCTTTCGACTGGCTGCCGGCCTAGGGAGGGCGAGGGCATGAGTATTCTCAACCGCGCCATGCGCGCCATGTTGCTCGGCGAATTCGTTTCGGCGATGTGGCTGACCCTGAAATATTTCTTCAGGCCCAAGGTGACGATCAATTACCCCTACGAAAAGGGGCCGTTGTCGCCGCGCTTCAGGGGTGAGCATGCCCTTCGGCGCTATCCCAACGGCGAGGAACGGTGTATCGCCTGTAAATTGTGCGAGGCGACCTGCCCGGCGCAGGCCATTACGATCGAGGCCGCGCCGCGCGAGGACGGGTCGCGCCG
This sequence comes from Sphingomonadales bacterium, assembly GCA_046756385.1. Classification (GTDB taxonomy): domain Bacteria; phylum Pseudomonadota; class Alphaproteobacteria; order CAZZKF01; family CAZZKF01; genus JBHHWG01. The sequence continues at coordinate 461 of JBHHWG010000089.1, read as the reverse complement.
GACCACGCGCTACGACATCGACATGACCAAATGCATCTATTGCGGTTTCTGCGAGGAAGCCTGTCCGGTCGATGCCATCGTGGAGGGTCCGAATTTCGAATTCGCGACCGAGACCCGCGAGGAACTTCTGTACGACAAAGCAAAGCTGCTGGCGAACGGGGATCGCTGGGAGCGTGAGTTGGCGGTTCGCCTCGCGGCGGACGCCCCCTACCGCTAAACGCGGCGCCAGGAACTGAATCAGCCGTCTGAACGGGAACCGAAATGATAGAGAGCTTGAGCTTTTACCTGTTTGCAGCCGTCGCCGTGGCGTCGGGCGTCATGGTGGTGTCCGCGCGCAATCCGGTGCACTCGGTGCTGTTCCTGATTCTGGCCTTTTTCAACGCGGCGGGGCTGTTTGTGCTGTTGGGCGCCGAGCTGCTGGCGATGGTCTATATCGAACTGACGGGCGGTCGCCAGCCGGG